>CAIKFI010000121.1 GCA_903826635.1 uncultured Spartobacteria bacterium | reverse complement strand
GATCGAGGAGGTGGCAGTAGCCACAAGAGGCAAAAGAGGTCAGAGGTCAGAGGTCAGAGGTCAGAGGGTCAACGGCCGGGCAAGCAAAGCTACGTCAGAAAAAGGAAGAAGAGAATTAGCCATAAGAGGGGGAAAGGGATGAGGTGTGAATTAGGAACTATGAAGTGGGAAGGAGTAGCCACAAGAGCCACAAGAAGACACAAGGTGATATCGAGGGGGGAGGGAAGGGGACTGAGTGACTTTCAGCAAATCCCCGGGTAGAGAATCCAAAAAAAAGACTCGGTAGAAAATCCCTCGACCCTAGTCCCTCGACTCTAGAAACTTTTTCCATGAATTGGATCTGTGCGCAAATCGGGGCGAGGGAGCATTATGCCATTCCGCGTGTTCTTAATCGCGACGGTAAATTAGGGGTGCTTTATACGGATTTCTGGGCCTCCAAATTGTGGAGGATGGCGGGTCGCATTCCCGGCAAAAGCGCTCTTGCAACCCGATATCATGGGGATCTTGCCGATGCTCTGGTTAAGGGGTTTAACCTCGATGTCCTCAAAAACTCACTGGGACGTAAAAAATCATCCAATCCTTATGAGGAATTTCTCCGGATCGGCGAGGAGTTCGGACGGCGTGTTGTGCAAGCCCTCGATGCTCGACCCTCGATGCTCGATGGGGGATCAATCTTCTTCAGTTACGACACCGGTTTTTTGGAGCCCGCCCGACGGGTGAAGGCGCGGGGAGGGAAGACGATCGTCTGCCAGATGGATCCGGCCCGCTATGAGGTCGAACTGGTGAAGGAGGAGGAGACACGTTGGCCCGGATGGGCCAGGCATTCTGCGGAAGTTCCTGAGTCCTATATCGAGCGCCGCGAGGAGGAATGGGCTGTCGCCGATCTCGTCATGGTGAATTCCGAATGGACGATGCAGGCGTTGAAGCGTCAAGGGGTCCCCGCTGATAAGATCGTGATTGTGCCTTTGGCCTATGAAGTGCCGCCAGTAGAGGGACGAGGGACGAAAGACGAGGGCTTCATTTCAAGTTTCAGGTCTCAAGTTTCCTTCTTCTCCCCAAAACGCCCTCTTCGCGTTTTGTTCCTCGGCCAGGTAATCTTGCGCAAAGGCATCCAATACCTAATCGAGGCGGCGATGCTTCTGAGGAATGAGGCGATTCACTTTGATATCGTGGGTTCGATTGGGATCTCTGATGAGGCTGTCGCCTCGGCTCCGTCGAACATGACTTTCCATGGGCTGGTGAGTCGGGATCGGACGGACGAGTTCTACCGCTCGTCTGATCTCTTTGTCCTACCGACTCTCTCGGATGGATTTGCCCTGACCCAGCTCGAGGCGATGGCGCATGGTCTGCCAGTGATCGCTACGCCGAACTGCGGGGAGGTGGTGTCAGATGGAGTGGATGGTCTGATCGTCCCGGCATCGGATGCCAATGCTCTGGCGGAAGCATTCCAGTTGCTGATTCAGGATCCTGGTAGGCTGGGGGCCATGAGTGTTGCTGCAAAGATTAAGGTGGCTGAATTCAGCCTTGCCGGATTGGGCAAACATCTTGAAGGGATTGAGCGGAAGTTGTTTTTAGAGCAGTAAAAACTCTTTCTCAAGAGCTCTCGGCACTCGACTCCTGTCTTGCAACTCTGTTAGCTCCTATCCGCGTGAAGGTCGCCATCCTCTTCGATAATTTCGGTCCATACCATCTGGCCCGTCTCAAAGCGGCTTCTGACCGGTGCGACGTTCTAGCTGTGGAATTCGGCTCATCCAGCGCGGAATATGATTGGGTTGCCTCCGAGGCTTCCGGATTGAAGCGGGTCGTCCTCAACCAACAGGGCTCCAGCAGGGCCCTTGACAACCGGGAGTTTTCCTCACGGATCGAAACGATTTTCAAGGACTTACGACCCGATGTGGTCGTTGTGCCCGGATGGGGATCTAGGGGAGCTCTGCTCTCTCTTCTTTGGTGTGTTCGTCATCGAGTCCCGGCCATTGTCATGTCCGAGTCCACCGCCTGGGATGAGAAGCGGTCCGCGGTCAAAGAGTGGATCAAGGGCCTGATCGTCTCGAATTTTTCGGCAGCACTCGTTGGTGGTACACCGCACAAGTCCTACATGGAGAGATTGGGCTTCCCTGGGGATCGTGTCTTTCTCGGTTATGATGCCGTGGATAACAGCTTCTTCTCAGAGGGTGTGAGATCTAGCGTGGAGGGTCTAGAGTCGAGGGAGGAGGGCGAAAAAGTCCCGGCTCGGCCCTATTTTTTGGCGTCCGCACGATTCATCGAAAAGAAGAACCTGCCTCGCCTGATCCGAGCATATGCGACCTATCGCAAGAAGCTCGCACCCTCGACCCTAGACTCTCGACCCGTGACACCAGATTCTTCCTGGGATCTTGTTTTGCTCGGGGATGGGGAGCTTCGGCTGGAACTGGAAAAACTTCGTTCCGAGCTTGACCTGCAGGAGTGCCTCCGGATGCCTGGCTTCAAGCAATATGCCGAATTGCCAGGTTTTTATGCGGGAGCGGGGGCCTTCATTCATGCGAGCACGACGGAACAATGGGGTCTTGTTGTCAATGAAGCCATGGCCTCGGGACTTCCCGTCATCGTAAGCAACCGATGCGGATGCGCGGCAGACCTTGTGGAGGAGGGAGGGAACGGTTGGACCTTCGATCCCACCGATGAGGGGAGATTGGCCGAGTTGATGTTGAGGATCTCTTCCGGGAAAGATGAGCGGGAAGCGATGGGTCTTAAAAGCCTCCAGATTATCGAGGCTTGGGGCCCCGAACGTTTTGCAGGGGGACTAATCTCTGCAATCGGAAAAGCTCAGGCGCCCCTCCGCACTCTGCCTGTGTTCTTGTTATCTCCTTTAGTCCAACTTTCACTCAAACGATGATCAATTGCGTCAATTTCACCACAAGCCTCTCCCGAAATGCGGGGGGACTCTATGAAAGCGTCCGCAGTCTTGTAAAGGCTCAGAAAAAACACAAAGTGAATGTCTCGATTTTTGGGAATTTGGACGATCATTCGTATGTCGACTTGGTTGCATGGTATCCAATTGCCGTAAGAGCTTACCATCCCAAGTTCAACAAGCAGTTCGGCTATTCAAAATATTTTGCTCGGGACTTGGAAAACATAAAACCTGATATAATGCACACGCACGGTCTCTGGACCTATCCGAGCGTGTTGACTCATTCCTATTGCAGTCAAAAGAGTATTCCTTACATCATTTCTCCGCACGGAATGCTTGATCCATGGGCCATGAACAATTCTCGTTTCAAAAAGATTGTTGCCTATCATATTTTTGAAAAAAAGCATCTTCAGGGAGCCATGTGCCTGAGAGCTCTCTGTGAGTCCGAGGCAAATTCCATGCGTCTGCTTGGTTTGAGACAACCGATCTGCATCATTCCTAACGGAATCAAGATGCCCAAAGGAGTCCAATGCGAAAAACAAATGCCAAAAGGCCAAGAGAACGGTAAAAAAACTCTCCTCTTCTTAGGAAGAATCCATCCCAAGAAAGGTCTGCTCAATGGCTTGAGAGCCTTCAAGAAGGCCCTCGATGCGAGTCCATCCACCGGTGGTAAGGCTTGGCAATTTGTCATTGCAGGATGGGATCAGGAAGGGCATGAGGCGGCGCTTATGCAACTCTGTGAGGAGATTGGGCTGAGCTTTATCCACAAGATCCACAACCATCTCAAGGGGAGTGAAAGAACCGATGCAGAGGTCATCTTTTACGGGCCGGCTTTCAAGGAGGAAAAAAAGAGGCTACTCGAAAATACCGATGCATTTATTCTCTCCTCCTTCAGCGAGGGCCTTCCCATGTCGGTCCTTGAAGCCTGGTCTTACGGGATCCCCACACTCATCACCCCCGAGTGCAATCTGCCCGAGGGGGAAGCGGCCCATGCCGTGATCCCAATCAAGACCGATGTGGAGGCAATCACAGGAGGGTTGAACACCCTATTCAGCATGAGCGATCAGGACCTTCGTGACATGGGTTCCAAGGGCGAGAAACTCGTGTTGGAACGCTTTACTTGGGATTCTGTGGCCGAACAGATGAGGGACGTCTATGGTTGGATGCTAGGTCGACGGGACTCCGCGGCGACCCTTCGTTTTCAGTGACTGATTTCAATGAGATTCCGAAAGTCGGAAGTTTATTGACTTGCTAGCCATTTATTCCGCCTGATCTTCCACTTGTGAGTAACTCCACAACAGCCTATCCCCTCTGGTATTACCTCTGTGTGGCCGTCTCGTTGGGGCTTTTCTACTTTGCATGGTCCAAGCGCCATGACGGGTGGGGGGTCCCCATGATTGCCGTCGTCGGAACTGCGGCAGTCTGGTATCTACTAGACCCCATCTACAACGGATACGAGACGTATGCGCGCAGGTTTACTCCCGAGGTGCTTGATCATGCCTGGATGGAGGTGCTCCTCTTCCTTGTGAGTCTAGGCGTCTTGACCCCTGCCATCCACAACAAGCTCAATGCGGATTATCTGCATAAAAAAAGCACCATTTTCCGCATGATGGAGAGTCATGAACTGGACACACCTTATTTTCAGGATCAGGTCGATAAACTCACTTACGTCGTCTTCATTGCCTTTTGCGCGCTCTCCTTTATTGGATTGATGCGCACCAATTTTGACTTCATCGGTCTCTTCTTTCCCTACCTGGGTGAAAAAGCATCGCCGTGGGACAGAGGGAGGATCGGTTCAGGTTTAGACTTTCTGCTGGCGTTAGCGATCTATCTTCAAATCATGCTGAACGCCCTGCTGGGGGTTGTTTTTGCCCTGGCAAAACGACCCAGGTCCTTGATTCTTGGCGGATTGGGCTTCTTTTTGGCGACCCCGTTTTTCCTCTTTGACCGCACTCGCAGTTACATGCTTGCGGTGTTGGTCCCGGGGTTGATGGCGTTGGTAGCCCTTCGAATGAAGGGGTTGGTGCTCAGGTTGATCGTGGTCGTCGTTGGCTTTGTCCTGATGGAGGGATGGTTCAAGTTCGTGATTGATATGCGGGATCAGGGAGGTATTGCCGCCCTATTTGCTCAGGGAAAAATGAATGAGTACAAGAATGAAATGAAGGATCGAAAGCACCTCGGGTTTAATATGTTCGAGGAGTTGTGCAACGTGAACTTCTTCATCGATAATGGATCCTACCACCCGAACTTTGGACAACGTTACTTTGCCGAGTTGGTCAATCCGGTCCCAAGGTTCCTCTGGCCGAATAAGCCCCTCATCGGCATCGACTACGCCATCGCGAGGGGAGTGACCTACGGCAATCAGGATTCCTCCCAAGGAGGGGTTGCCTGCACGGTCTCCACCGGCATGATCGGCCAGGGGATCGTGAACTTCGGGTATCTATTCGGTCCGATCGCAGCGGCCGCCCTCATGGGACTTTGGGTGGCCGTGCTGGCCCGGCAGGATCTCCAAGGACAGAAGTTGGGAAATCTTCTTCTCTATTCCATCGGCTTGGTGCTGACCTATAACATGGGTCGGGACATCACGCTCCTGATCATCTACCCTTTTCTCTTTGCTTGGCTCCTGCTTCTCTGGATCAACAAAAACACTCCGGAAATGCTGATGTCCGATGAGGAGGCACCTGAAACCGAAGAAAAAAAAGAGAGTCCTGGATTGCTTCCCCCCAATGTGAAAACCCCAGCATGAGGCTTGATCTATTTGACAACTCCGGGTTTTCCCGGGGGATCTCTTCCCGTAAGGAGGCTCTCTGGTGGGTTATTCGCTCTCTCTTCTTCGCCCCTTGGTTTCCTGTTCCCTCAGCGATCAAGGTTTCGTTGCTCAGGATGTTCGGTGCAGATATCGGGCGGGGTGTGGTCATCAGGTCGAGGGTCAATATTACCTTTCCCTGGAAATTAAAAATTGGCGACCATGTCTGGATCGGGGATGAGGTGCTGATCCTGAGTCTGGCTCCCGTTACTATCGCTTCCCACGTCTGCATCTCTCAGCGGGCTTTTCTCTGCACGGGATCCCATGATTTCCGGAAGGAAAACTTCGATCTGGTCACAAAACCGATCACAATCGGCATCGGGTGCTGGGTTGCCGCCAATGTCTTCATTGGTCCCGGAGTTAATCTGGCCAACGGAACGCTCTGTGCGGCAGGGGCTGTCGTGATGCGAAGTTCCCAACCCGGCCAGATCCTCTCAGGCAATCCCGCCTTGCCCCGTGCCTCCGGCACCCGTGCTTAGGTCTGCACGGTCTCAGGTTCACTTCTTTGTTCAAGGCACCTTCCCATGAAGAGGATCCTTCTCGCTCTTGCTCTCCTGATCGTTGCTGCACTGACAACGACCCTTTTGGTCTCCCGTAGTGAATCCTTCAAGAGACTCTGGAATCGATGGCTTGTGGTCTCCGTTCCGATGGATCATGCGGATGCCCTCATCGTTCTCGGAGGGGAGCCGCTGGCTCGTCCCAAAGAGGCAGCAAGGCTCTATGCCGCCGGGGTTGCCCCGAGGGTTTTCGTCACGGGAATAGGGGATGCCGAGCAGAACAGGCGTGTGCTCCTTGAGTCTGGGGTGCCTGCCTCAGCGATCACCGTGGAGCCCTCCGCCTTCTCGACCTTCACCAATGTCCTTTTTTTGAAACCGATGCTCTCCACCTGCCATGTGAAGTCTGCGCTTCTGGTGACCTCCCCCTTCCACACACGTCGCGCCCTAGCCACCTTCCGCAAGGTCATCCCGGGTGTGAACTTCGGCATCACCCCAGCCTCGATCGGTTGGTGGAATCGCCCGGAGGGACTTGGGGATGTGAACAGGTTTGCGCTCGTTGAGTTGCTGAAGACCCTTGAATACTGGCTGCTCTACGGAGTGAATCCGGCAAGCGGGAGTGCGAAGTAGCCACAAGAGGAACAGGATGGCGCGGAAAATTATGAATGATGAATGATGAAGTATGAGGGCAGAGGGCTTGAGCATGCGCCCGCCCACCTTTGATGGCTGATTGGTGAACACTGAAAACCTCAGGACGGAACAATCATCATTAAACAATCAAAAAATTGTCGCAACTCGTCCTCCGACCTCTTCCATTCCTGGCAAAGCCGGAGGCTGCTGTGGCAAAAAACTCTCGACGCTCGACACTCGTCCCTGGACAAGTTTTCCTTTGCCATCATGCCATCCATTCTCTTTATCAACAGGGTCTACCCCCCTGATTCCGGGGCCACCGGACGTGTCTTGGAATTGGTGGCCAAAGGCTTTTCGGAGGCAGGATGGGAGGTTCGTATTCTGGCCACTGCGGGACCGGGTTCACCTTCAGGAACCCAGATCAGGGACAATGTGACGGTCATTCGTGCGGGAGTTCCCTTCTCCAAGACCAACCTCCTCCTTCGTGCTGCCGGCTATGCCCTGATGATCCCATCGCTCTTTTTGCGCGCCCTCCTGCTCCCTCGCTCTGATCTCGTCGTCACCAAGACCGACCCCCCGATGCTACTGGTCATCGGGCCGTTTTTGAAACTGATGAAGGGATCTCGTCTGATTCACTGGGCGCAGGATCTCTACCCTGAGGTGGCTGAAGAGGTGGGAGTGTTTCCCAAAGGGAGCGCCTTGGCGGGCATCCTGAGAGGACTCTCCACTCTCTCGCTCAAGAGCCATGATCTTGTCGTTGCGGTCGGTCGATGCATGGCCGGGAAACTGCGTGAAAGGGGGATCGATCCCTCCAGGATCAGGGTGGTTCCGAATATCGGCATCGAGCAGGAGATCCGTCCCGCTCCCCGTCTTCCCAATGAGTTCCGCGAGAGGCACGGGTTGGGTGATTCGTTTCTGGTGATGTATTCGGGGAACATGGGCAGGGCGCATGATTTTTCCACAACGTTGGAAGCTGCCCGCTCAATTCAGGAAAAGGGGTTCTCGACGATCCTTTTTCTCTTTGTTGGAAGTGGACCGATGGAGTCTTGGCTTCGGAACGAGGTGCAGAGGCTCGATTTAAGCAATGTCCGATTCCTACCATCCCAAGCCGAGGAGTCTCTCTCCACGAGTTTGGCGGCCGCCGATCTCCACCTTGTGACCATGAAGTTGGAGATGACGGGTCTGGTTGTTCCGAGCAAACTCTACGGAGTTTTAGCGGCGGGTCGTCCCTGCCTCTTTGTTGGACCTGCAACTTCCGAAGTGGCCTGCGTCATTCGGGAGCTGAAGGTCGGAGCAGTCATCGAGCCGGGAGACCATGAGAGCCTTGTCGATATCATTCTGGAGTCTTTCAAGAATTCGGGGGAGCTAGAGGGGAGCAGCAAAATGATCGAACGCTCAATGAAATACTTGAACACAGAGAGGGGAATGGGGCACTTCCTGGCATCCGCAGAAGGAATTTTGCCTAATTCGTTTAAAAATTCTTAGTTAAAGATTCAGTATTGGTTCTAAAAAATCAGTAACTCTCAGACCGTAATCTAATCCATGAGGGTCTTATGTAGTTGAGAGAGGGTACTTGCGGAGATGTTTGAGTAGGATGAGGCAGATTTTACGATGTCTGTGGTTCCAACGCCACTCACATTCTTTGAGATGGGTGAAGAACTTTTCCTTTCGGATGCTACGGAGTTTTAGGAGGCGGGAATGGAGCAAATGGGTGTCCTGAAAACGCCGACCCAATCCCTTGTCACGACACCCTCGCTCGGATTTTTACAATCCTGTTTTGTTTGTGGGGGGGCTCAATAGGTCCTTCTCTTCCGTTCTCAGCTTGGACGTAGTAATCGTTCCCTTGACGGACTCTGCCGAGGGATCACCGGTCCCCGCCAGCACGGCATAATGAACGGCCCTCCAAGGTTGCGGAGCTTTTGCCCAGTCGATCGATTTGCCCTCGTAGAGGTGCAAGGCCCCTTGTGCATCACCCTGTCTCAGGAGGGCAAGGGCCGCGGCACTGATTCTGGCAAGGTTCATGGGATCCGCTTTCAGGAGTTCTTGTGAGGTCTTTGCCGAGCCCTGGATATCCTCCCCGCTCAGCAAGCGCAGATAGGCAAGATCACCCACAGCCACCGAGAATTCAGGAGCGGATTGTATCAGGTCGACATATAGTGGAATCATCTTGGAAGCGGGAGTTGTTACGGGTTGGAGCAGGATCAATTTGATGAGAGCCTCCTTTCTGGTCTCGTTACGCCCTGCCATCTCCCTCATCGTCTTTATCTCTTGATCCGTGGATCCGATCCTCTCTTCATATTCTGCGATGTAGGCTAGGGTCTCAGGTTTTTCAAGAGGAAGAAGGGAGCGGACGCTTTTCCAGGCATCTTCGGCGTCTGTCTGGTTGCCCAGAATGGTAGCAATCCTAGCTTTGAATAGAGACTTTACGGCGTCGGGAATGCCCGTGCTGGAGGGTGACTCAAGCATGTCCGAGACTTCCTTCCAGTGACTCTGGGAGAACTGTGCGTCGAGTACCACCAGAAGCCAATGCGTGTCGTTTCGGGGTCTCTCGGGTCCGGCATACTCGACGGTACGGGCATAGTTTCCACGCGCATTAAGCCATCTCGCCACATTAAGCATCTGCTCACGGTCGGCGTTGGAGTAGTTGGCTGTAAGGTCCTTGATCACGGCATCTTTCCGGGACGGATCCGACAGGATTTTCAGATCGGCCAGCATGAGTTGATCTTGAGGCGACGCTTCTTTGAGAAATCTTGGCTGTTCCGAGAATTTCAGGGACTCCTTCACGGGAAGTTTGCTAACGACCTCTTTTGGCGAAGAGAGTAGCGTCTCGGCGATTATCTTCCATGCCGGGAGGGAGGCGGCATTATCCTCCGTAAGAACCGAATCTAGAATCGTGAAGGCCTGTTGGGTTGCCTCGAGTTGGTTGAGCGAGAGCAGGCTGACAGCCGCCTGGTTTTTCAGATAGGCCGCCCTGACACCCTCGAGTCCTGCGGCTTTGGCTAGGCAGAGATCGGCTCCTTCATTTCCCTTTCCCTGGCTGGTCTTCATGGCGGCCTCAACCAGGATCTGGGCGATAGATTCGTTGGCGGATAGATCTTTGGGAAGGAGGGAGAGGGCCTCCGAAGCTGTTTTCAGATCGCCCTTATGCGCCGTGATCTTGGCGAGTTCTAGCAATTCGGCAGGACTCCAGGTTCCGGAGTGTAGTCTGGAGAGGACGGCCTCTAAGGAGGTCTTGTCACCCGCACCGGCATTGTGGAGTTGTGCGGCATGAAGGACTGCGGGGGTTCCCAAGGAGAGAGTCATGGCCTGTTTCAAGAGAGGCAATCCGGTGGCCGTATCACCAAGAATGAAGGCGGCATTGGCTTCCCCGGCGAGTTGAGTGGCACGCCAACTCTTCAAGGCCCGATAGGCGGACGGCATCGCTAAAAAGAGGGCCAGGATGATCAGGCCCCATACAATGATTCGGAGATTCTTGGGCTCGGAGATCCATGATTTGGGTCCCTCGTAAGAGAGAGTGATCTCAGGTTCCCGGTTGGGAAGTTCCTCCTCTGATCGGGGATCCGGTTCGGAATGGTCTGGTTCTGTCTTGGAGGTCATCGGTTGGAAGGAAGTGGGTTCCTGAGCGTTGTTCTATCCTGCTTTGGAGGAGACGTTCGTGACATAACCGACTGAGAGAGATAAGACTCCAGAGCCTTGCGTGCAGATTCCTCATCGTGGATATTCCATAAAGCGATTTCAATCAATCTCTGACCGCGATTGCGGATGCCTCTTGCAAGGTTCCTAAGACGACTTTGGAGGGAATCGTCCTGAACCATGATGGTGCCGTCCCCATCTTTCAATCCCTCCAGCATCATGGAGTTATAGACACGGACGGGTTTGCCTCCGCTTTCGAAAAGCCAGGCGGTGAAGACAACGGGTGTTCCATGAACCATCACGGTGACAGGGGGAAGGTTTTGACGGAGTTTCATCCCGATGCTCGAGAGGCATGCCTTCGGGTTGTGCATGAATTGCACAACCTGCACGGCCGTGCGTCCTGCAGGCCAGCGGAAGTAGAAAACCTGGCCATGCTCACCGAGGGGCGTGATCCATTTCTCAGAGAAACCTTGTGGGTTGAAGAGCAGTTCACGGGTCCTCGGGGCAATACCGACGGAGGCGATCCCGGGTCCGGAACGGGGGGTCAGATCCCATTCCCCTAGAGGACTCACGATTACGGGCGTCTCGTGGGAGAAGAACCACCACTCGGTACCCGTGAAGGATGCCATCAGCAAGAGCAGGAGGGAAAGTTCCCAGAATCTGCCAAAAGGATTATAGGGAGAATAGACCCGGGAGGGTGCAAGTGCCAACTTCCGGGCATTGACCGTATTTTTCCAGATCAAGGCACACGAGATCACGGCGCCCACGGTCAGCAGGAGGATCATCAACCCAGCGGGATCGTGCCATGACTCGACGGAGGCGAGCCCGTGTTTGGTGGCGATGACAGCAAGAAGCGCGCTTCGTGCAATATTGCCGAGAAGTGCCGCAAGTAGTGCGATGACGAGAAGCACGACGCGCCTCAAGAGTTGCAGACTAAAGATCTCGCCGAAGAAGAGCGCTACCATCATGCCGCTCTGAAGAGATCGGATTCCACTGCAGGCCTCATCGATCCCTAGGATCCCGGCAGGGATCATGATCAGGTTCCCCTGTTGCATTGCCTCGTAACCGAGCCAGTGGAGGATTTCGATCGTTGTCAGCGAGTTCCACGACACGAGGGTTGACATGACCGATTGCTCGAAGTTCCGAGGCCAGGGCACCGAGACCAGAAAAAAGAGAACGGGAAAGGCAAGGTGGTAGAGCCATGACTTCCCCCCCTGCAGATAAATCAAACCAAGCGAGAAGGCCACCACACTGATCGAGGCGAGGGCGCCGAGAGGTCGCCAGTCAGGGTTGGCTTCTGACATGGGAGTGACAAGGCAGAGAAGGAGCACTGAGAGCGACGCTGTGAGACCGGCGATCACAGAACCCTCCTTGGAGGGGGTATCCCGGGCTGGGAGGATCGACCAGCGCTTCAAAAACAGTCCCAACATCAGGAGAGGGACCAAAAATCCATAGCTATACTGCTGGTCGGCACTCCAATCCCTCCAGAGGATCTTAATGACGAGAAACCATGCTGCCAGCGAAACAAGGATCAGCGATAGGGGGAAACCTGTGGAACTTCTGGGTTCCCGGGATTCGTCATGGCGACCCTCAGCGAGGTGATTGATGGCATCCGAGGCGGATGAACCTGTCGGGAGATCACTCATCCAGATAGTTCGTCCGAGCCAGAGGGGGTGTCCAAGAGGAAATCAAGGAAACGAATCCAGTCAAGGGAGTGATCACATCCCGAACTCCTGGAAAATATCCTTGAGTTTTTGGGAGGCGGCCCTGCCGATGGAGAGTCTCGCTTTGGTGTTATGGAAGGAGACCACGGTCTCGTCCCTGCTAATCCACTCGGTGGAACTGATGAGGGAGACCTGGACAATCACAGAACGATCCAGCTTCTTGAAAAGATTGGATTTCAGGAGGCCCTCCCATTCCATGAGACGTCTTCTGTGGATCTCGGTGGCCTGGGCGCTCAAGAGTTGAACATGGGTGTAATTCTGAGCCCCCTCGACCCAGACGATATCGGACACTTTCAGGATCACCGATTTTCCGTAACGCTTTGAGGAAAGGTGGATGGAATCCATCTTGGGACTCACAACCAAGGCCTCCTCCTGAGGATTTTCGTTGGGGGACGTTGATTCCGGGGCCTTGATACGCTTGATCCGTGAAATAGCGATCTCCAGTCGCTCGGGTGAGACCGGTTTCACAAGATAATCCAAAGCACCGGCCTCGAAGGCCTGCAAGGCATAGTTCTCATTCGCCGTAACAAAGACGACTAGGGTTTCTGGTTTAAGATCACCCAGAAGTTGCAATCCGGATTTCTTCGGCATTTCCACGTCCAGAAAGATAACGCCCGGAGTCACCGATTTAAGCACGCTCCTCGCTTCGGAGACGCTCTCCACGGAGTCGATGACCCTGAAATCGGGATGAGCCGAGAGAAGATTTCTCATCAATTTGTTGGCCGATGGCTCATCATCGACAAGAAGCGTGGAAAACATGGTATTGTTTTTCGAGGGCGATCCGCAGGATCCCTTAGCTAAGCGGTCAAGGTTCAGGAATCGGGGATTATGGATTGGCCACTCTTAGCTCGGGTAATGGGAATTGTCACCACAATCCTGACCATATCAGGTTCCTTCATGACCTCCAAATCGGCTTTATTCCCGTGAAGTAATTGGAGTCGTGTTCTAAGATTGCTGAGTCCTGTGTTCGGGGAGCGCTTGGGATCCGGTTTCACCCAACGTCCGTTGTTGGAGACTGTGATCTTGAGGAACTCTCCCGTGATCGAGGCATCCGTTTCGACTCGGAGAGGTTTTTTGCAGGTCGAATATCCGTAATGGATGGCGTTTTCGATCAGCGGTTGGATCAGGACCGGCGGTATTAGGACGTTCCGAGCATTCAGTTCGCACTTGACCCGAAATTTCAGATTCTCTCCAAACCTGCACTGCTGGATGATCAGGTAGTGCTGCAGGTTGTTGAGTTCCTTAGAAAGGGGTTCCTCATCTCTAAACTCGTTCATGCTATTCCTCAGGTAAGCCGCGAGGTTGTAGGTGATCAATTCCACATCGCTGGGATTATCCTTTTGGGCCAGGATCACATTCAGCGCATTGAAGAGAAAGTGAGGATTCATCTGCGACTGGAGATGTCTGAGTTGATAGTTCTGCGCGGCAGACTCGGCTATGGAAAGACTGATCTGCAGTCGGTAAAAGTGCGTGATCATCCTGATGGATAGAAACCCTATGCTCCACATGGAATACATAAGAAAACGTAGGGGGAGGAGATTGATTACAATGAAGCCCCTGTCGTCCATGAGATGGGAGAACGAAGAGGGGCCTCCCATTCTTTCTAAGAAATTCTGTTCCAAAAAGGAACTGCCGGCACAGGCGATCGTTAAGATCAGGATCTTTTGCGCAATTTTGAGTTGATCGAACCATGGCCTCGTGTAGATCCACCAGAGAGGCCCCGTGAACAAAATCCCTGATAGGAATCTTAAGATGGCAAAGTGGACCAACGAAACAGATGGGGTAAGGTTTTGCATTGCCAACGTTGAGGCAATGGTAATCCCCATCCAGAAGAGAAGGAGATACGTTACAGAGAGGGCCTTGTAACGGCCTAAGTGTTTTGCTGCCTGTCTGAATTGAGGGAGAGAGTGAGTTCCACCCGAGCGGATGGGATTTTCCTTCGATCCTTGAAATTTGGTGTCATGAATCACAAGGAGGCAGATATCCGATCAGGATATCCAGGGCGAGTCTTAGTTGCCGATAATCGCGGAGAACGAACTGAGAAAAAGTCTGGAGATCAAACGGGTAAAAAGGAGTAGGCGGAGGAAAAATGCACTTTGGGGAGTTATTCACAGAGAGAGGCTGCCCGATTCGTGATAAAATCTGCCTGATTCGTGATGAAATCTGCCTGATTCGTCACATTAAGAATGACATCATAGCGTACCTTGGTGAAAATCTAGGGCTGCTCAAGAATCTTTTCCAAACTAGCAAAAAATGCACTTCTTCAAATCCGAGCTAAAAACTTAATCGAACAAAAATTTGACAAAGAGAAGTCTGCCACGATGGTAACGATTATAAAATTTATAGCTAACTGTAGAGCACTCGATAACAAGAGCGCTCAGAGTGACAAATGGGTGAGTAGTGCCGCGTGCACCTCATCACTCACCGCCTTGATCGTGCTGGCAGTGTTGTTAACAGGCCAGAGCGCTCAGGCAGCCACTCAATACCTTTCAAATAGTGTGGCCGCCACCAATACGTGG
>CAIKFI010000120.1 GCA_903826635.1 uncultured Spartobacteria bacterium | reverse complement strand
TCCCAACCGATTCTCGTTGCCGCCGCATCATACCGCAGCCCCTCATCCCTTGCAAAGGCATGGGCCGTGTTGAACTCGTGCCAGGTGAAGTCCCTCCCCTTTTCGGTGAGATATTCGTAAATCTTACGGCGCCCCTCGGCGGGGACATGAGGATCCTGACGCCCGAAGATCATCAGCAACTCAGCATCAATCTCTCCGCTCCGAGCGAGCGTGTCATCGCACTTTCCCTTGCCGAGCGTGGCCGAGTGGAGATCGGTGGGAAACCAGCAGGCCGAGGCCTGAACCCTGGAATCGAGGGCTGCCCGGAAAGCGAGATGGCCGCCGAGGCAGAAGCCGATCGTGCCGACACCCTTCCAGCGAGACTCCGGGCGCGCCAAGAGGGAATCGATCAAGGCTTTGGCATCGGAATCAAAGGCGGCAATCGGCTTCTCAAACTTAAGGGTATTCCCGCGATCCGTCCCCTCCATGTCATAGCAGAGAACAGTGCCCGGAGCCTCATACTCGTGATAGACCTCGGGAACGAGGACCTCGAATCCCTCACAGGCAAGACGAGCAGCAAGCCGGGAGATCGGTCCGGTCATCTGGTAAATTTCGGAATAGAGGATGACAGAGGGCCAGTCCCCCTCCAGTGGGAGAAACCGATGCACGCGCATCGCTCCTGTCGGAGTGGGAAGATCAATGAAGTCAGGTTCCTTGATAGTCATTTAATGGTCATGGCGATGGTATCGAAGAATTAATATGGAAAACAGAAAAGCAGGAAGTGACAATCAGCGAGGATGAACAATCCGATAATCAGGACCTTTATCAGAACCAGATTTTATCTGATGTCGCGCGACCATGCGACGGAACTTATCCGCAACCACAAGGTGACCTACCTGGGTCTGGCGGAGCAGATGGGATCGTTATGGGGAGACACCTCCGTAACAGTGCCCCCGATGATCGGAGTCGATCCCGAGATGCGGAGTTGGTCCTTCTTTCAGATTCTGGAGCACAACGCCATTGTGAACCGCATGATCTCGCACAACGTGGAGAAGCTGTCTCGTGGCGAGGATCCCACCCCGGAGCAACCGATCGACCATAAGACTGACGTTCTGCCCCAAGGATTGCTTCGATCCGGACCGGAACAGATCGAGGAATTCCGTGAGTCGGTCGATGGATACCTCTCCATGATTGCAACTCTTCCGGATTTCCGTGGGACAGTAGAGACTCCCCATCCTGTATTCGGTCTCTTCGATGCCCATAAGTGGCACTGCATGTTCGGCTTTCATCTTGGACTTCACCTCAAGCAGGCCCGTAAGGTGAACTCACTCCTGCCTCTCTGAATCATGAAACTCGACCTCCTTCAATCCTGGCTTCCGAAGCAAGAGGCTGATTTCCGTCCCGGCACGGCTGCTTTCTCTTGGAGAGAGGGAAGACTGCTCTTGGAAGCCGACTTCATTGACGAGGAGGTGGGAAGCTCCGCGACTGCCAATCAGCAGAAAATGTGGGAGCATGGTGACGTGATCGAGCTCTTCTTTCAGCGGGTGGGCAGCACGAATTACCATGAGTATCAGCTCTCCCCGAATGGATTCACTCTGGCGCTTCACTATCCGGATGACACGGCGGCTATTGCAGTGAGAAAAGGGGAACGGCAACTCGAGGATTTCTTCACCTCCCCTCCCCTCGAGGCCCTTGCAAAGAGGACAGAGGGGGGATGGTCGGGACGACTCGACGTTCCTCTGGAAGGAGCCCCCGGAGATCGGATCAGGGTAAGCTGCAGCAGATACGACTACGGCAGCGGGAGACGACCGGTTCTCTCAAGCACCTCCCCTCACACAGTCCGGGATTTTCACCGCACCGCCGAGTGGCGGGAATTTGTTCTTTAGAAAACGGTTCTTTACTCTTTCGGAGTTCCCTCCTGAAAGAATCCCTTTTTCTTGGAATCGACCGGGATCTTTTCCGCTTGGAAGGCGTAGGAGGCGACAAGTTGCTCAAAGGCAGGAAGCGCCGTATCAAAGACTTTTTCGGATCGGCAACTCAGGGTCACGAAATCAATCGTCCGCTTCTCGTTGAAGTAGGCCGTGGCCTCGATATCCCCAGTTTTGGAACCACTACACCGATAGATGGCTCCCTCCCTCCCATCCTGAATCTTGATCGTCTTGAAGAACTTGGCGCTGTAATCGGGGTTCCCCTGGGCACGAAGGGCATCCACTGCCGACCGCACGGTCTCCTCAATGGTATCGATTTGTTTGATGCGGGGACGGGCCCGGGCATAGGCGACTGCGGGGCTCTCGGACCAAGTGGCACCTTTCGGATAGAAAACGGCGGGAAGTCCCTGCTCCACTCCACTGGCCGCGTCGATCACCCAACCTGTGGGGGCCTTAAGTGTGAAAGCATAGCCCGGTCCACGGACGATCCCGTATCCGTTTTCGACAACCTGGACATCAGCTGCTTGAATGCATCCGAGAGCTGGAAGAAGAATAAGGCCGATCAGGAGTGTTGGTTTCATTTCTTTTTTTTAGTGCTTGAATAAGCGTTGCCAAAATCCTCCAAATCCCCGTCCCTTCAAGAAGATTCGATGAAACGCCGACCTTTCCGCAAGAAACCGGACAATGAACCGGTGCCCGGAGGTCCCGATGACGCCCTGAGCGGTCAGGTTGAGAGAGTCACCTTCCACAACGAGGAGACGGGATTCTGCATCCTTAAGGTGAAGGTGCAGGGCCGCAAGGAGCCCGTGGCCGTCCTGGGGTCACTTCCCTCGGTAGCGGCCGGCGAATGGGTGACCGCACAGGGCACCTGGGAAAAGGATCGGGAACATGGGATCCAACTCAAGGCCCATAAGCTCAAGACCCAGCCCCCCACTTCGCTAGAGGGGATCGAGAAATACCTCGGCAGCGGCATGATCAAGGGGATCGGCCCGGTCTATGCCACCAAGCTCGTGAAGAAATTCGGGGACAAGGTCTTCGACATCATCGAGAACCAGTCCAAACGCCTTCAGGAGGTCGAGGGCATCGGAAGGGAGCGTCGACAGAGAATCAAGGATGCGTGGGCGGAGCAGAAAGTGGTCCGTGACATCATGCTCTTCCTTCACGCGCACGGACTCGGTACGAACCGCGCCGTCAGGATCTACAAGAGCTATGGCGCGGAGGCGATCGAGATGATCCGGGCCGATCCCTACCGGCTCGCAAGGGACATCCACGGCATCGGCTTTCATTCCGCCGATAGTGTTGCCGAGAAACTGGGCTTGGAGGCCGACTCCCTCCTGCGTGCACGGGCGGCCCTGGAGCACCTTCTCGATCAGGCAACGACCGAGGGGCATTGCGCCCTCCCAAGACGCGATCTTCTGGAGGGGGCCACGCGACTTCTGGAAGTCGACGAGGAGATCATTGCCCAGGCCTTCGCGCGTCATCTCAAGGATGAACGGATCATCTCCGAGCGGATCGAGGGGGAGGAAATGATCTTCCTTCCACTTCTTCGTGATGCCGAGGAGCGGATTGCTCGGCAACTTCGGCGACTCTCCGAGGCCAGCGAACCCGCGCCTCCGATCGACGTGGAGAAGGCCATCCCCTGGGTCGAGGAAAAGACCGGACGCAGGCTCTCACCCAGTCAACACGAGGCCCTGAGAACCGCATTGCGAAGCCGTGCCGTCGTCATCACCGGAGGACCCGGAGTCGGGAAGACAACCCTCGTCCAGTCACTTCTCAAGATCCTCACGGCCAAGAAGCTCAAATGCCTGCTCTCCGCACCCACGGGAAGGGCTGCACAGCGACTCGCCGAGGCGACCGGACTGGAGGCTTCGACACTCCACCGGCTGCTCGAGTTCCAACCTGCCAGAGGGGGATTCCAGCGCAATGCTTCCAATCCCCTCGAGGGAGATGTTGTCGTCGTGGACGAGGTCTCGATGGTCGATGTCCCCCTTATGAGCCGTTTACTCGACGCACTCCCACGCAAGGCGCGCCTGATCCTCGTGGGGGATGCCGATCAGCTTCCCAGCGTCGGTCCGGGACTCGTCCTGGGAGACATCATCCGCAGCGGCACGATCCCAGTCGTCCACCTGCGCGAGATCTTCCGTCAGGCCGGCGACAGCCGGATCATCAGCGGTGCTCATGCGATCAACAGGGGCGAGATCCCCGACATCCTCGAGGCTCCGAAGGATTCCGACTTCGTCTTCATCGATCGTGAAGATCCCGAGGAGTGCGCCGCAACACTTCTCACCATGGTGCGCGACCGACTCCCGAAGCACCTCGGTGTCGATTCCATCGAGGACATCCAGATCCTGAGCCCGATGCACCGGGGGAGCCTCGGGATCCGGGAACTCAACATCCACCTCCAGGCATCGCTCAATCCCCGCAGTCCATACCGTGAGGAGTATCAGGGATTCGGCAATCTCTTCCGCATTGGCGACAAGGTCATCCAGACCTCGAACAACTACGACAAGGAGGTCTTTAATGGCGACATCGGCCGGATCCGGTCGATCGACAAGGATGAGAAGCAAATGGTCATCCGATTCGGGAGACGGGAGGTCATCTACGAGTTCGGAGAACTGGATGAACTAGAGCTTGCTTATGCCATCACCATTCACAAAAGCCAGGGCTCGGAATTTCCCGTCGTCGTCATCCCTCTGGCCATGCAGCAGTATCTCCTACTCCAACGAAATCTCCTCTACACCGGGGTCACCCGGGGGAAGCGGATGGTCGTCCTGATCGGCCAGAAAAAGGCGCTCGGCATGGCGGTTCGGAACGAATCCACGAGACACCGCCACGGAGGACTCCTCCATCGTCTGAATCAGTAATCAGAATATAAAAAGGAGCGGGGAAAACCCCGCTCCTGAGTGCCGAATCCGGAAAGCCTGAACTCCCTTGGGTAAGGGTAAAGGTAAGGCCAAGTTTTGTATTGGGTGTCAGATTTAGGCCACCTGCTGGAGCAGTTCCATATCGGGACGCTCCCGCTTCCCAAGGGCGCGACGCATCTTGGTCAGGGCCACATTCTGGAGTTGGCGGATCCGCTCGCGTGTGACCCCGAACTTCTCCCCCACCTCCTCAAGCGTGATCGGCTCGGAACCATCAAGCCCGAAGCGGGAGTTGAGGATCCTCTTCTCACGGTCGTCGAGACGATCCATGAGATCCCCCACCTCCTCGAGCATGTTTTTTCCACTGAGTTGCTCGAAGGGATCCTCAGCCGCTTCATCGCCGACCATCTCACCGAACTCCGTCGAGTCCTCTTCGCCGACAGGGGCGTCCAAGGAGGCTGGTCGCACGGCAGCCAGCTTTAACTGGGTCACCTTGGAGGCTGACATGCCGACCTCCTCGGCGATCTCGTCGTCGGTCACTTCACGGCCCATCTCGTCGCTCATTCCGGCGGCAACGCGGCGAATCTTGGCGATCTTGTCAACAAGATGAACGGGCAGGCGGATTGTCTTGCCCTGATTGGCCAAGGAGCGCTTGATTGCCTGCTTGATCCACCATGATCCGTAGGTCGAGAGTTTGCCTCCCTTGCTGGGATCGAATCGTTCCACAGCCTTCATCAGGCCGATGTTACCCTCGGAGATCAGGTCCATGAGAGGAAGTCCGAGATTGGCATAATCACGGGCGATCTTCACAACCAACCTAAGGTTGGCGCGGATCATCTTCTCCGCAGCCTTCTTGTCACCTTTCTTGATCCTTGCCGCAAGGACGATCTCTTCCTCACGGGTGAGGAGTGGATACTGCGTGATCTGGCGCAGGTAGAGTTGGAATCCCGGGTCTGTATCTTCGTAGGACATAATGTTGTTTTGTTTGTTGTTTCCTTTTGCCTGTTTGACAAAACTCGCTCCCTGTGTGTTCGAAATCTTTTGAGAAATCGGATCCCCTGTTTACAATGTCCCCCCTCCGTGTGATCAGTTCCTGATGATCACACGTGTTTTTTCTGCCGCAGTCGTCGGGGTGGATGCGAGGGAGATAGAAATCGAGGTGAACACCGGCAGCGGAGAACCCTCCATCATCGTGGTGGGACTGCCGGATGCCGCCGTCAAGGAGAGCAAGGACCGCGTCATCGCTGCCCTCGCTAACAGCGGCTATCGCTGGCCGCGCAAACGCACCACGGTGAATCTCGCTCCGGCCGACATCAAGAAGCAGGGCCCCAGCTTCGATCTCCCGATCGCCATCGGGATGATCGCAACCGATCAGGAAGAGGAGCTTCCTCGCCTTTCACGCTGTGCCGTTGCGGGAGAGCTTGCACTCACCGGAGATGTCCGTCCGATCAAGGGAGCGCTTCCCCTAACACTCGAGGCGAGGGCCCGCGGCAAGAAGGCCGTTATTCTTCCCCTTGCTAATATCCGCGAGGCCTCCGTCGTGAAGGGCATCGACGTTTACGGCGTCCGGAATCTCCGCGAGGCCTACGAGTTCCTGTCACGGACCATCGAACTGACACCCTCGGTGTGCGATTCCGACACACTCGCCCATCAGGGACACCCGTTCGAGGTCGACTTCTCGGAGGTCAAAGGACAGCACCAGGTCAAGCGCGCCATCGAAGTTGCGGTCGCCGGCGGACACAATCTCCTTCTCCTTGGCCCTCCCGGTTCGGGCAAGTCGATGCTGGCCCGACGGATCCCCACCATCATGCCGCCGATGTCACTCGACGAAGCCATCGAAACGACCAAGATCCACTCGGTCTGCGGACTCCTCTCACCGGATGAGTCGATCGTGCTCCGACGCCCCTTCCGCGATCCCCACCACACCATCTCCGATATCGGCCTCCTCGGGGGAACCACCAACATCACCCCCGGCGAGGTCAGTCTCGCCCATCACGGCGTTCTCTTCCTGGATGAATTGCCGGAGTTTCACCGATCTACGCTCGAGGTCCTGCGACAGCCGCTTGAGGATGGCCGCGTCACCATCTCACGCGCCTCGGGAACGATGACCTTCCCCTCGGCCTTCATGCTCGTGTCCGCCATGAATCCCTGCCCTTGCGGATACTATGGGGATCCCAAGCGCGAGTGCCGCTGTTCGCCCGGACAGGTCGAGCGCTACCGGCAGAAGATCTCAGGCCCGCTCCTCGACCGCATCGACCTTCATGTCGAAGCACCGGCCGTGGAGTATAAGGAACTCTCGGACACGATCCCCGCCGAATCCTCCGCGGCGATCAGGGAGCGGGTCATCAAGGCGAGGGAGATCCAGAAACGCCGTTTTGCAAAATCCAGAAAGGTGACCTGCAACGCCCGCATGACCCACGCCCAATTAAAAGAGCACTGCCGACTCGATGACCGGGGGAACGAACTGCTGAAGAATGCCATGACCGATCTGAATTTCAGCGCACGGGCCTACGACCGCATCCTGAAGGTCGCCCGGACCATTGCCGACCTCGCTGGGAGTGACTCCATCGCACCCGATCATCTGCTGGAAGCACTCAGCTACCGAAATCTGGACCGCCGTATCTGGAGTTAAGTCTTGAAAGGGGTATTTCAACACCTTCATTTTTTTTGAAAAAACAGTTGCACTCCCTATAAGTTTTGCTAATGTAAATCCATCTCCTCGGAGTTATAACGCAGTTTTGAGGTATCGGGGGTATGCTCGAAACTGCGTTATCCGAGAAGGAGATTTTAAAGACACTCTGATGAGTGTCTTTTTTTGTGTCTTATTTCGTTCAATTAAGGGCTCGGCCAATCTGTTATGGCTAGACTTCGGACCTTCGCTCCATAACACTTTGCGCGTGACTGAGCGTGTAATTGTCCGCTCGAAGTTCTTCTTCGAGGGTGAAAAGAAATTCTTCGTAAAAGGGGTGACCTATGGTCCCTTTGCCCCAGATCCCGAGGGATATCAATTCGGCCCCCGGGAACAGGTGGCCAGCGACCTAGCTGTGATCCGTGAGACGGGGGCCAACCTTCTCCGAATCTACACGACCCCTCCCCGCTGGTTCCTTGATCTCTGTCTGGAGAATGGCCTGCGTGTCCTCTTCAGCATCGCCTGGATGGAGCATGTGGAGTTCCTGAACGATCCGAAGGTCCGCGCCACGGTCGAGAAGGCGGTGATCGATGCCGTGCGAGAGCACAAGGGGCACCATGCAATCTTTGGCTACCTGCTCGGTAATGAGATCCCCTCCTCGATGGTTCGCTGGTTGGGGGCAAAGCGGGTGACGGAGTTCGTCGAGCACCTGGTGAATATCGCCCGGCGCGAAGATCCACGGGCCCTCTTCTCCTATGCGAGTTATCCCCCGACGGAATATCTCCTGCCACAGAATGTCGATTTCCTGACGTTCAATGTCTACCTGCACCGCAGGGAGGACTTCGAGCGCTACCTGGCCCGTCTCCAGAATCTCGCCGAGGACAAACCTCTTATCATGGGCGAGTTCGGCATGGACACGATCCGCCACACCGAGGAGGAGCAGTCGGAGATGATCGGATGGCATCTCGATGCGGTGGTTCGGGGGGGACTGGCCGGAACGATCCTCTACGCCTGGACGGATGAATGGCATCGGGGCGGGATGGATATCATGGACTGGGCCTTCGGTCTGGTGAAGCGTGACCGCACCCCGAAGAAGGTTCTCTCGACGGTCAAGGGATTCTACGACAACTCGGCCTCGATCACACACCATGCCCCCCTGGTCCGTTTCCCCAAGGTCTCGGTGATCGTCTGCAGTTACAACGGAGCCCAGACCCTGGAGTCGTGCCTCCGCTCGCTCAAAAAGATCGACTACCCCGACTATGAGGTAATCGTCGTCGATGACGGTTCCACCGACAACACTCAGGAGATCCTCTCCCATCACCCGTGGGTGAACGCAATCACCCAGACCAATCACGGCCTGAGCGTGGCTCGCAATGTCGGCGCAGCCGCCTCGTCCGGCGAGATCATCGCCTACACGGACAGCGACTGCATGGCCGATCCCGACTGGCTCTACTATCTCGTCGGCACGCTCCTCTCTGGAGACTATGCGGGCGTCGGCGGACCGAATATCTCCCCTCCCGCCCAGAACTGGCATCAGGCCTGCGTCTCGGCCTCTCCCGGTGGACCGAGTCACGTTCTGCTGACCGACGTGGTGGCCGAGCATATCCCCGGCTGTAACATGGCTTTCCATCGCTGGGCCTTTGACAAGATCGGTGGATTCGATCCGGAGTATCGTAAGGCGGGTGACGACGTCGACTTCTGCTGGCGTCTTCAGCAGGAGGGAGAGATGATCGCCTTCAGTCCCTCGGCCATCGTCTGGCACTACCGTCGCTTCACGCTGAAGGCCTTCCGCAAACAGCAGGAGGGTTACGGCGAGGCCGAGTCGCTTCTCCGGTTCAAGCATCTCGTCTTTTTTGGACCGACCGGAACGGCCAAATGGAAGGGACAGGTCTACGGCGCGCCCCGCTTCACTTGGCTGATCAATCAGCCGGTGATTTATCACGGTGTCTTCGGCGAGGGACTCTTTCAATGCATCTATCCGACACCCCAGTCGGAGTTGGCCGCGTACCTGAGCAGTATCGAATGGGTGACCTTGACGGCTTTTCTCTTCCTGCTTTCGATCCCCTTCCCCGCGCTTCGGATCGTGGCCTATCTGATGTTCGGGGGGACCTTCCTTGTCGCCCTCTCCTACATGATCCACGCCAAGCTGGAGCCCCGCTTTGACACGATCAGGGCACGCCTCTTGGTGGCCTTCCTTGCGCTCGTGCAACCGCTCGTCCGCGGGTGGTCGCGCTACTTTACCTGGCTGAAGTTCAAGAGGACGCCCGAGTCGGTCGTTGCCTCCAAAGAGAAGAACCTTACCCCGACGCGGATCCCGGGACTCTCCAAATTGGTCTTCTGGAACGAAGAGGGCAAAGGCCGTGAACTTCTCCTGACCTCGGTCATCGAGCTTCTCGAATCGGAAGGATGGAGCTACTCCACCGATACGGGATGGAAGCCATGGGATATCCAGATCTACGGCAGCTTCTGGTGGGGCATCACCCTGAGGAGCGTCACGGAGTATCATGGTGGACCAAAATGCCTGACACGCGTCGGCCTCGCCACACAGATGGTGGCGACTACCTTCCTTCTGAACTTCCTGCTCATCAGCTTCCTGATCTATTGGGCGGCGACAGCTCATGGAATGATCCTTCCGGGGGTCATCTACGGCGTGATCCTTCTGGTGATCTGGTCGCGAGGATACCGCACCAAGAAACGAGTGGCCCAGCTTGTCGAGGCGGCCGGACAGCGGATCGGACTGAACAGGGTCGATCCCAAGAAGGGTAACAGACCTCCTGCGAAATCAACGCATCAGCAGGATGCTGAAGTCATTCCTTCCGATACCTCGGCAGTCTCACCACAAATGGGATCGGAGGTTTCACCGCAGATCTCACCCGAGTCACCGGTTTCTCCACAGGGATAAAGATTTCCTGAATCCGGGGCACGCAAGGAGCCCCTTGGATTTTCAACCCTTTTTCATTCATACTTACTCCACCATGCCAAGCGTCTTCATCAAGACCTACGGATGCCAGATGAACGAGCGTGACTCGGAGCAGGTGGCCCGTGACCTGCAGGACCGAGGTCACAAGCTGGTCTCCCGGGAGAGCGAGGCGGATGTCATCCTGCTAAATACCTGCAGTGTCCGTGAAATGGCGGAACGGAAAGCCATAGGCAAGATGGGGATGCTTCGCAAACTCCGCCGTGAAAACCCCCTGCTCGTTCTCGGCTACATGGGGTGCATGGCCCAGCGTCTCGGCGAATCCCTGAAGGAGACCTCCCCCCACGTCGATCTCGTCGTGGGCACACAGAAGTTTCACCGGGTGGCGGACTATGTGGAGGAGGCTCTTCGCAAGCGCGAGGAGGCCTTTGCTCTGGAGGATGTCACCGAGCTTGGGATGGCTATCCAACCGATCCTTCCGATCATCGATACGGCGCCCGAGGAGGGATCCCAGAACACCATCCGGGATCATCTCCCAAAGAGAAAGGAGGCCACTGCCTTCCTCTCCATCATGCAGGGATGCAACATGCACTGCACCTTCTGCATCGTTCCGACAACGCGCGGTGCCGAGCGCGGCCGCCCCATCGAGGAGATTGTCGGTGAGGCGCGGAGACTAGTTGAAAACGGCATCCGGGAGGTGACCCTTCTTGGTCAGATCGTGAATCTCTATGGCCGGCATGAGTTCCCGAAGGTCGGTGATCGGAGTCCTTTCGTCCAACTTCTCGACGCACTCCACGAGATCGAGGGACTGGACCGGATCAGGTTCACCTCTCCGCATCCGATGGGCTTTCGGAAGGATCTAGTCGAATGCTTTGCGCGTTTGCCCAAGCTGATGGAGCATGTTCACCTACCCCTTCAGTCCGGATCCGACCGGATCCTGAAGGCCATGCACCGTCCCTACACAGCCGCCTCTTTCCGCAAACTTGTCGGCGACCTGCGGGCCAGCAGGCCTGGCATCGCGGTGACCACGGATATCATCGTCGGATTTCCAGGAGAGACCGAGGAGGATTACCGGGCAAGTCGAGATCTCTCCGAGGAACTCGAGTTCGACGGGGCCTTTATCTTCCGCTACTCGAAGCGGGGCGATACCCCGGCTGCCGAAATGAAGGAACAACTCAGCGAGGAGGAGAAGGAGATCCGCAATCAGGATCTCCTCTCGGTCGTGAATGCCTCGGCTTCCAGGAAACTCGAGGCCTGCATCGGTACCCATCAGGAGATTCTCTGTGAGGGCCCGAGCCGCAATGATCCGAACCGACTCTCCGGTCGCACACGCACGAACAAGATCGTTATTCTGGAGGGAGGCAGCCGTTTCCACGGCGAGATCTTTGACGTGACGATCACCTCGGCATCCGCCTCCACACTCTACGGGGACCCTGCAATCCACGCCGGTGAGTGAGGGGGCCATGGAGTGTCCCGAGTTTGACCTCGTGATGACGCTCGGCAGCGGCCAGACCTTTCACTGGAGGCCGGTGAACGCACTGGGAGGAGGGGGATTCACGGGATGTATCGGATCGACCTCCGTCACGCTTCGCCAGGAAGGATCCCGACTCCTTTATCGAGGAGGGTCCCCCGAACTCCTGAGCCGCTACTTTGCCTTCGATCATGACCTGGAAGCAATCCGGTCATCGTGTGCGGGACACCCCGTCTCGCAGAGCGCTTCCCTGGCTTGCAGGGGCCTGAGAGTCATGCGTCAACCACTCTGGGAGTGTCTGGCCTCCTTCATCCTCTCCCCGATGAAGCAAGTGGCCCATATCAGCCAGATGAGCCTGGCCCTGAGATCTGCTTATGGAACGCCTCTTAAGGATACTCCCGTCCCGGCATTCCCCGAGGCAGGATCGTTGGCTGAAGCCGGCGTGGAGGAACTACGCAAATGCGGTCTGGGATTTCGCGCGAAGAGCCTCCATGCGACCGCATCGCTTATTGCCTCGGGGGAATTTGATACCGAATCTCTACTGATGATGAGCACAGGTGAGGCCCGTGCCGAGCTCTGCAGACTTCCCGGGATCGGCCGGAAGGTGGCCAACTGCATCCTGCTCTTTGCCTACGAGCGCCTGGAAGTCGTCCCCGTGGATGTCTGGGTTGCCAGGATCCTGGGTTCATTCCGTAAGCCAGGATCGCGGAAAATGACACTCGATCAACTGGAGATCTATGGGGAGCGTCAGCTCGGTCCCTATGCTGGATACATCCAGCAATACCTCTTTCATCAGGCGCGAACGGGGGAACTGAAACTCCCAAAGCCAAAGCCAAAGCCTAAACCCCCACGGAAAAAAATGTGCGGAACAAATCCATCACTTCCCATCGTGGGGGGAAAAACGGTTCTCTGATCTCATGACGGGCACCCGGACAACGGTAAAAAAGAGGATCGGAACGAAACCCCGCGAGCGGTTCCCGTTTCTTCTTTTTCTTTCGTGCCTAATCCATGCAACGCTCGTGATCCTGCTGGCGATCCTCTTCGCAAAACGGATGACGGAGAGTCCAAAACCAAAAGAGGAACCTCCCCCTCCGGAAGTGACACTGGAACTGCCCCCCCAGATGAAGGACCGCCCCTTCATTGAGGCCAAGCAACCGGTCGATAAGGCTCCCGAGAATGCCCCTTTCCAATCGGACGAGAACACAAAAGCCGCCAGTGAACTACCCCCGACCGGAAATCTCCCTCTCCCGACACAGCAGGGGGTGAATCAGCCGGCCATGGAACTTCAGAACCAGCACCACACTGCCGGTGAGATCCCGGCTTCCCAAGCTGGCAATAATGCCCCAGCACAGCCTCCATCCCCCGAATCACCCGCCGTCCCAAAGACGCAAGCGGCTCAAAAACCGCAGGATCATGCTGAAAAACCCTCCCCGACTCCAGTCACCTCAGCAACCCCCGCTCCAAGTTCCTCCCCCCAAGCAAAGCCAACACCAACTCCGACCCCTCTAACACCGCCACCACCGAACAATCTGAAACTTCTGGAACCCCCTCAGGAACAGTCCAAGCCGGCTGATTCAAAGCCTCAGAACCCCGCTCAGCCATCCCCCCAGACTCCCCCTTCGGCAGCACGACCCCCTTCACAACCTGGAACCCAGGGATCCAAGAAGGGATACCAGCCCGAGTCGCGCCAGACTGTCATTATGGGCAATATCTCCAACAAGGGACGCTCCTCTGTGGCGGCCGAGGCCACACCGATCGGTCGTTATAAGAAAAGAATGTCGGATGCCATTGGATCCCGCTGGTATTATTACGTGAATGAAAGGATGGGACTGCTGAGTATCGGCACAGTGAATGTCGCCTTCAAGATCACCTCCTCGGGCAAAGTGACGGGACTGCATGTCATCTCGACCAACTCCAATGAGTCTTTGACGGATTGCAGCCTTCGTTCAATCATGGATGCCAAGCTTCCCCCGATCCCTCCGGAGGTGGCCCAGACGCTCCAGGACGGTTCGCTGGAAATCGAATACAGCTTCACCATTTTTGAATAAGACACCAATCCCATGCACTCGATGACACTTCTCGCCTCCGCTCCTGCATTCGTAGAGTTTTTTATAAAAGGGGGATTCTTCATGGCGGTCCTCGTGATTCTCTCCATCTTCTCGCTGGCGATCATCCTCCAGCGTGCTCTCGTGATCAAGATGGACAGGGTTCTCCCTCCCGCCGTCTCCAACGCCCTCACCTCCTACAAATCAGGCTCTCCTGTCGAACCCCTGCAGAAAGTGCTCGAGCGCGAACCCTCTCCCCTTTCCCGTGTTCTCCTGAGCGTCCTCCAGCACAGGGACTGGCCCCGTGCCGAGATTCTCGACGCCGTCCAGACAAGGGCCCGGCATGAGATTTCACGTCTGGAAGCGGGACTAGTGTTCCTTGAGATCACCACGGGTATCTCCCCGTTGCTCGGACTGCTGGGCACCCTTTCGGGACTCGTCGGCATCTTTGGCAATATCGGTGATCACGGAGACCCGCAGCGTGTGGCCAGCGGGATCTCAGAGGCCCTGAACTGCACAATCGTCGGACTGGGAGTGGCTGTTCCCAACCTGATCGCCTACAACTACTTCACCCGTCGTGTCGAGGTGGTTGCCATTGATCTTGAATCCGAGACCACCGAACTGATCACCAAACTCTCGTTGGGACGCAACCGCTAGGCGCTTTAGGGCAGGATCATTTTATAGGATTCTCGAGCGGAGGCACCGAGAACGCTGGGGACAGTCTTATTGATCGTTAAGGGATAACTTGGCCTAAGAAACATTTGGCCCTTCCTTCACGCCCAAGAGATCCAGCTTCTCGATGATATCTGCGCAGATCCTCTTGTGTGAGGGCATCATGGCGTGGTGGGCCGCCCAGACGATCCGGTCGGTAGCCGAGGGCATCCTGGAACTGGATGGGGGGATGATCATGAGGTCCAGCGGTGTCCAGTAGCTGTAGGTCGGATACTCCAATGCCGTCTCGTCAATGGCGTCCAAATCCTTCAGAAAGTCACTCCCGGGTCGCATCTCTCGTGCTCCCTGCCCGCGGTGAAGGTATGCAAGCCATGTTCCGCGATGGGGGCCTGAAATGGCGAAAAATGCCTTGGTCCGATGAAAGGCATGCATCCGGTGGAGGTAGTAGCGGGAGATCAGACACCCCATGCTGAAACCGATGACTGCAAAAGGCTCCGTGGGGTCAAAAGCCTCATTGACCATGGCCTCCAGCTTGCTGGCCAGATCCGCGATACCATGACGTCCGTCATTGGGATGCAAGGAGGGAACCAGGCATGGATGGCCCTGGCCCGAGAGATCTTTCACAAGTTTTTTAAAGATGCTTCCGGTATCGTAGAGACCGTGGATCAGAAGGACATTCATGAGGGGATTCCTTCGGGTTGGGCATTCAGTATCGGAGTGGATCGGGAAGGGTGAAGGCGCTCTCAATCACCCTGATCTCAGGTGACTCGGGAGCCTCCTTCGCCACGACCTCGATGACATCGAAGCGGAAGGTGAGATCGGGCATCTTCAGGAGATTCAGCCAGTGCATTGCCCCGTGTCTGATGAGACGCTGTTTTTTTCGATCGACGGCATTGAGCGGTCTCCCGAGTTCCTCACTGCGGCGCGTCTTCACCTCGGCGAAGACAAGTGTCTCCCCATCCCTGCAGACCAGATCAACTTCACCACCGCCCGGTGCCCGGAAATTTCTCCTGAGAACCTTCCAGCCCCGACGCCTCACATGGAGTGCAGCCTCCTCCTCCCCCCAACGTCCGAGGGCGAGATGGGATTCAGAAATCGAAGGAGGGCTGGTCGACCGGCGCAAAACCGAGGCGATGCTGCGGACAAGGTCCATACTCCCTTAACATAGACACATGTTCGGCTGTGGCATAGCCCCGATGACGGGCAAATCCATACTGGGGGTATTCCCGATCCAGTTCCTCCATAATGCGGTCGCGCGTCACCTTGGCCACGATACTGGCGGCCGCAATGCTCAGGCTGATCCCGTCGCCTCCCACCAGCGCGGTCTGTTCCACGGGCAGGCCTTTGACGGGCAAACCATCGATCAAGGCGTGAAGTGGAGGATGTCCGTTTTCATGAAGAGATATTAAAGCCCGTTTCATCGCAAGAGCCGTCGCCCGTAGGATATTCAGTTCCCCGATCTCCAAGGAAGAGGCCATACCAACAGCATGGAAAAGAAGGCTGTTTTCTGTTAATTGGTCATAAAAGGCATCCCTCTGGGCGGGATTCAGCTTTTTAGAATCATCGAGTCCCTCCAGTTGGAATCCTTCGGGAAGAATCACAGCGGCGGCCACGACGGGACCAGCCAAGGGGCCTCGTCCCGCCTCATCCACCCCGGCCACAGGACGGATCCCACGGGCATGAAGCCCTACCTCGTAAAAAAGAGAAGGGCCCCTAGAGGATTGATCCTTGGGGCCTTTTTCAGATTTAGGTCCGAGACGCTTCATCGTCATCGGAGCCGAACGAACCGAACAGCTTAGGCGACTTCCTGTGCTCTCTCCTTCACCGTAACGGCAGCCTTGCCCTTGCGGTTGCGAAGATAGTTCAGCTTGGAGCGGCGGATCGAACCACGCTTCTCGATTTCAACCTTTGCAATACGCGGGGAGTGAACCGGGAAGACCCTCTCCACACCCTCGCCGAAGCTGACGCGGCGGACGGTGAAATTCGCATTGATACCAGTGCCTTTTCGGCCGATCACGATCCCCGAATACTTCTGGATACGTTCTTTGTCACCCTCGATCACGCGTGTGTGGACACAGATGGAATCGCCCACGTCGAAAGGGACGACCTCGGTTTTGAACTGCTCTTTTTCGATGGTATTAATGATGCTCATGACTGGAAATGTGGCCGGAACTTGGAATCAAGTGATAAAGTGGTCTGGAAGAATGCCCCGCTCAGGCACTCTTGGCAAGAAGTAATCAAGGAGTTGTGAATCCACCCTCTGGGAAATGCAAAAAACCTTTTAGCCTTCATAATTCATCACTCATACCTCATCCTTCTCAAATGCGCCTTGTCCTAGCCGCCACCGGAGCCAGCGGATCAATCTATCTGCAACGGATGCTCCACCACTTGGAACCCGGCGGTCATGAGATCCATCTCGTTCTCTCACCCTATGCGAAGCAGGTGATCCATGAGGAGATCGGGGCCCTGAAACTTCCCGATGGTGTCATCGAACACAGTGAGAAGTCGATGAACGCCCCTTTCGCAAGCGGGAGCGCTCTCTTCGACGGCATGGTGGTCATGCCTTGTTCCATGGGCACCGTGGGACGGATTGCAGCCGGGACGAGTGAGAACCTGATCCTCCGTGCCGCCGATGTCTTCCTGAAGGAACGCCGCAAGCTGATCCTGGTTCCCCGTGAGACACCCTGGAATCTCATCCATGCGCGCAATATCGTCACGGTGACCGAGGCGGGCGGCATCATCCTCCCTGCCTCGCCCTCCTTCTACAGTCATCCGAAGAGCTTCGACGAACTCGCCGACACCGTGGTCTGGCGCGTCCTGGATCAACTCGGCATCCACGCTCCGAATGCCTGCCGCTGGCACCAAGAAACAAGCCCAGAGGATAGCCCTGCCAGCGAGTAGATGACCGTGCGGAAAAGTCAGTTCAACAAGCAGCAGTTCCTTGCAGCCGTCGCCGCAACTCTGGCACGGATCATCTTCTCGACGATCCGTCTCAGGGTCACCGATCGCTCCGGATTCCTGACGAACCCTCCCGAGGGTCCCCGGATCCTTGTCTTTTGGCACAACCGCATTCCCGCCATCTCCGTGGGGTTCCTGCGCCACTACCCCGCCAAGCATCCGACCCGTAAAGGGGTCTCCGTCCTGACCAGTCCTAGCAAGGACGGTGACATCTTGGCGGGAGTGATGGCGAATCTCGGCATGGGATCTGTCCGGGGATCGAGTTCACGCCGAGGATCGACCGCGATCCGTGAACTGACCTCCCTTCTGGAATCGGGTGTTGATTTGGCAATAACTCCCGACGGCCCGCGCGGGCCAAAGTATTCGCTCGGACCCGGCGCCGTCTTCCTCTCGCAGAAGACAGGCATCCCGATCATGCCCGTGCATGCCCGCTACCACAGCGCCATCCGACTGAAGACCTGGGACAACTTCGCGATCCCTATTCCCTTTTCCCGCATCGATATCACGATCGATCAGTATGTGACGATCAATCCGGAAGCCACCGATCTCGAAGCCGAGCGCCTCAAACTCGAAACCTATCTGCGAGAGGAAGCCGAAAAATCCGACCCCTTGCTGTAAAAGTCCAAAACAGAAAATTAATCAGGAACTCAAGAAACCAAGAAAAGAGAAGTGTTCATGATGTATTGCAAATAAATTCGCCTGACCTTCCTTGTTGAAATTTTCCTTCACGTTTATTCCTGCTTTCCTGATTTCTTGATAACTCACTTCTTTCCCTCCTCCCAACTTCCGAAATCTCATGAAACTCATTGATGGCAAGGCGGTATCCGCCGAAGTCGAATTCGAGACCCTGTCTCGTATCGAGGCACTCAACGCTCGCGGTATCACACCTGGACTGGCCGTAATACTTATCGGAGAGGATCCCGCCTCCCAGGCCTATGTCCGCAATAAGGACCGTACCTGCGCGGCGCTCGGTATGCACTCCCGAAAGTTTGAACTTCCCGCCTCCACCACTCAGGAAGAGGTGATGAAGCTGGTCAGGGAGTTGAATGCCGATCCCGCCATCCACGGCATCCTCGTGCAATCCCCTCCCCCAAAGCACATCGACGAGCATGCGGTCACCCTTGCGATCGATCCCCGTAAGGATGTCGACGGATTTCATCCGCTCAACGTGGCGAAGCTCGCAATGGAGGATCCCACCGCGTTCGTTCCCTGCACTCCACTCGGTTGCCAGCGCCTCCTGATTGCCGCCGGGATCGAAACCTCGGGGGCCGAAGTGGTCGTTGTTGGCAGAAGCCTGATCGTTGGCAAGCCGATGGCCCTCCTCTTGATGGCCAAAGGAAAAGGGGGGGACTCCACGGTCACCATCGCTCATTCACGAACCAAGGATCTCGCCTCCGTCACCCGCCGTGCCGACATTGTCATCGCAGCGATCGGCAGGCCGAAGGCGATTGGCGCCGAACATATCAAGGAGGGAGCCGTTGTCATCGATGTCGGGATTAACCGGATTGAGGATCCCTCCACGAACAGCGGATACCGCTTGGTCGGCGACGTCGACTTCGACGCAGTGGCCCACAAATGCAAAGCGATCACGCCGGTTCCCGGCGGCGTCGGCCCGATGACGATTGCGATGTTGATGAGCAATACCGTCACTGCGGCAGAACGCCTAACAGTTTAGTGATTTTCTACTTCAGGAAAAGTTCCGTGGCGTCAGATCCATCAAGCTGGGCAACTTGATCAAGGGAGACTTTTTTGACCTCCTTGAGATCAGCGATTTTACGGAGATCGATCTTTGAGAAATTGATCGCATTGATGGGGCGAATATAGAACTGATTTTGCGCTAGGTCGTTCATTATGGTGAAGAGAGTTACCTCGCTATTCATACCACTGTCTCCAGCAGCAGCCTCTGTATTGGAACCAGCGGGGTCCATTGATAGGTCGTAAGGACGATCAAAGTTATTGATCACGTGGGAGAGAGTTTCGATCGCCTCGGTGGGTGTCTTTGCCTTCCTCACATAGGTGGTGAAAAATGCCCCCTTCACGAAACGGCCTGAGGAGATCTGGCTGAAGGGAATGCCTGCCAGTGCATTGCCGCCATCGGGCGGGCTGACCTTCAGACTGCCGAAGGTTCCGCTGTTGCGGTCGACATTGGATAACTGGGCATAGTTACAGAGATTTTTTAAGTGCCATGGGAACTCAGGACCATTGGTCATCACCCCGACTGGATTATCATACACATTGACCTTGCCATCACTAAATTCCACGACGATCCCAGCGCCAGTCTTGTCCCAGAGGGCAAAATGAATGGGGGCCTTTAGATTCCCCAGAATGACGAGCGGGGGAAGCCAGATGCTGACTTCCTTTTTTGCCAGAGCCTGCTTCACCTGAGCCACATTCTGGAAATTCCCCAAGGCCCATGCGCCAAAATCCATCGCTGACAAGACCTTACTGGCATCGGGATCAAGCGCCGGCACGCTGGAGCCAAAAAAAGCATTCAGAGAAAGTGACATGCCTTGATCGTTGGCTCCTTCAGCGATCCCCGGTTGCTTCGCATCAGGTGTCATGTGTTTCAGGCTGACGCCAATAAAACCGTACTTCGTCTTGAAGGTCAGCCCTTGCTTGCCATCCGGAGTTACTGACTGGATCGGAGATCCAGCAGGAAGGTAATGAAGGGACTCAGGTAAAACTCCGGCCCATTCCATGGTCCGCGCCTGATAGGCATTGCCATTGGCATCCGTCATCATCATGGCGGTGCACGCAGAAGTAGTACTGAGGGAGGAGAGGATCAGGAAGGAGCATGCAAGCGCAGTGGCAATTGTTTTCATGGGGTGGTCGAGTTCTAGTTCGTTGCAATCGGGTTGTCTAACTCCTAAGCGGATCGAATCAGCCCCATCAACTCAGCCTCCCCCGGACCTTGGCCGACCATGGCGAGGCAGAGGGTCCGGTTCTGAAAGATTTGGGCTGCGGCTTTTCTGACTTCTGAGATGCTCACTTTGGCCAGGCGGTCATAGACCGACTCGGGAGTAACCACCTTCCCGTAAGTCAAAAGCGAATTGCCGAGGCGATAGTTCTGCGTGGCGGCACGCTCAAGGGCCATCCTGCTAGTGCCGATCGAATAATCGCAGGCCCGGCGCAACTCAGATGATGACGGCCCCTTCTCGGCAATTTTCCGGCAATCGCTAAGGATTAGCTTCAGGGCTCTGGCGACGTTCTTTCCATCCAATCCAAGGGCGATCTCGAAGGCTCCGCAATCCGAGTGCGTGGAGAGGGAGGTGCTGACGGAGTAACAGAGTCCCCGACGCTCCCTCAATTCTTGGAAGAGGCGCGAACTCATATTCCCACCAAGGAGCACATGGAGGAGACTCACCGCATAGCGCTTCGGATCGTGGGCGCTGACTCCCCGGAAGGAGAGGGCGATCTGGGTTTGCTGATTCTCACGGGACTCTATGACGATTCGGGGACTTGCCTGACGGGAAGGAAGAGTCACCCTTGGGCGGGAGGAACCATCGGGAAGATCTCCAAGGAATCGAGTGAGAAGACGGATGAATTCGCCGTGATCGACCGCACCGGCGGCTGTGACAATGGTGCAACCCGCATGGTAGTTCTTCCTCAGATGATCAAGGATGTCTTTGCGGGAGATCCCGGAGAGACTCTTTTTTGTGCCGGTGATCGGACGGCTCAGCGAATTGCCACGCCAGGTCTCGGCGGTGAGGATCTCCTGCACATGTTGGGCGGACTCGTCGCGGATCATCTCGATCTCCTCGACGATCACTCCCTTTTCCCGTTCCACTTCCTTCGGATCGATGCGGGAGTTGCAATACATGTCGGAGAGAACCTCTGTCACCCTCGCCAGATGATCCGAAGAAGCCGTCGCGTAGAAGCAGGTGCGCTCCTCGGCGGTGTAGGCATTGAGGTCGCCACCCACTCCCTCGATTTCCTCACTGATCCGGCGGGCGCTTCGCTTTTTTGTTCCCTTAAAGAGGAGATGCTCCAGAAAATGGGAGATCCCCCCGACCCGCAGAGCCTCGTGGCGTCCACCGACGGAACACCAGATCCCGACGGCGACCGTCTGGGATGATGACATCGACTGGGTCGCCACCCGGAGACCGTTGGGAAGAATGGAAATTTCCGGTGTCAATGGATGACGTTGCGGGAAAGAAGCAGTGCCTCGGCGACGGCAAGATCCGATGGCCATGTGATCTTGAGATTAGGCTCCCGATTCTCCACGAAGGGGATCCTCCATCCTGCGACAAGAGCCACCGAGACCTCGTCGGTTGTTTTGCCGAGATTCTGCTCCTCAAGGAGTTTGAGGAGAGGAGTCGCCCGAAAGACCTGGGGTGTCTGCATGGCCCAGAGTCCGTTGCGATCGATCGTCCTAGTCGCACATCCCTCCTGATCGGCCAGATGAAGTGTATCTGAGACGGGAATGGCTGCGGACGATGCACCTGCCTCCCCGGCGGTTTCCAGACACCTAAGAATCAATCCGGGAGTGACCAGCGGGCGTGCGGCATCGTGGATTGCAACCAGTCCGATGGACTTGGGGAGTGAATGGAGACCATTGAGGACCGACTCCTTGCGATGGGAACCTCCCGTCACGATAGAAGTAAGCTTGGAAATGCCAGCGTCCCGGGCGATCGCACGGAACTCCTCCTCGCGACCGGCAGGCGCCACCAAAACGATGTGCCTGATCGCAGGGGTCTCCTCAAAGGCCCGAAGCGTCCAGGCAAGGACGGGGCGTCCGGCGACCGAGACGGTTAACTTGTCACCCCCAAACCGACTGCCCGTTCCTCCGCCGACAATCACGGCGGCACACTCCAATTCCTTTTGAGACGAACGGTCCATTGACACGAAACAAAGGAGGATCGGCCTACTGCAGGTACTTCTGCACCTCGGCGATCAGGCTTTTCCCATCAGCACGACCAGCGGCTTTAGCCTGAGCGGCTTTCATGACGGCTCCCATCTGGGCTTTTCCAAGACCTGCAGGAGTTCCAAGGGCCGCAGCAGTCTCCGCGACCGCTTCCTGAACAATGACTGCCAATTCATCGGCGCTCAGGGAGGCAGGCAGATAGACCGACATGACGATGATCTCCGCCCGCTCGCTGGCGGCGGATTCGGGGCGTCCACCTTTCTCAAACCCTTCAGCGGCATCCTCTCGCTGCTTGATCTGTTTCCGGATCACGGTGAGAGCGGTCTCGTCGTCAACAACGGCATCAGCACCACCTTTCTCGATGGCGGCATACTTGAAGGCGCTCTTGAGCATGCGAAGGGTCCCGAGACGGGCCGCATCACGTGCTTTCATGGCTTCCTTGAGGTCTTGATCGATTTTTTCCGCGAGTGTCATGGTAAGTGGGTTTTTTGAGGTGGAATCGACAACCTACGCGCTTGAGTTGGCTCCGTAAATGAATTCTCATGAGAGGATGTCTCAAAGTCCCGTCCGAACCCGCTTCGCCCCCTCACCCACCGGCCTCCTCCATGTCGGTGGAGCACGCACCGCTCTTTTCAACTGGATCTATGCCCGCAAAAACGCAGGCACCTTCGTTCTGCGGATCGAGGACACAGATCATAACCGTAATACCGAGGAGGCCAAGCAGGTCATTCTAGACGGACTGCACTGGCTCGGTCTCGACTGGGATGAGGGTCCGCAAAAAGGAGGCAATCACGGACCTTACTACCAGAGCGAACGCGGCGCGATCTACGAGGAGTATCTTTCCCGCCTTGAGAAGGCCGGCCATCTCTACGAGGACAACGGGGCCATCCGCTTCCGCTCCCCCCGCGAGAAAGTCGTCGTCGAGGATGAGATCTGCGGCAGGATCGAATTCGATCTCACGAATCCGGGGACCCACCCCGATCTGACGCTCCGACGTCCCGACGGATCCTGGATCTTCCATTTTGTCAGTGTGGTCGATGACATTGAGATGAAAATCACCCACGTCATCCGCGGGGAGGATCATCTCTCCAACACTCCGAAGCATGTCGAACTCTATAAGGCGCTTGGAGCAATCCCCCCACGCTTCGCTCACATGCCGCTGATCCTGAACCGTGACGGAAGCAAGATGAGCAAGCGTGACGAGGGAGCCGCGCTTGGAACGTATCCGGATGCGGGATATGCACCCGAGGCGGTCCGCAATTACCTGAGCCTTCTGGGATGGTCTCCCAAGGAGAACCGCGAGATCATCAGCACCGAGGAGGTCATCGCCCTCTTCGACCTTAACCAGGTCAACCGGCGCAACGCAGCCTTCGACCTCGACAAATGCTTTTGGATCAACGGCCAGTATCTTCTCCAGATGGATCTGGCACGCTACGCCGAACTTGCCATCCCCTTCTTGGAGAAGGCTGGGATTACCTGGCCGAGCTGGGAATCGTTGGAGAGGGTTCTTGCGATCGTAAAGCCGAAGGTCAAACTCCTTAAGGATCTTCCCGAGTGGGTGGCTTTCTTCTTCACCGAGGATCTCAACTACGATGGAGCCGCCGTGGCCAAGAGTCTCACCAGAGAGCCCGCCGCAGGACGCCTCAAGGCCCTCTCCGATTCCTACGCTGCACTCCCCTCGTGGGATGTCGCGTCGCTGGAGACAGCGCTCAAGGAGACAGCCGTCCAACTTGGCATTAAGACCGGTGAACTCGTCCATCCGGCGCGCGTCGCCGTGAGTGGCCGGGGCATCGGTCCGGGCCTTTATGAGATGATCGAGATTTTCGGCAAGGAGCGAACACTTGCGCGTTTTGCCAAGGGAATGGAGATTGCCTCAGGGGCTGCCTCTGCAAGCTGATGGGCAACTCTCCGGAGGTTTATTTCGCAAAAGATCTCGCTGGAGGGGCTGAGATCTTTCGTCTGATGACTCCCCCTGCTCGGCTTGCGATTTTCGGGGATCCGGTGGCAAAGTCGGCCTCCCCCTTTATTCAGAATGCGGCTTTGGTTGAAACGGGACATCCCTATCAGTATGTCCGAATCCATGTCCCGGGAGCGGATCTTTCAAATGCCCTTGCGATGTTGCCCGGAGCCGGTTTTCTGGGGTGCAACCTGACCATGCCCCATAAACAGGCGGCCATCCCGATGATGCATTCCATCAGTAAGGAAGCAGGCCTCATGGGAGCGATTAATACCGTCTCAATCCGTGAGGGAAAGCTTGAGGGCTTCAACACCGACGGACCGGGATTTTCCGCAGCAATCCGTGAGGAGTTTGGTGTCCCCTTATCCGCCCTGAGAGTCCTGATTTTAGGAGGGGCGGGAGGAGCAGGCCGGGCGATCACCATCCAGTGCGCCCTGGAGAAATGCCCCTCCATCACGATCGCTAACCGCACTCTTGAAAAAGGCGCCTCTCTCGCTGAAGAGGTCGAAAAACAGATGGGGTCCAAAGTCTCGGCGATCCCATGGGATCCCTCACACCTTGCGAAGGCCTTGGGGTCGACCGACCTGATTGTGAATGCCACTCCGCTCGGGATGAAAGAGGGTGATCCCTCCCCTCTCCCCGATGATCTACTCGGAAAGGATCACCTCGTCTATGACACCGTCTATAACGGCGGCACCACCGCCTTGATCACCCAGGCTAGGAACACCAAAGCAAGGAATGCCACAGGTCTTTCGATGCTCCTCCATCAGGGAGCAAAAGCTTTCGAGATTTGGTTCAACGAACCCGCCCCCTTGGAAGTGATGAGGGAGGCCTTGAAAAAGATCGCCGGTTAAAGGATTTCCCGGCCTGAGATGCAGTCGCGGGCGATTTGGGCCTTTAACTCCTCCAGACCCGAGAACTTCTGCTCTCCCCTCAAAAACCGGACGAATTCAAGCCCCAGGATCTTGGCGACAAGATCTTCCGAGAGATCGAAGAGATGAGCCTCAACAGTGCGGTGGGTGGCCCCGGGATCAACCGTGGGGCGCACCCCGATATTGCAGACCCCGGGATGCACCGATCCCTCATGGTGGACTCTCACCGCATAAACCCCATCCGGTGGTAGTTGCATTCCATCAACATCGAGATTGGCCGTCGGGAATCCAATCGTCTTTCCAAGATTTTGCCCCGTGACGACTTTTCCACTCAGGATCCAGGGACGACCAAGACAGTCAGCCGCCAGATCGAAATCCCCGGTCCCGATGGCATTCCTGACACGCGTGCTGCTGATGGGCGAACCGTAGATCTCGGAGGGATTGATTCCCATCACGGAGAATCCATGCGTCTGACCCAATTCCCTCAAGAGAGAGACATTCCCTTCTCCACCCTTTCCAAAGGTCCACTCGAATCCCACGCAAACGGCATGAAGAGGGGCGCAGGATCGCGCCAGAGATTCGATGAATTGACGGGCGGTCACCGATGCCAGATCCTTGGTAAACTCAAGAAGCAGCAACGCCTGCACGCCCATCCCTTCAAGGAGTTCCACCTTCTCAGCATTGCGGGTCAGGAGTCTGGGCGCCATTTCAGGTCGGAGTAAGGAGGCCGGATGACGGTCAAACGTCATGATGACCGCGGTTCCACCGCAGGAATCGGCCGCCTCCAAGGCACTCCGGATCAACGCCTGATGACCAAGGTGCACTCCGTCGAATGTCCCGGCAGCTAGGACAATCGGCCCTTTGAGCCCGGCAAGTTCCACGATGGAATCAAGAATCCTCATGATTTCCTGATTTCCTGATTAAAAATCTTTCTAAGCTCCGCGGATGCGGGAAACTTGCGGAAGGGTCAGGAGTTTCTCAAGGATGGCCTCCCGTGATGCCGTCTTGAGTTCCGCTGCGGGAAAAGCCTGCTCCACGTCGAAACGACCCGACTTCGTGCGGCGAAGGGCGGTGAGATGGGCCCCGCAACCAAGGTCATTGCCAATGTCGTGGGCATAGGTGCGCACATAGAACCCCTTGCTGCAGACAACCCTGAAGTCGATTTCAGGAAGCCGCTCCTGGAGAATCTGGTGGGCATAGATATGAACAAAACGGGGCTCCCTCTCGACGGTCTTGCCCTGCCGGGCTAACTTATAAAGAGCCACCCCATCCTTTTTGATGGCGGAAACCATCGGCGGAAGTTGGTAAAAATCCCCGTCGTATTTGGCAAAGGCCGCCTCGGTTTGTCCGGACCCGAATTGGGGCACCTCGCGCGTCTCG
>CAIKFI010000119.1 GCA_903826635.1 uncultured Spartobacteria bacterium | reverse complement strand
CTAGGCGGAACTCAATGGGAGCTACTTGACCGTGATGGTCGAAGCCGTCGTCGAGGTCGTTATCTCAGAGTAATTGCCATTTGCGACCTGCGTGCCCAGAACCACGATCGTTCCGCGTCCCCCGATTTTGAGCGCGCCCGTGGTTGCCTTAATGCAGGGAGTAAGGAACTGTACCTAGTGTGATCGGTGATCATGTCTTAATCTTTGTAGGACTGGAGCTTTACGCCCTCTTCTTCCTGCAAAATTCGATAAACAATTCCTCGGTTCCAATGCCAAAAAGAGCATATGTCGATGCCTCGGGGATAGGAGTTGTCGTAAATGACAAAGGGGGGGCTGATAGGAGTGACTCTGGTTCAGTCCAAAGAATTTTGCATTTTTAACCCTTCTTTAGAGGAAAATCATCCCATTCGCTATGGACTGAGAGTAAGTTGCACTCCTTCACGTCCCGATTGACCCCCCATGAAAACTCTTCTCATCACCGGCCCTTCCTCCGGATTCGGTCGCTCCTTGGCCGAAGAGGCATTGCAGCGTGGATACCAGGCAGCTCTTGCCGCAAGAAACCCTGAGACTGTCGCTGACTTGCTCTCCCGATACCCTGAAACTGCCCTCGCAATCCGCTTTGATCTGACCAAAACCGAAGATGCCTCCCGTGCCGTCAAGGAGACCATGGCCAGATTCGGGAGATTGGACGCTCTGATCAATAATGCCGGATATGGTCTTCTGGCCTCTTTGGAGGAGACCTCTGACGAACAACTCGCTCGAAATTTGGAGACAAATTTCACCGGGCCGCTCCGTCTGATCCGTGAAGTTCTCCCGATAATGAGAGAACAAAGGGGCGGGCAGATCGTGAATCTATCGGCGATCGCCGCCTACGCCAACCATGCAGGGTTCGCAGTCTACGGGGGAGCCAAGGCGGCTTTGGATGCCGCATCAGATGCCATCGCCCAGGATGTTGCTCCCTATGGGATTAAGTTCACGATGGTGGTACCGGGTCCCTTCAGGACGGATTTCATCGGACGATCCCTAGATCACGCTCCCCGGATGCCGGCTTATGAAGCAACCGTCGGAAAATTCGGAGGATTTCTGGAAAAAATGAAGGGGCGCCAACCGGGCGATCCGGCCAGGGCAGCGAAAGTGATGATCGATCTTCTGGATGCAGAGAAGCCTCCGTTCCGACTTCTCTTGGGCGGCTATGCCCACACGATCTTTGCAAAAAAACTCGCTTCTCTGGATGCGGAAATGAAGGCCTGGAAGGATGTCGGCCTGCCGACGGATTTCCCTCCGGGGGAATAGAATGTCCGTTTATCCGGGAAATCCACGCGCCTCCGGAGCCAGTGGGACTAAGAGCCTGAGGGACTTCGGGACCTCTAGACCTCTTAAAATTCCTGAAATTCTGAAGTCTCAATTGCCTCTGCGCACCGGGATACCATGGGAAGCCAGTTCCCGTTTCACATCCCCCACGGTGTAGTGGCCAAAGTGAAAGATGCTGGCAGCAAGGACTGCATCTGCCTTACCCACAGTGAGGACTTCGGCCATGTGTCCGATATCCCCCGCCCCTCCGCTTGCAATCACCGGGATGCCGACCGATCCGCTGACTGCTGCGGTGAGCTCAAGGTCATACCCCGCCTTCGTGCCGTCGGAGTCCATGCTTGTGAGCAGGATCTCGCCGGCGCCGCGACGAGTCACCTCCATGGCCCAGTCCACCGCCTGCCATTGCGTTGGCCTTCTGCCGCCATGGGTATGAACAATCCATCCCCCACGTCCGTCACGGCGGGCATCGATGGCGACCACCACGCACTGTGAACCGAAACCCTCAGCGGAGGCGTTGACAAGATCCGGATGATCGAGCGCCGCGGTATTCATGCTCACTTTGTCAGCACCCGCAAGAAGCATGTCCCTCACGTCGGCAACCCTGCGGATCCCTCCGCCCACGGTGAGCGGCATGAAGCAGGCGTCGGCCGTTTTCTCAACAACCTCCCTCATGGTTGCCCTTCCCTCGTGCGATGCCGTGATGTCGAGAAAGACAAGTTCATCCGCTCCCTGAGCATCATAGGCCCGCGCGCACTCGACCGGGTCTCCGGCATCACGGATATTCTCGAACTTGGTTCCTTTAACGACGCGGCCACCGTCGACATCGAGGCAAGGGATGATTCTTTTGCAAAGCATGGAGCAAATCAGGATACCTGCCGCACGCCGACGATCAAAAGCGAAAAGCTGCTTTCCGGTGAATGAGATTGCGCATGGGGCTCCCTTCACTAAATTCCAAGGTTGAGATGACTGGTTTGACGACACCATTTTTCCCGTTCACCGGAAGAACGCTCCTCCTTCTCCTGGCGCTGTGTCTCTTTCTGCCGGGTTGCGCGCTCTTTGATCAGGGGGGGGCGGATCTTTCCAATTTTCGCACGGTGATTCTGGATCCGGGACACGGGGGTTATGACCATGGCGCCCGCGCTGTCCGGGGGATGGATGAAAAAATGCTGACCCTTGACGTGGCACGCCGCGTCAAGCCTCTCCTGGAGCGTCGAGGCTACCATGTCGTCATGACTCGGAACACGGACATCTTCATCCCGCTTGGGACGCGCACTTCGATCTCAAATACCCATGCGGACGCCGCCTTCGTTAGCATCCACTGCAACTGGGCCAACAGACGGTCGGCAAACGGCGTGGAGGCCTATTACTTCAATTCCCGCTCCGCACCGTTCGCCGCCAACATCCTTCGCGAAATTGCCGGGTGCTACGGTTCCCACAGTCGCGGTGTAAAATTCGCCCGTTACTATGTCCTCCACCATAACGAGCGACCTTCGACCCTTCTGGAGTTGGGTTTCATCTCCAATGCCAAGGAAAATGCCTCCCTTCAGGATCCGTCGACCCGCCAGCGCATCGCCGAGAGGATCGCCTCCGGCATCTCCAAAATCCACGGAGGACGGGCCCCCGTGGCGACCTCGGGAAATTAAGGCGCCTTGGGATGATTTAGGATCCCTAAGGTGGTTTAGGTAATTTGGGTTTTTAAGGGCCCCAGAACCTCATCAATCAACAAACAGCCCCTTCAGTCGCTCCGTGAAGCTGCGGTGAATGGGGGTGTTCTCGTCACCGCAAAGACCGGCGAAAGTTTGGAGGGCCTCTTTCTGAGAACTGTTGAGTTTGGTTGGCACCTCGACCTCGAGTTTCACGTGAAGATCCCCTTTTGCGTGGCTTTGAAGGCGTGGCATCCCCCGTCCCTTCACCCTGAAATCACTTCCACCCTGTGTTCCGGGAGGAATTTTCATCATCACGGGGCCGGAGAGCGTGGGAACCTCCACCTCGCCACCCAATGCAGCCGTGACGAACGCTATGGGAACCCTGCAATAAAGATCGGCGGCTTCCCTGCTGAAGATCGCATGCTCCTTAAGGTGGATGACGACGTAGAGGTCACCGGAGCCGCCGCCTCTTTTTCCGGCCTCACCACTTCCGGAGGAACGAAGCCTCGATCCCTCATCGATACCGGCAGGAATGTTGAGCTTGATCCTTGATGTTTTTTCGGCGCGCCCCTCCCCTCCGCAGGCGCGGCAGGGCTTGTCGATTGTTTTTCCGGCACCGTGGCATTGAGGACACGGTTGGGCGACCTGAAAAAATCCGCGTGAAGCCACCACCTGACCATGTCCCCTGCATAGTGAACAGGTTGTAACTTTTGCTCCCTTCGCTCCCCCTGCCCCGTCACAAGCCCCGCAGTTGTCGAGTTTCCTGATTTCAACCTCTTTCTCACATCCCGTGAAAGCCTCTTCCAATGTAATTTGCAGATCATACCGAAGGTCGGAACCGCGCCCGTCCTGGGCACCATTACCGCCCCCGAAAAAGTGGTCGAAGATTCCTCCGCCACCCCCCGATGCGCCGAACATCTCCTTGAAAAGATCGAATGGATCATGGCCTCCGCCACCAGAGGCTCCTCCCTGAAAGGCAGCGTGACCATAGCGGTCATAGGAACTTCTTTTATCGGAATCACTCAGGACATCGTAGGCCTCGGCAATCTCACGGAATCGCTCCACGGCCGTTGCATCACCCGGATTTTTATCCGGGTGGTGTTTGACCGCCATTTTCCGGTAAGAGCGCTTGATCTCTTCAAATTCAACGGTCCTGGTAACTTCCAGCACCTCGTAATAACATCTTTTCGTCATGTTGGCTTAGCGTACCCGAGATCTTAGGCAACCTTGTTAACAATGACGCTGGAAGGGCGGATCAACCTGTCGGCAAGGCGGAATCCGCGCCGCAATTGCTTCAGCACAAGGCCGTCAGATTTCGTGGCGTCACTCTCGTGACCAATCGCCTCGTGGAGTTTTGGATCAAAAGGTTCGCCCACAGCCTCGATCGCCTGAAGACCGCAAGAGGTCAGGAAATCGCCGAGTTGACGGTGAACCATGGAAAATCCATCCACGATTCCCTTGGCAGAGTCGTCGCTTCGTGCCGCCTCTAATCCGAGTTCAAAATTATCAAGGATCGGCAGGAGTTTTTCAAAAAGGCCCGCATTGGCAAAACGGATTGCCTCCTCTTTTTCACGGATCATTCTCTTGCGGTAATTCTCGAGGTCGGCAGCGGCACGCAGGGCCTGATCCCGATACCTCTCGACTTCGGCGTGAGGGTCGGCAGCCACGTTCTGCTCCGCGGGATTTCCCGTCGCTTCACCGGGAAGATCGGGCTCAGGTTGGGAATGTGCAGGCTCGCGGTTGTCAGGTTGGTTTTTTTTCACGGTCGGTGGTTCAGGTTGGTAATGGTCGGCTTATGAATTTCTACTCGAAAGTTTCTGGAGAGCGATGAGGGTAATGTCGTCGTGCTGGAGTTGTTTGCCGGCAAATTCCATCACCGACCTCGACAACTGCTGCAGGGTTCTCTCCACCCCCCGGCCGGCAGTCTCGAGAAGTTCGACCGAGAGGCGTTCCACACCGAACTCGCTTCCCTCGGCATCAAGGGCCTCGGTCATTCCATCGGTGTAGAGCAACAAAAGATCCCCCTCTCCGAAACGGAAAGGAAAATCTGTGCAAAACCTATCGAAGACCCCGCCGCTGTCAATCCCCACGGCCATACCCTTGGGGTTGAAACGCTCCACAAGATTTTCGGAGGCTCGGAACATCAGCGGGGCATCGTGTCCAGCACGTGCCAGAAGCGCATCCCCCGTGTGCCTGTTCACGACCACGTAGGCCATACTAATGAACATATCCTCTTTGATATCGGGATAAAGCTGCCTGTTTACGGCACGGAGAACGGCGGCCGGGGAAAGCTCTCCATGCACCTGCCCTCTGAGGGCACTGCGGCACATTGCCATAATGAGAGAGGCGGGAACCCCCTTGCCTGACACATCGGCAATGACGATGCCGAGATGATCATCGTCCACTAGGAGATAGTCGTAGTAATCCCCGCTGAGCGTTTTGGCCGGAAGATTCAGTCCGCTAATCTGAAAGCCCGGCAAGTGTGGAGCCCCTGAGGGTAGGAGGATCTTCTGAATCTCACGTGCAATTTGAAGGTCGTGATCCATGGCTATTTTTTCTCCCGCCTGAAGATGAATGGCTTGGTTAAAGAGAGCGAAGGCCGATTGTTCAAGGATCGCCTGGAAGACGTCGATCTTCGTTTGTCCAAATGAGTCGATGCCACGGCGCTCTCCAAGCGCCAGGACACCGAGGAACTTTTTTTGATAAAAGAGCGGACCGAGGATCACGGAACCAAGACCTTGTTTCAACAGCCTGCTGTCCAAATCCTCCCGACGTCTTAAAAAGCGGGCTCCCTTCCAATGAACCGCACCTCCGATCAGTCCAGCACCAAGAGGCACTGCTTGAAGGCGCACAAAGCTCTCAACGGACTGGGGCGCCACACCCGCAGAGGCCTCCTCCGCGAGCGCTTCAGGTAAAACCACGAGGGGTGGGCACCCCTTGCTGAGGAAGGTGGGAAGCAGATTCTCTCCCTCGCGATCCACAAGATAGAGCGCTCCGCCCCCTGCCTTCAGGATATGGCAAGCCCCCTCGACGATGAGTCGGTGCAGTTCACCGGCAGGAACTCCCTCTGCAAACGCAGCACCAAGCCCATGAAGAAAATCAAAGACCCGCCGCTCCTCCTGGTGGATCTCCGCCGATTTTCGCTTCAATTGTCCGACCCTCCGGCGAGAGCCCACCACGATCGCCACAAGAAGCATCATCGATACCGTCATGAATCCGATGATTACGGGTTCAATTTTCTGAAGCATCATTCCGTTTCACTATGCACTCTTTTGCCGACCAAGGCGAGTCTTCGCCACGAATGCTGCAATTTTAGGATGGAGACGATGTCCCCGTATCTTTCCCCAGATAGTCCAAGACATCTTGAAATCTTTCCGCATTGGCCGGATTAGCCGCTATGAGCGCCTCGTGGGCTGCCATGACAATCCCCTTGTCAGGATTCTCGGCCATTGGAATTTCCATGAGTTCGGCCCCCGACTCTGCGGGAGTCTTTTCTCCGTCCGCAAGCGCTTCCACCCTGAAAAGAAGATGCAGGCCAAGGTTTTCAAGGAGTTCCATGTTTCTTGGCCGGACATTGATGACGGTAAGTAATCCCTGTTCCTGATGGCCGAGTTTCTGGGAAATACCTGCCAAAGTGCCCATGAACGTTGAGTCCATGTGATCGCAAGCTGCAAGGTCGACGACGAAGCGTTTGTGTCCCCGGTTGATCATTGCCAGCACAAATTTCTTGACTGGACCGCTGCTCAGGTAGTTGCCCCTGCTTTCCACACGGATCCAAACCACTCCTTCAAAGCAAGCTGCCCTGACCATTGCCGGTGGTTTTGCTGGATTTTGTTCGTTGAGTTCTGTCATTGAAAACAGGGATAACTCCCGCACACCGTGACGGGGAGATGTCTTGATCGGAGTCCCTCAAGCGCTTGTGCAATCGAGCCTTCAACGACGTGTCCGGCGACCTCGAGGAAAAGATAAAGCCCTCCTGACCGGGCGCCGCGGCTGTGTATGGAAAGAACATTCACGCCGGAACTCTTGAACGGTTCCATGGCCGTTGCCAAGGCCCCGGGCTGATCGCTGAGTTGAATCAGCAAAGCTGTCTGGTCATCACCGGAGGGTGTGTTCAGGACGGACCCCAGGACCAGATGCCTTTCCGATCCTGATGCGCCCCCCTCCTCGAGCATAATCTGGGAGCATAATTGAACGGTCGTCCCTCCTAAAAGCTCAAGCACGGCCGCATCCGGACCTTCCTCATCGAATGGGATCACACCGCAATCAGCCTCTCCCTGGGTAACGGCCATAAACATTGAGGCGGGAGTCGCGTGGAAAGTATACCTGACGCATGATCCGAATTGCTGCTTGGCAGCACGGTGGGATCGTCCGCCCACACATCCATCGCAGGCAATGATTGTATCCTTCTCAAGGGCCAGAGAGGCGGACATGATCTCCCGATAGATCGCCCGGATCGCATGGGCGTCGAGGGGGCCCTGACTTTGCGCTGAGAGACGCCTCATGAGTTGCTCCGCCCGTTCAGGAGCATAAACCGGGCGTCCGTTCCGCTCCTTGATGAGTCCTATCTCCTGAGCAAGGCGTGCCCGTTCGTTGAGCAGGGCGAGGAGGGTGCCGTCAATCGCATCAATTGCGCCGCGAAGCTGGCTTAAGTTCTCCATGTGAAAATGTGTTACAGCTTTTAAGAATGCTGCGTGGTCATTTCTTTCGGATCACCGCCGTCCAGCGGGTCTTGGAGCCCGGCTTGAACAATATCAGCTGCCTCCTGCTCGTTTTCCTCAGTTCCCGGGTCGATGGTTAGTTCCTTCATGACGACAGATTCACGGAGTTCAAGGATGTCCGTGACCTGCATCGTCTCTCCTTCCAGGGACTGCTCAACGCTTTCCGCTTCTGAATCCGTCGCCTTGGAATCGGGATCCATCACGACGGGAAGCTCCAGTGCGGAGGAGGCGTCCGCCGGTGCGTCACCCTGCTCGGAAATCGACTTGGGAAGCGGAAGATGACGGAGTTCGGAGGCATTCGGCAATTCGTCCAGATGCCTCAGGCCAAAATGGTCTAGGAAATATTGGGTGGTTGCGTAGAGAAGAGGCCGACCGGGAACCTCGGCGCGTCCAGAGATTTTGACCAACCCGCGGTCGAGAAGAGTCTGCATCACTCCGTCCACTGAAACTCCGCGCACGGCTTCCATGTCGGCGCGCGTGATCGGTTGTCGGTATGCAATGATGGCGAGTGTCTCCAGCGCAGAAGCGCTCAGCCTGGTCGGCTTGGCCTCGGGGTAGAGGGCCCGAAGCCAGGGTGCAAATCCTGGAGCACTGGATAAAAGCCAACCCGAAGCCGTTTCCCTGACTTGATAGGCCCTTCCGGACAACGCCACCTCTGCTTTTAATTCCTGAAGTGCCTCCGAAACCTCGTTTTCTCGGATTCTGGCAAAGGCGACGGCCATGGAATTAGGCTCCGCACTTGCCGCGCCTTTAAGGTGGGTAAGCAGTTCCTTTGGAGAAATGGCTTTCTGGGAGGCGAATAGAATCGCCTCGATTACGTGGGATAGTCTGGGAACGGCGCTCTCCTGCTCACCGGCACCGAGAACCCCGGCGAGAACGATATCGGATAACGGGGATTCACTTTGTGAAATTGATTCCCCGTCAAAATTCTCAGGAGGGAGGGTCGTCTCCTCCTGCGTGGATTCAACCACCTCTTCCGCGGGTTTCACCGCTTCCATGGATCCCTCATCCTCCGTTGGTCTCTTGCGTGATTTTGGGGTCTTGCTCATGGGGTTGTGTGGAGATCTGCGGCCTCAGGGAGTTCCTCTTCGTGGTCTTCGCCTTCCAACGCGCGTTCCAACCAGATTTCACCGAATTGTTGTTCCTGACGCACGCGAAATTGTTTCATCCGGATGAGTTCCAAAATTGCAAGAAAGGTAACGACCAGTTCGGAGCGGGAGACTGCCATCCCAAAAAGCTCCTCGAAACGCATCGAGACCCCAGGATCAACGACCCTCATAAGATGGTTGATCCGGTCGGTGACGGTAAAAACCTCCCCGTGAATCTCTCCCTGCTTCTCCTCCGCAGGGAGTCTCCGGAGAGCCCTCTGAAAGGCGTTGATAAGATCAAAAATCCCGACATCCCCGATCATCATTGTCTCATCCAAAAGAGGGGCGTGCGCGGGGTCGAGAGATGCTGCTCGCGGGAAAATAGCTGCCTGAAGTTCTTCCTGGCTCCTCAAATGACCGGCGGCTTCCTTGAATTTGCGATACTCGATGAGTTGCCGGATCAACTCCCATCGGGGGTCGTCCTCCTCAACCTCCTCCTCGGGCATCTGCTGGTCTTTGGGTAAAAGTGTCCGGCTCTTGATGTAAAGTAGGTTGGCCGCCATGACCAGAAACTCGCCGGCAACCTCGATGTGAAGAACTTCAAAAGTCTCGATGTAAGCAAGATATTGAGTCGTTATCCGCTCGATGGAGATGTCATAAATATCCACCTCGTCCTTCTTGACCAGATAGAGAAGAAGGTCGAGCGGCCCCTCAAAAGCCTCCAGTTGGACTTTGTATTCCGACTCCATCAAAACCGGGGCTGGAAAGCTTAACGGCGATAGCCGTGGCGTTCAATTTCCCGGGCGACCTGGAGCTTGTGCTTCCCCTTTTCCTTGATCTTGGTCTTCCGCTTGCGGAGTTGCTGGGCGAGCTTGTGGACGGTCTTGTCGATGGCGGAGTAGAGATCATCCTCCGCATCCTCGGCGTGGAGGTCTTTGCCAGGCATGGCAAGATGGATCTTGACCTGAAAGTCCTTTTTCTTCGAGCGGTGCTCGTCAAAGAGGAGCACGACGTGCGCCGCAAGGATCTGATCCGTATACTCCTCAAGGTGTTCGACTTTTCCAGCCACATGAGCATGGATGGCTGCGGTGAGGGTTATGTGACGAGGGCTGAGGTGGATTTGCATAGTGTTGTCTTTCTTGTTCCTTTTTACGGCCGGAAGCGACGGCGCGCCACCAAAATGAGAACCAGATCCAAAGCCTTTTTATTTTTCCCCTTCATAAAAAGCACGGATTGCCGCTACCAGACCCGGAATATCGTGCTGTTCGGCCTCCACGTCTGGAGTGAGACCGAGACTCACCATCTCCCGGGAAGTCACGGGGCCGATGCTCGCCTTCTTGAGTCCGGAAGGGAGTGTAAGGCCCAGGGCCATGAAATGAGCCGCGGTCGAGGCACTGGTAAAGGTGATCATGTCCGCTCCCTCTTTCCTGAAGCGCCGGATACCTCCGGCGACATCCTCCGTCTCGGGAACGGTCTCGTACACGGGTACGTCGTCCACGATGGCACCCAGGTTCTCAAGCTCGAGAGCCAGCATTTCGCGTGCACCTGCGGCACGAGGTAGAAGCATCCGAAGGTTTTCGACATTCAGTTTCTTGAAGGCTTTCAACAGCGACTCCGCGACGAATTCCTCGGGGATCAAATCCACGTCGTAGCGGTACTCGCGCACCTTCTTTGCCGTGCCATTGCCGATGACGGCGATGCGAGCGCCGCCCAGTTCGCGGGCATCACTGTGCGCGGCGAAGAATGCGTTGAAGAAGGCCTCCACCCCGTTGGGACTTGTGAAAACGAGCCAGTCATACGCGCGCACGCCCAGCATTGCCTCGATGATCGCTGCCTTGTCTTTCGGGGGCTCGATTCGGATTGTCGGTATCTCGTAGGCGTCGGCACCAAGTTCCCGGAGGGAAGCCACCAGTCCGCCCGACTGCTGCCGTGTGCGGGTCACGGCGATCCGGCGACCGAACAGTGGCCGTGACTCGTACCAATTCAGCGTTTCGCGCAGGCTTACGACATCCCCGAAAACCGCGACTGCCGGGGCCTTGAATTGCTGCTCCAGGGCCAACGCGGCAATGGTTCCCAGCGTCCCGACAAGCGTCTGGTGCCTACCCGTCGTCGCCCAGCGCACAAGGGCAACGGGTGTTGTTGAGGACATTCCCGCGGCGGAGAGTTCCCCGGTGATTGCTGCAAGACGCTCGACCCCCATGAGCATGACCTTGGTTCCGGGAGCCGAGGCGATCGACTTGTAGTCGAGTCCGGAAGCCTGCTTTCCAGGCTCCTCATGGCCGGTAAAGATTGTCAGGACGGCGTTGCTGGCCCGGTGTGTTACGGGGATTCCCGCATAGGCAAGGCCGCCGATCGCCGAGGTGACTCCCGGAACGATTTCAAAGCGAAGTCCGGCCGCCGAGAGTTCCCCAGCCTCCTCCCCCCCACGCCCGAAGAGGAAAGGATCTCCTCCCTTGAGTCGGACGACGCGCTTCCCCTCACGGGTGTGTTTCACGAGCAAGGTATTCGTCTCCTCCTGAGTTAGTGCATGGGCTCCAGCCGTTTTTCCAGCATAGATTTTTTCGGCTCGAGCCGGAGCAAAGTTGAGGAACTCCGCGTTGCTCAGATAATCGTAGATCACCACGTCCGCACGTTCGAGGCACTCGCGTCCCCTCAAGGTCAGGAGGCCCGGATCTCCGGGCCCCGCACCGACGAGATAACAGATCCCTCCGGAATGTTTGGAAATTGATTCTGTTTTGGGGGGTGATGGTTTTTCTGGGATGGGTTTCATGGGGACATGAGTTGGTCGGCAACCAGTTGCGCCACCTCAGCAGGGGAGGGCGCGGAGGCATCTGCCGCGCGGAGCGGAGCCTCTGCGGTGGGAATAAAGACTGCTTTTAGGAAAATGCCGGCTGGGGATTCGGTGGCCAAAGCACCAAGGGCCATTTGGCAACCTCCGCCAAGATACCTTAGGACAAGACGCTCTGCCTCCACACATCGAGCGGTGATCGGGTCATTCAGGACGGAGAATAATTCCGTTGCCCGCTCACCATAGCGGGCCTCCACGGCGATGGCCCCCTGCCCGGGAGCAGGGAGCATCCAGTCCAAGAACTCCAAGGAAAGCATTACCCCGTCCACCTGTAATGCCCCGACGGAGGTGTCGTGCCCCAGTCGCTCAAGTCCGGCGCTGGCCAGGATCGTTGCGTCGAATGCCCCTTCCTGCGCAATTTTGGCGAGTCGTGACGGCACATTCCCGCGGATCGGCACCAACTTGAGGTCGGTGCGGTAACGACTCAGTAAGAGCGCGCGCCGGGGACTGCTGCTTCCGACAACTGCACCCTTGGGGAGTCCCGCAAGGCCTCCGGAGTGTCGTGAGACCAAGAGATCTCCGGTGGAGGCGCGGGGAAGGATCGCAGCCAGCACAAGGCCTGGGGGAGTCTCCACGGGAAGGTCTTTCAGGCTATGCACGGCAGCGTCGATTTCGTTGCGTAGCAGTGCCTCCTCAAGCTGTTTGGTGAAGAGTCCGGCCCCCTCGGCGGTCGGCTCATGGAGAGGCATCGTCGAGCGGGCGTCACCCGTGGTGGTGATGATCTTTTGATGGATCAGAAGACCCGGATGGGATGCCTCAAAAGCCTCCCGGAAAATCTTGGACTGGGCGAGGGCGAGGGCGCTGCCACGGGTACCAACGACAAGTGAACGGGATGCAGAACTCATGCCTTTCTGCCAAAATGATGCGATCCGGAGCCATGACAGCTCCTCATCCAGCCCAGAAAGTTTCCCACGTGCTGCTCAATGAGCGACTCGCAGCGGTCCACCTCCTGTCGGCGGATATCCAAGGATTGGGAAGCTATCTGCTCCAGACTGTCGATATCATAAAGAAAGACTCCATCCATCTCATTGATGGATGGGTCGGCATCCCTGGGAACCGCGAGATCAATCACGAAGAGAGGCGCGCCACGACGCATTTTCAGGAGAGGCTCCAGCTTCTCTGGGGTCAGGATCATGTGAGGTGCATTTGTCGAGCTGATCAGGATGTCGATGTCGGCAAAGCCTTTCTCCCAGTGATCAAAATGGAGCGCCATGCCGCCGATTTCAGCCGCTAGGGCGGCGGCCCGATCGTAGGTGCGATTGGAAACAATGACGCTGCGCACTCCCCGTGACTGAAGGCTGCGGGCGGTGCGCTCGCTGATCTCTCCGGCCCCGAGGATCATGACCCGGCGATCCTCTAGGGAACCAAAAATCTTGCCGGCCAACTCTACGGCCACGGAGCCTATGGAGGTCGGCCCGCTGGTGATCTGGGTCTCGGTACGGACTGACTTGGCCACCCGGAAAGCATGCTGGAAGAGTTTGTGCAGAGGGCGGGTTGCCGCACCGGCATCGGCTGCAGCAGCATAAGCTTTTTTCACTTGTCCCAGAATTTCGGTCTCACCGATCACCATGGAGTCCAGTCCGCTTGCAACTCGGAAAAGATGCCTCACCGCATAAGGCGTTTCATGATGATAAAGGGGAGCTTCCTGCCGGGCCCGATCAGAAAGTATCCTCCGGAATCCATCAAGTGCCCTCATGGGGCAGAGGCTGGAGGCATAGAGTTCCACCCTGTTGCAGGTCGAGAGCATGACAGCGCCTGAAACACCCTCGATCCCGCGAAGACGTTCCAGCATTTCGTTCATCTCTCCCTCCTGCACGGCAAAGCGCTCCCGCACGTCGATAGGTGCCAGCCGATGATTGAGTCCGGCGCAGAGGATGTTCATGTCCGGACAGAGAGTTTTTCAATCACTGGCAACAGGATCAGTGCCATCAAGAATGCGGAGGAAGCGGCGATCGCAAGCCGTCTCCCTGAGAGAAACCCCTTCTCGGCACTTGCCAGCAGGACCGCATAAAACACCCAAATGACCAATGAAAACCAGAACTTGCCACCCAAGACAGCCAGACGGGCGATGAATCCCGCCGCAAAGCTGAGAGAGAGCAGGACAAATCCTATCCAGAGCAATCGAGTAATGGCCTCCGAAAGGATACTGATCGGCGGAAGATGATGAAAGATCAAGGCGGGTCGGCGGGACTTGAGTTGCCCTTCCTGGACAAGAAACATCAGTCCCGCCACGCAGGCGAGACCAAAGGCTCCATAGGCCACAATCGAGAGAGCTGCATGGGTCTCGACCCAAGGATTGGGACGAAAAAACCCGTGCCTAGTTTCACCCGGAAGCAACAGGGCAACGATCTGAAGGAGAAGAACCAAGGGTGCCGTGAACGCCCCCATCAGGGAGAGCCGATAGGCTGGACCAATCACAAGGTAAATCAGGGCAATCGACCATGAGAGGAAGATCAGGATCTCGGCAAGATTACCGATCGGACAGGCATGCTCAGCCGCCCCGCGCATCGAGAGATACCAACCTTGCAATGCGACACCCAGTGCCATCGCGATGAAATTGAAACGTCCTGGCTGGAATCGTCCGGCCCCAAGGGCAAAAAGAGTGTGCCCAAAGCTAAAGAGGTAACAAATCGTTGCCAACAGGAGTGCGATACGTTCCATGGCTACAGGCAAGGCTTTTAGTTTCCCCCGTCGCGGGAACCCTTCCTCTCCACGAGAGCGTAGGCATTGTGGTTATGGATCGACTCAAAGTTCTCGGCCTCAACGCGGTACCAGAGGATGTTCTCGTTCTCCTCGGAACGACCGGCGACATTCCTCACAAGATCTTCCACAAAGACGGGATTCGCATAGGCACGCTCGGTCACGAATTTCTCATCCGGACGCTTGAGCAGACTGTAGAGTTCAGAACTGGCCGAGTCCTCGACCAGACGGATCATCTCCTCGATCCACATCGGCTTGGCACACCGGACCGAGAAGGTCACATGACCCCGCTGGTTATGCGCTCCTGATTCGCTGATCGCCTTGGAGCAGGGACAGAGCGTGGTGACAGGAACCACCACCGTCACGATGAAATCCACCTTCCCCTTCGGGCCACCGGTGAGCGTCGCGCTGAAGCGGACCGTATAGTCAAGGAGGCCGACAGATCCGGTGACCGGGGCGGACTTCTCCAGAAAATAGGGAAACTCAAAGTCGACGTGCGCTTGATCGCTCTCCAATCGCTCCGAGAGTTGAACTAGGATATCCCGGATATTGCGGACATGAAGGACAGGCCCGTGGGAGTTCAACGCCTCCACGAAGCGGCTCATATGCGTTCCCTTGAAATGGTGGGGGAGATCGACCGTCAACTGCACCGTGGCGATCGTTCCCTGCTCAAGGTGATTCTTGTCGCGTACCCGGATCGGATAGCGGAGATCCTTGACCCCTACGCGATCGATCGGAATCTGCCGATCATCGGGAAGGTTCTGGGTATCGGAAAGAAGGGCGGCTGACATCGGAATTACGTTACAAGCTGAAAGGCAAAGGCTGAAGGCTAAAGAAAGGCAAAGGGGATGATGGTCCTATTCTAAAAAAGTTCATGTCCCAGCACACTCAGGCAGTAGAGGGCAGCCGTTTCAGCACGGAGAATCGTCGGCCCCAGCGTCACAGACCGCGCCCCCGCTTGCTTCAGGAGGGCTATCTCCGCAGGCGTGAAGTCGCCCTCCGGCCCCACAAGCACCGCAACGCTATCGGGCAATCCACCGATGGCATCGGAGTGCTCCGCCAGCACCTCTTTGATCGGGCTGGCATCGGGCTGGAGAGAGGCCAAGAGCAGCAGATCGGCGGCGGACACCCGGGCAAGGAACTGCTCCAACGTCGAGGGGTTCGCAACCCGGGGGACGCTGTTACGACCACACTGCTTGCAGGCCTCGAGGGCAATCTGTTGCCAGCGTTCCCGTTTGCGCTCTCCATCATCCGCGCTGTCGATGCGGACGATCGTTCTTGCGGTAAGCAAAGGGACGATCTCGGCCGCCCCCAGCTCAACACCCTTCTGCAGGATGAGATCCATGTTTTTCCCCTTGGGAACGGCTTGAGCGAGGGTGATGGCACACCGCAGGGGAGGCGTCTGATGGGGCGTCCCAATACGGAGAACGCAACGCTTACGGTGCACTTCAAGTAGCTCCGCCTCCGCGACCATTCCGCGACCATCGAAGATTACGATCCTATCACCCGCCCCAAGCCTCAGCACATCGGCGCAGTGATGGGAGTCAGGATCGTCAAGTTCTGGGCATTCCGAGACCCATCGCCCGGGCTCCAGATAAAATCGGTGCATGGACATCAGGGCTGCCAATGCCTGAAATACTCCTCCACGGCTTCCATCCACGGACGCGGAGTAATCCCGGTGAGCCTGGTAAACTTTGATGTGGCGAGAGCCGTATGCGGGGGACGCACTGCAACGAAAGCCTTCATATCCGAGAGATTCAATGGGGCGACGGTGGTTGTCAGAACGGGAATGCCGTTCCTCTGAGCGCACTCCAGCGCATACTCGCCATAGTCGCGCCAAGAACAGGTGCCACTGTTGCAGAGGTGATAGATTCCCCCGGGAAACTCTGCTTTCAAAAACTCAGCCAACCAGAGAGCCATGTCCTCGGTGTAAGAGGGTGACGAGGTCTTGTCATGGACCGCTGCGGCATCTGGATTGGTCAGGGCGCGACGCACGATAGCATCGACGAAGCTCGGCTTATCGGGGCCGAAAACCCAAGAGACACGAACGACGCAGTGCAGCGGCGAAGCGGCAAGGACTTCGCGATCACCCTCCAGTTTGGTGACCCCGTAATGGCTTAAGGGATTGGCCTGATCCTCCTCGGTGTAGGGACGGTCGAGCATCCCGTCGAAGACATAGTCCGTGCCGATGTGGACGATTCGCGCCCCCCGTGACGCACAAAGTCGGGCGATCCGTCCCGGGGCCTCCGCATTAATCCGGCGCGCCAGATCCCGGTCCCGCTCGCAACCATCGACATCAGTCGCGGCGGCACAGTTCACGACAACGTCACCCGTTCCGAATTCCAGGGCCGCCAATCCGGCCTCGGCTTTCTCGGGATCGGAAAGATCGACCTCGGCACGGGTCAGGGGAATAATCTCCTTCTCCGCAAATTTCCTCCATGATCGGGCCAGAGCGGATCCGAGCCTACCGTTGGAGCCAAGGATGAGAATTTTCATGAGCAAAAGGATAGATTCAGTTCTTCATAATTCATAATCCATAATTCAATCTTTCTGTCATGCCACCCAACTATCTCTGCCAACGCTGCACGGCCTGCTGCCGTTGGCCCGGCTTTGTGCGGGTGACAGAAAACGAAATTGGTACGATCGCCGCTCATCTCGGGATGGAGGAAAATGTCTTTATTCAGGATTACACCCGCCTCCGCCCCAACCGGGGAGGATTGGCCCTGATCGACAGGGAGGATGGGGCTTGTTTTTTCCTCGAGGGGAACGAGTGTTCGATTCAGGCCGTCAAACCCCAGCAGTGCAAAGACTTTCCGAATGCGTGGAACTTCCCCGGGTGGCAGGATATCTGCAAAGCAATCGAGGCTCCCCAGCCCCCCTCCAGAGGAGAGGCTTAATATTGCCTGCGGGGATAACATCTTTGACCAAGCCCGCTCACTTCTGTACATCAACTGGTTGTGGGTAATCGTTCACGCAAAAAAAATCCCCTCCCCCAGTCCGTTCCCTCCTCCGGGCCTGAACGGATTTTTCAGGGCATGGCCGTCGCCCCGGGGATCTCGGAGGGGAAGGTGCTTATCCATTTTCAGGAGGAGGAATCGATTCCATTCCGGGACCTTCAGGATGATGAATTGGATGCAGAAGTTGCTCGTTTTGAGGCGTCTTTGCTTGCAACCCGCATCGAACTCCAGGCCCTCCAGGAACGCTTGGCTGAATCCGCCGGATCAGGTGATGCCGGTATTTTCGATGCCCACCTTCTGGTTCTTGAGGATCCCACGCTGATCGATGAGGTCGTGAGGGGCATCCGGCGGGAAAAGCATAATGCCGAATTTGTCTTTCAGGGAGTCTCCCACCGCTTCATTAAGACCCTTTCGGCTATCGAGGACCCATATCTGAGGGAAAGAGCGGTCGACCTCGAGGATGTTGCACGCCGCATTATCCGGCACATGCTTGGAAAATCGGGTCATCACATCACCGGACACGACAGGAGTCATATCATCGTGGCCGATGAACTGACTCCCTCCGATACCGCGATGTTGAACCGTGACAATGTCGCGGGATTTATCACGGAAAAGGGAAGTAAGACCTCGCACACGGCGATCATGGCGCGATCCCTGGGCATTCCCGCAATCGTGGGTCTCGAGGGGATCTGCTCCGACCTGGAGAACGGCTTCGTTGTCCTCATGGATGGATACAGCGGGAAGGTCTTCCTCAACCCGTTGCCGGAGACCCTCGCCCATTACCAGCAACTCGCTCAGGAGAAGGAACACGTCGAGGCAGGACTTGAAACACTCCGTGAAAGCGATTCCTCCACCATTGACGGCCGCCATATCACGCTCGCCGCCAATATCGAACTCCCCGAGGAACTTGATGAGGTAGCAGCCTGCGGAGCGGACGGAATCGGCCTCTACCGGACGGAATTCCTCTACTTCAACAGAAGCACGCCGCCCGATGAGGAGGAACAGTTTGCTGTCTACAAGCAGGTGGCGGAGCGTATCAAGCCCGCCACCGTCATCATCAGGACCCTGGATATCGGGGGAGACAAGCCCACCGAATGTCTCGACCTTGCCCATGAGGAGAACCCGTTCCTCGGGTGCCGCGCGATTCGCTTCTGCCTGAACAATCCCGAAATTTTCAAGACTCAGCTCAGAGCGATCCTGCGGGCCGGAGTGCATGGCAATCTCAGGATGATGTTTCCGATGATCTCTGGTCATGAAGAGCTTCTACATGCCAAATCCTTACTCGCGGATTCGATCAGGGAACTTGAGGAACGGGGCGTGCCCTACCAGGCCGATATGGAACTCGGCATCATGATCGAGGTGCCAAGCGCCGCGATCATCGCCGATATCCTGGCCAAGGAAGTGAAGTTTTTTAGCATCGGAACCAATGACCTTCTTCAATACCTCATGGCCGTTGACAGGGGTAACGAACGGATCGCTCATCTCCACGATCCCTCGAATCCAGCGGTCGTCCGCATCCTCAAGTCCATCATTGACGCCGCACATGCCGAAGGCATCTGGGTCGGTATCTGCGGGGAACTTGCCGGGGATATCGAATACACCCCCTTGCTCATCGGTCTTGGAGTCGATGAACTAAGCGCCAGCGGAGCGCTCGTTCCAAGAGTCAAAAAGGCCATCCGCAGCCTTGATGTGCCGTCCTGCCGCGAGGTGGTCGCGCATGCTCTCTCTGGGGCGAGGGCTTCCGAAATCTACGCACGCTGCACGGGACTTGCCAGGATCCGTTATCCTGATCTTTTCTAAACAACCCCAACCTGCAACCCCCGAAATCACCGCAAATGAAAACCCTTTGGATCCTCGCAACGGCCCTTCTGCTCATCACCATCTCGCCGAACATTCAGACCTACGCACAAACTGATGCCTCGGCACCGACTTCCGTGAATTCAGGCTCCAAACTTGAATACAAGGTCGTTTCCGGCTTCAAACAACCCTTTAACGATGACCTCCAACTTCATCTCTCGAAAGGATGGATGCCGGTGGGTGGAATCGCCGTGACGACTTGGAACGATGACCTCTATTTTGCCCAGCTTTTGAGCAGGCGCCCCATGTCCTCTCCGACTCCTTAAAGAAAAAGCGGGCCCGCGAACCCAAAATGAAGTCTCCGCCTAGGAGATACTGTCAGAATGACGGCCATCCTGAGGCCCAACCCACCCTAGGATAAAGGCGGCGATCTGGCGACTCGCGCCCGGCTTGGAAAGCCGAGCGATGTTTGTCTTCCATCGTTTCCAGGTTTCCCTGTTGCCGGAAAAGATGTCCCGGACCGATGCCGCAAGCGTCTCGGGATAATGCGCTGCTAGACGCCCGATATCGTGTCGCTCGATCATTTCGATATTCCCCTCTTCCTGTCCGGGCACGACATGGCTGACAAGGATCGGGCACTGCGCCGCCATGGCCTCCTGCACGATGGCTCCTCCGGCCTTACCGATGTAAAGGTGATGAGAGCAGAGGAATTCAGGAACCTTGTCGGTCCATCCCACAAGGCGGGATTTCACCCCGTCTATAATCCCGGCCGACTCAATCGCCACATGAAGTCCCTTGAGCCGACCCGTGACAATGGTGAGTTCAGTGTCCGGTATCGCCATTAATTCACGGATCACCGCCAGCGTGTGGGTCACCCGTGAGGAGGGAAAGTAGAGCAGCTTCACGACACCCTCCGAGGAGGGATCAAGTGGCTTCAGCGAAGCGAGTCGCGGAGTAACGGGGAAACCCATCGTCTGAAGGCAGGCACGGTCCACCCCTCCCCGGGAAAGAACTTCCGAGGTCTCCTCGTCGGGAACAAGGAAGGCCTCGCTTCCGGCCCTGTACCAGGAACTGTTAATGGCTGTTGAGTCGGTCACCATCGTGATCAGAGGAACACGGGAGGGTTCGTGGCCCCTTTTACGGAGTTCGCGGATCAGGTATGCGTAGAGGGGGTAGGTCGATACCATCACATCGGGTCGATACTTCTCGACGACTCCCCGCAGGGCTTCGCGGAGATTCCCCGCAAGGGGAAGCGTGGCCTCAAGCTTTCCGGGTTGATTGAGGAGATTGAAAATAGCGCCCCAGACAAACGGGAGTTTATTGATGATCAGTCCGTATCCGGACTGAAGGAATTTGGTCAGGGCGGGTGTCGTCTCGATATAGACGTCTATGATTCGGACATCGACGCCGGCGTTTTCCTGGAGGGCCTCGGCGATGCAGCGCGCAGCCGTGTTATGGCCTTCACCAAACCCTGCGGTGAGAATGAGTATGCGGGGCATCGGTAGAAAAAAATGATGTTAGAAAGATGAGTGAAGAAAAAGGGGAGGGGAAGTCTGTCCGAAGATTTCTTCTCCACACCATGGATCGGTTCCTGTTTTACAGTTTGAATCACTCAATGGTGAATCACTTAATGGTTGAGGCCTTGGCTTAAGATGATCTCTCAAAAAGGTAGTGTGACACAATCCACTCCTCTCCGCCCCTGTATCCCCAGAGTTCGGCGCAGGACATGAAAAATATTCTCCAGTAGGCCCTCCATTTGGCGGCCTCCTTTGTGCCGTAGGTTCTCTCCAGAATGGGCTTGATGACCTTTCTGTTCGCATCCATGGAGTGAAGCCAGGCCTCGGAAGTCCGGGCATAGTGGGTACCATTGACCCTCCAGCGCTCCTCAATTTTCAGCTCATTCTGATAGTGTAGGAGAAGATCATGGGAGGGCATGGTGCCTCCGGAGAAAAAATAACGCGTGATCCAGTCGGAGGGATCGGTTCCCTCAAAGTGGTAGGCATACTCCTGGTGGGTGAAGATATGAACAAAGAGCTTTCCCTTTGGGCTTAGCCATGAGGCGATCAGACGCATTAGCTCACGGTAGTTCTTCATGTGCTCCATCATCTCCACGGAGACGATCCGGTCGTAGGTGCCCGGCTCCGGGGGGGTGAAGACATTCATATCGGATGTAATGACGCGGACGTTATACAGTTCGCGCCGCTTTGCCTCGGCCTCGATGTGCATGCGTTGGGTGAAGGAATTGGAGACAGCCGTGATCGTGGAGTTGGGATAATGCTCCGCCATCCAGAGAGTAAGCGAACCCCAACCGCATCCCAATTCCAGGATTTTCTGCCCATCCCGGAGTTGAGCCCTGCTGCAGGTCAACTCGAGCATCGCCTCCTCGGACTCGGCAAACGTGGTGTGCTCCGATGCCCAATATCCGCTACTATACTTGAGCCTGGGTCCCAGCACATGAAGATAAAATTCTGTCGGGACCTGATAGTGCTGCTCGTTGGCATCGGCCGTGTTGATCGCAATGGGAGAGCTGTCCAATTGCTTGCGGAATTCGGCAAAACGCCGGTCACGCTCCTCGAGATCACCGACTCCCTCCGCCCGGAGCTTTGCCGAGAGAAGATGTCTGATTCCGGAGCGCACCAGGGTGTCTGGTATCAGACCTTTCGAGAGTAGGGAATCAAGCTGGCTCATAAGGAAGGCGTTTTACAATTATTGTCTTTGTTTCGGAAACCAGGGAAAAAAAGCGCTCGTGGTGTTCTGGTAATCACGGTAAGCGGCACCTCGCGAACGCAAGGCCTGAAGTTCGGTATAAGGAATCCCCGTGACTCGAAGCAGAAAGAAAAGCATCAGGGCTGGGCAGAAAATCGTCGCCCATCCCCAGGCCGCCGGAAAGGCAAAGATGAAAAAAGCAACCCAGATCAACCACTCGAAAAAATAATTCGGGTGCCGTGAAAAATGCCAGAGCCCGACCGAGCAGACTTTGCCACGGTTCAGTGGGTTGGACTTGAAGACATGAAGTTGATGATCCGAAACTGCTTCACCGACGATCGCCATCAACCAGACACCAAATCCAAGGGAATCGGAGAATCCGGATTGAACCCGGGAATCAAAATTCGAAAGGAGCGCCGGGATGCTCAGAAAAGCAAGCAAGAGGGCCTGCGCCTGGAAGAACCAGAAGAAAAAGAAGTTTTCGTGGCCTTTCGTCGCCTTCCGCAGTTCCTGATACCGCCCGTCCTCTATCGGATGGTGACCCATCACGCGTTTCCAGAGATGAACCCCAAGTCGCACGCTCCAGACGACAACCATGATCGTGATCAGATTCTGACGAAACGGCTCCCCATCACCGAAAAAACGGTAGAGAAGCGCCAGGGGGGCAAACCCCAAGGCCCAGGCAATATCGACGATGCCGGCATTCCTGATCCGAACGGCAACGATCCAGACCGCTAACATCATCAGACTGGAAAAGAGAAGACTGACGAAAAAAAGCTTTTGTGGACTCATTGTGATGCTTTTTTGGGACTACTTCCGGCACGAGGGGACGCGGGTTCGCGATGATGACCCAGATCGTAGGCCGGAGAATGGATATTCAGGTTGTCGGGACGGGTGTAAACGATCTGCGCTACCGAAATGTGCCGGGTGCCGAATCCGGCCTCGCAATAGCAGAGATAATAAAGCCACTTACGGATGAAGGGTTCGTCGTAACCGAGGGTACGGACCTGGGGCAGCACCTTCACGAAGGCCTCACGCCACTCCTTCAGCGTGCGGGCATAGAAGGGCGTCATGTCCTCGTAATCGTGAAGGTTCAGATCGCCCGTTGCATTGAGGGCCTCGGTGATCCGACGATTAGAGAGGAGGAGTGAGCCCGGGAAGATGTGCTTCTGGATGAAATCGACACCATCTCGCAGGATCGGAAATTGGTTATCCGGACAGAGGATGGTCTGAATACCGACCAACCCGCGCGGCGCCAGGAGTTCGGAGATCTTTGCAAAATAAGTCTCCACATATCGGTCACCCACGGCCTCAAGCATCTCGATCGAAACGATCTTGTCGAAGCGCCCCGCCAGATCGCGGTAGTCGCAAAAGATCACCTCGACCAGATCGGCAACTCCCGCGGCCTCGACGCGTGCGGCGGCCTCACGGAACTGCTCTTCACTGATGGTTGCCGCCGTAACGCGGCATCCGTAGTTCTTTGCGGCATGGATGGCAAACCCTCCCCAGCCACAGCCAATCTCAAGGACCATGTCGTGAGGTGCAAACTGCAGTTTCCTGCAAAGTCTGTCCCACTTTTCCCTCTGGGCCTCTTCCATGGAAAGGTCCGGAGGGTCAAAATAGGCTGCGGAGTAGGTCATCGTAGGATCCAACCACAGCTTGAAAAAATCATTCCCAAGATCGTAGTGCTCGCTGATGTTGTCACGGCTCTTCCGCTTGCTATTGGGACGGAGGGCATGTCCGAGCCTGTTGATGACGCCCAGAAAATCAAACGCTCCGCGCTGCTGCGATTGCTTGGTGAGGATCCCCGCCAGATAATCCCCATTCAGGACAAACCAAGCGAGCGTCTTCGTCAGGTCATCGCTCTGCCACTCTCCCGCAAGATAGGACTCTGCAAAACCAATGGGGCCGAAGAGGACACAGCGGCGGTAAAAGTTCTCGTCCAGCACCGTCAACTCGGCCTGCAATTCCTTACCAAGCCCACCGAAAAGCCGACGAGCCCCCCCGGGCATCGTGAACCTGAGTTCACCCCGGCGCGCTCTGGAAAAGGCATCCAGAACCAGCTTGCGAAAAAATTTGTCGGTGTAGGCCATGATGCTGATGAACTGCGTTTGTAAGCCCTCCTTTATCCTAGGTTCTCCCTTACTGTGCCAGTCCCAGTTTTGCCCGGAAGGAGGTTAAGGAGAACAAGGCCATCCCCACCCCCTTGCTCCGATCCTTCATTCGGTCAGAATTCTCTTTTCAGTAGATACGTTCCCATCTCCCCTAATCTCGCGCCTCTGGCGCCCAGTAAGATCAAGGCACTGTGGGCTTTTTTGGTCAAGCGGACCGCCTCCTTGCGTGAGGCCTCTAGGCCGATTACGGCTGGGTAGGTAGCCTTTGCAGCGGACAGATCCTTCCCCGCACTCTTGCCTAGCTGTTCGCTGGACTGGGTGACATCAAGGATGTCGTCGATGATCTGGAAGGCGAGTCCTAGAGCAATGCCGAATTCGGTCAATGCCTTGAGTTGGCGTGGCGTGGCATTGGCGATCATCCCTCCCAACCGAAGCGGGAGGACGATCATGGCGGCCGTCTTCCGCTCATGGATGAAGCGCACATCGGCAATCGAAAGGTTTTTCCCCTCGGCTTCCAGATCGGCAACCTGTCCAGCGATCAGTTGAAGACTTCCTGCAGCCGTGGCGGTCTCCTCGATCATCACCGAGAGAGGATAACGCTTGGATGGCTTGACCATGGCCAGCAGCCCGAATGCTCTTGTCAGGAGAGCATCCCCGGCCAGGACGGCGACCCCATCGCCAAAGACTTTATGGGAAGTCGGACGGCCACGGCGCAGATCATCATCATCCATGCAGGGAAGGTCGTCATGGATCAGGGAGTAGGTGTGGATGAGTTCCACGACGCAGGCGGCGGGAAGCACATTCGCGAGATCATCGACTCCGCAGGCCTCGGCGGTCGCCAGCATAAGGATGGGTCGGAGTCGCTTGCCACCACCCAGCAGGCTGTAGCGCATCGCCTTGTGAATGGTGGACGGACGGACGGAAGCTGCGGGCAGAGAGCGGGCAAGCGCTTTCTCGACCTGCCTCCGCCGAGCTTCCAAATAATCAGAAAGGCCACCCGTTTCGCAGGTGGCCTTTCGTGAGTTCATGATCGGTTGTCGGGGCAGCCCCGTAAACGCAAACTTAGAGCGTCTTGCAGAACTCCTCGAAGCGGTCGAGACCCGGCTTGATCACATCAAGTCCGGTCGCGTAGCTGAGACGCACCACGCGGTCATCACCGAAGGCGATGCCGGGAACAACCGCTACATTCGACTTGCTCAGGAGTCGGTCGGCAAAGTTCGTCGAGTTCATGCCGAGCTTGGAGATGTTTGCCAGCATGTAGAAGGCACCCTTGGGCTTCACGGCGGTGACGTTGTGCATCGCGGAGAGGCGCTCAAACATGTATTCTCGGCGGAGGTTAAACTCCTCGCGCATGTCGGCAACACACTGCTGGCTGCCAGTGAGGGCGGCCAGACCACCCTTCTGGGCGAAGGAGCAAGGGCCAGAGGTGCTGTGGCTCTGCATGGAGTCGATCGCCTTCGCAATCTTCTCGGGAGCACCAAGATAGCCGAGGCGCCATCCGGTCATCGCGTAGGCCTTGCTGAATCCGTTCACGGTAATCGTGAGGTCGCGGGCCTCGGGAGTAAGGGATGCGATGGAGACATGCTCAGCGCCATCGTAGGTCAGGCTCTCGTAGATTTCATCGGAGAGAATCGTGATCTCCTCGTCGGCTGCCACTTCGACAATGGCGCGAAGCTCTTCCTTGGAGTAGACGGATCCCGTTGGATTGCCCGGGGAGTTGATGATGACCATCTTGGTGCGGGGGCTCATCGCCTCCTCAAACTGCTGGGGTGTCATCTTCCAGTCGTTCTCTTCGGTCGTCTGGACGATGATCGGCTCGGCTCCGGCCAAGCGGACCATGTCGGGGTAGCTGAGCCAGTAAGGAGCGGGTATGATCACTTCGTCACCCTCACCGCAGACGGCCATAATGGCATTGAAGCAGCTCTGCTTGGCGCCATTGCTGACAATGATCTCGCTTGGCTTGTACTCCAGAGAGTTGTCGCGCTTGAACTTCTCGCTGATCGCGGTGCGGAGTTCCGGCATGCCGGAGCTCGGGGTATACTTCGTGAATCCGGCGTTCAGGGCTTCGATAGCAGCGGCCTTGATATGCTCTGGTGTATCGAAATCAGGTTCTCCGGCGCCGAAGCTGAAGATCTCGATTCCCTCGGCGCGAAGGGCCTTGGCCTTGCTGTCGATGGCGAGTGTGAGTGAAGGGGTCAGTTGGCTGACGCGGGATGCTAGGTCCATGGGAAGGGTTGGTTAGTGGTTGGGATGTGGTTGCGAAATCAGCGGCTCAGAGAGCGGCGGCGATCTTTGTTTTGAAGTCGTTCTCCGAGAGGCGGATGATTCCGGTCTCGCGGGCAACATTCTGGACGGAGTCCGAGGCATGGGCGCCGTTGATCATGATCGTCGTTCCAAACTCCTTGCGGATCGTTCCGTGCATCGCATTGGCGGGATTCGTGGAGCCGAGGGCCTCGCGGATCTTCGCCACGGCGTCGGGCCCCTGGTAGATCAGGGCGACGCAGGGCTGGGTGCCCGGAACGGTTTTCTCAGCGGGAGTGCATTCGGAAGGACGCTTCCCCGACATGAAGGCCACGATGGACTCCCACTGGGCACGGCCATCGGGGAGCTTCTCCACTAGGAAATCGAGCACCGGACCGTAGAACTCCTCACCTTGTGCAACCGACATGTGAAACGGTTTGAAGCCGACCAGCGCCAAACCGGTCCTTGCAAAAAGATCGATCACACCTCCGGGACGCGTGCTCGGGTAGGTAAAGTTGTCGGGCTTGATCAGAACCAGCGTCTTCTCAAGCATGGTCCCGGCCGGGAAGGTCGGAGTAGCATCGAGGATCCCGCCCTCGGCATCAGAGGCATCAGCCAGGAGTTTCAGGCCGGCCGCTGCTTCGGCTGCATTTGCTGGGGCAATCACACCGGGCTCGAAATAGACGGTCTTGCCGTTCTCTTCGACGAGATCTCCGAAGGTGTCGCGAAGGGTCTCCCCGCGGCCACTCATGGAGGCATCATTGCCGACGATCGAGGCCACCTTGGCAACCGCATCCTCTCCACGGAGCACAAGCGCGAGGGCCTGTGAACCTGAAAGGAGGCCTTTCAGGTAGGCCGACGTCTTCGATTGGCCGGCAATGCTTCCGGAAAGTGCCGTGAGCAGAGCGGTCGAGGGGGCAAAAAGGCGGCCGGTGTACAGTTCCAAGCCGCTGCGGGAGATCAGGCGTCCAAGAATACCCCCTGACCGTCCCTTTCGGAGGGCGGTCGGGCTGATGATGACGTACGTGAGTTGGGTGGCCATGAGTTCTAAAGTGTTTCCGCCCCAAGAGGGCGCGGTGTGATGGCGTTCCAAAGGCGGACGAAAAAGGTAGAAGGAGGGGCCTTCAGAGTCAAAAGGTTTCTCCTTTGAGCTACGATTCAGCCATGAGAGAAGGGAATGCTGCGATGATCTAGATTTCAGCTTTCCTCCCGGATCCTTACCCGTTCATCCTCTGGCCATGTCGTCCACCATCCACCTGCGCGCCCGTGGCCTGAAACAGACCTATGATCTTGCCGGCAGTCACCTGCACGTCCTCACCGGAGTAGATCTGGATGTCGCGAAGGGGGAGGTACTCTTCCTCAGAGGGGCCTCGGGAGCCGGCAAATCGACGTTGCTCTATATCCTTGCCGGACTCGAGCATCCCCGCGAAGGAACCGTGGAGTTCGAGGAGAAGCAGCTTTTTGCCCTCAAGGGAGACCGGCAGGCCGTCCTTCGGAACCAGCACATGGGCTTCGTCTTCCAATCCTATTTCCTGCTTCCGGAACTAACCGCTCTCGAGAACGTACTGCTACCCGCGATGATCGGCGGCCGCCAGAGCAAGGGGAACGACTCCAAGGCTCGGGAGCTCCTCGACAGGGTCGGCCTCTCGGGCCGGTTGGATCACCTCCCTTCACAGCTCAGCGGAGGCGAGCAGCAGCGCGTCGCGATCGCCCGCGCCCTGATCAATGATCCGAGCATCCTCTTCGCCGACGAGCCCACCGGCAACCTCGACGCCACCACCGGCGCCGGGATCATCGATATCCTCCTCGGTTTGGCAAGGGAGGACGGGCGCACCTTTGTGGCCGTCACCCATGATCCAGCGCTTGCGGCGCTTGGTGATCGCCAGCTCTATCTAAAGGATGGCCACTTAGTGTAAGGTCAGTTTCAAGCAGCACGTTAGCCTTTAGTCTCAACCGCTTCAGCCTATGTCCTCCACGATCATCACGCCCGTTCAGGTCATGTTCTTTGACACCGATGCCGGAGGGGTAGTCCACAACATCGCCTACCTGCGCTTCATCGAGACGGCGCGCACGCTGCTGGCGGTCCAGCTCGGGATGGACTGGGACTGCATGGCCCGCACCTCGGTATTTCCGGTGGTGGTGAGGACCGAGATCGACTACAAGCGCCCCGGCATCCTGGGCGACGATTTGGAGGTCCACGGACGCCTCGGGGAGGCGACGCCGGCACGATTCTGGTGTCACTTCGAGATCCGACGCCCCCGCGACGGAGCCCTGCTGATCACCTGCCAGCAGGCCCTGGCCTTTGTGAAGATGCCGGAAGGTCGCCCACTTCGACTCCCCAAGGGGTGGCCCACCCCCTTTGCGCCGGAGATTTAGTCGAGAATTCGAATTTTCAGGTTCCTGCTTTCAGGTTTCAGGTTTTATCCTCTCCGGATGGAACAAGTCATCATCATCGGATCCGGTTGCGCCGGATGGACCGCCGCCATCTACACCGCGCGTGCCAATCTCAATCCCCTCCTCATCACGGGTCAGCAACCGGGCGGACTCCTCACGACCACCTCGAGCGTCGAGAACTTCCCCGGCTTTCGCAACGGGATCGAGGGGACGGAGCTCATGACGGAGATGCAGGAACAGGCCGTCCGCTTCGGCACCCGTATCCAGTATCTCAGCCGGGTGGAGTCGGTCGATTTCGCCTCCTCACCCTTCAAGTTGACCGTTGATAGCAAGGTCATCGAAGCCAAGAGCGTCATCGTGGCCGTCGGGGCCGGACACCGCCACCTCGGAGTCCGTGGGGAGCACGAATTGGAGAACAAGGGCGTCACCTACTGCGCTACCTGCGACGGGGCTCTCCCAGTATTCCGCAACCAGCAACTCGTCGTGGTTGGCGGCGGCGATTCCGCCTGCGAAGAGGCCAGTTACCTGACCCGCTTTGCCTCCCAGGTCTATCTCGTCCACCGCCGTGACTCCCTCAGGGCCTCCAAGATCATGGCAGAGCGCACACTGGCCAATTCGAAGATCACCCCAGTCTGGAACTCCGTCGTCGAGGAGGTGCTCGACATCACTCAGGACCGCGTGACCGGAGTTCGGATCAAGAACATCGTCTCGGGCGATACCGGCACGATCGACTGCGCGGGAGTCTTTGTCGCCGTCGGCCACACACCGAACACTCAGATCTTCCAAGGCCAGCTCACCATGAGCGAGGCCGGATACATTACTCTCGGAGAGGGAAGCCGCACAAATATTCCCGGCGTCTTCGCCGCGGGTGACTGCGCCGACTCCGTCTACCGTCAGGCTATCACGGCCGCAGGGATGGGCTGCGCGGCGGCCATCGATGCGGAGCGCTGGTTGGCGGGATTATAGGGACTTAAATCAATCGTTAGGGGAGGCGGCCCTCCCCGGCTCCAATCGACTCCTGTTTCGCTTAAAGCCCCGATCCCGCCCGTGACCATCTGCGACCTGACCCAATTCTACTCCCCCTTCTCGGGTGGCGTCAGGCGGTATGTCGCGGAAAAGGCCTCTCATCTCGGTGCCGCAGGACACCGGCATGTGCTCATCGTTCCGGGGAAGAAGACCGAGCGGCAGGTCAATGGACTCCAGACCCTTTACACGATCGAATCTCCGCTGGTTTCCCGCACGGCACGCTACCGGGCGCTCCTGAACCTAAACCTCGTCGAGGAAGCATTGGAACGTGAGAAGCCTGATCTCATCGAATCGGGCGACCCCTATCAGGTCGCTTGGAAGGCTCTCGCTTCCGGCCGTGCCCTTGGCATTCCCACCGTCGGATTCTACCACTCCCATTTTCCCGATGCGGTCCTCCGCTCAGTGGCCAAATATTTCGGCTCCATCTCGGTCATGATGGCGGAGGAGATCGGACGCCGCTATGTCACCAATCTTTACAACCGCTTCGAGCGGACACTGGTTCCTAGTGCGGGGCTCTCCGAACTCCTCCGCTCTTGGGGCTTGGAGAATGTCGAGACCCTCGAATTGGGTGTGGACACCGGTCTCTTCTTCCCCGATTCGGTGCGCGGTCGGGTGGCACGCCTCAGGCTCGGGTGGCCCACGGATCGCCAGATCCTGCTCTATGTGGGCCGGCTGAATCCCGACAAGAACGTGAAGCGTCTCCTGGAAACCTTTGCGCTCCTCCACCAATCAGACCGGGGACGCTTCCACCTCGTCGTGGTCGGGGACGGCATGCTGCGGGGAGCACTCCTTCGCCTTCAGGAGGAGACGGAATCCGTCAACTGGGTGCAGTTCTGCGCCGGATCGGCGGAGCTCGCGGACATCTACCGGGCAGCTGATCTCTTCGTTCACCCCGGCGTGAAGGAAACCTTCGGCCTAGTCACTCTCGAGAGCCAGGCCTGCGGCACACCCGTGGTTGGGATCAGAGGAAGCTACATGGATGCGATCAACTTCAGCGGACTGCACAACTGGTCGGCTGATAATAGCGCGGAAGCCCTCGCCGAGGCGATCCGGTCGGTCGCCAACGCTGATCTCTCGGCATCGGGCCTCCATGCCGCGGCCAGTGTCAGAAGCCGTTACGCCTGGAAGGATGTCTTCGAACGCCTCTTTACGATTTACCGCGGGGTCATCGCCTCATACAACCCTTGATGTGTCTTCCCTCTCGCCGCCCGTGAATGCCCCATCATCCGGGACTGCCGTCACCCCGGAGAAGGTCGTGATACGTCCCTACCAGCCCTCCGACAGGAAAGCCGTGCGTTCTCTTTGCTGTGAAACCGGGTTTCTGGGCAAGGCAATCGACCCCGTCTTTCAGGACCGCGAACTCTTTGCTGATTATTTGACGCGCTACTACACCGACATCGAGCCCGAGTCCTCCTTTGTCATGGTGCAGAACGGGATCGTCAAAGGTTATCTCCTCGGCTCCTATCGCCCCTTCCGGCAGCAGCTGTTCAATTTTTTCAACAACCTGCACCTCTTTGCCCGGGGCATGGCGAAGTATCCCTTCTATAACAGCGCGACCCGCGACTTTATCGGCTGGATCCTGCGCAACTCATGGCGTGAGGTTCCGGTGACTCCGCGCCGGTGCGCCCACTTCCATTTCAACGTGCTCCCCGAGGCTCAGGGTCTTGCCCAGGTCACGCGCCTCATGAATTGCTACCTCGACCACCTCCGGAGCAAGGGCGTGCGACAGGTCTACGGTCAGGTGGTCACCTTTGAATCCCGCCGCGGGGCCAAGCTCTTCGAGAGGTATGGGTTCCATGTCATCGAGCGCAAGGAGATCACGAAATACCGGAAGACTCACCCCGAACCGGTTTACCTCACCACCGTTCTCAGGGAGCTTCAGTAGTTCTGGCTGCCGAGTAAAAAATGGGGTGGACCGCCTCCCGTGATGTGAGGTCTTGATATTTTTCTACCGGAGGCGATGGTCTGCCTTCTAGCCCATTCAGGTTTCAAGTTTCAGGCCTCACCCCTCCTTCCCCTACTCTCCCACCCTCCCCATGAACGACACGGAAGCTTCACTCATCCTGAATATGCTCCCGCAGGTGGGGCCGGTCCGGGTGAAACGCTTGGGTGAACGCTTCGGATCCCCCTCCGCTATCCTCGAAGCCACTGGGAGCTCCTTGCGCTCCGTCGAGGGGATCGGCCCCGAGGTCTCCTCGGTGATCACGAACTGGCAGGCGCATGCCGATTTGAAGGCAGAGCTCTCCCTAGTGGAGAAAGCCGGGGCACGTGTTCTCTCCCAGAACGATCCCGAATATCCGCCGCTCCTCCGGGAAATCCACGACCCGCCGATCGCGCTCTATATTCTGGGAACACTGGAGGATCGAGACCACCGCAACGGCATCGGGATCGTCGGGACGCGCAAGGCGAGCCACTACGCGATGGAATCGGCGAAGAGGCTCGGCTACCAGCTCGCCTACTCCGGACTCACAATCTACAGCGGGATGGCACGGGGCATTGACACCGCCGCCCATCAGGCGGCGCTAGCAGCCAACGGACGCACCGTTGCGGTACTCGGGAGCGGACTTGCCCATCTCTACCCGGAGGAGAACATCCCCTTGGCCGAAAAGATCGCCTCGGGTCACGGCGCCGTGATCAGCGAGTTCCCAATGGGCACGACTCCCTCGAAACAGACCTTCCCCAGACGCAACCGCATCATCAGCGGCTGCTCCTTCGGCCTGCTGGTAGTCGAGGCCGGACAGAACAGCGGTGCACTGATCAGCGCCCGGGAAGCGGGCGAGCAGGGCCGCTCCCTGTATGCCGTGCCAGGCCGGATCGACCTGCCGGGCACCCTGGGATCCAATCGGCTGATCCAGCAGGGGGCGAAGCTTGTGATCGATGCCGGGGATATCCTCGCCGACCTGCCGATGCTCTTTGCCTCCCCCCCAGAACTCTCCACAAGCAGACCTCGGATCAGCCTGACAGGGGAGGAGTTGAAGGTCTACGAGGCCATCGGTGATGACCCGACATCCGTCGACGCGATCATCGCAAAATCCGCTCTTCCTCCAGCCAAGGTCTCCTCCAAGTTGCTCGCCCTCGAGCTTGCCCGTCACGTCCGCTCACAACCGGGCGGCCGTTACGTCAAACTGATCTGATCCGGGGGCTTGGAAAATTCTCCCATTGCAATTCGGGCGGGTTGCCATTATCGGTTCACGCCCCGACTTCATTCCCACCATTCACGAATTTACTGCTGCATTCTGCCGTTTCCCAAACGGCCACTGGAATTCAGCCCACAACATTTATCCATGTCTAAGACCCTAGTCATCGCCGAGAAACCAAGCGTCGCCGCCGATCTTGCAAGAGCTCTCGGCGGCAAGGCAGCGCGGGCCGAGTTCTTCGAGGTTGATGACTATATCATCACCTCCGCCGTGGGTCACTTGGTCGAGCTCTGCCTGCCGAACAAGATGACCGGGGGAAAGGGCCTCTCCTGGAAGCTGGATGCCCTGCCGATCATTCCCGAGGAGTTCGAGTTGCAGCCCATTGCACGCTCCGCAGATCGTCTCGCCGTCGTCAAGAGATTGCTCAAGAAGCCCGAAGTCACAACCATCATTAATGCCTGCGACGCGGGCCGTGAAGGGGAACTGATTTTCCACAACATCATCCAGCTCACCGGCTGTAAGAAACCGGTCAAACGCCTCTGGCTTCAGTCGATGACTCAGGGTGCCATCAAGGATGGTTTTGACCATCTGCGCGATGATACCGACATGCAGCCGCTGGCAGCGGCCGCTGTCTGCCGCTCTGAGAGTGACTGGTTGGTAGGTATCAACAGCACCCGGGCCCTCACTGCCGTGAATTCAGGTCATGGGGGATTCCAACTGACCCCGGTCGGACGCGTCCAGACCCCGACGCTGGCGATCCTGGTCGAGCGTGAGGAGAAGATCCGCGCCTTCGTGCCGAAGACCTACTTCGAAGTCCATGCAGGTTTTGAGGTCACCGCTGGTAGTTATGCGGGCCGCTGGTTCGACGAGAGCTTCAAGAAAGCCGAGGGTGACGAGGCGAACGAAAAAACCCACGAAAAGAAGGCCGAACGTCTCTGGGATCATGCCCGAGCCGAAGAGATCCGCGCCAAGTGCACCGGCAAGCCCGGAATCATCGAGGAGATCAAGAAGGCGACCTCCCAAGCTTCCCCTCTCCTCTACGATCTGACTACCCTCCAGCGCGAGGCCAACGGCCGTTTCGGATTCAGCGCCAAGCGCACCCTTCAGTTAGCCCAGCGCCTCTACGAGCACCACAAGGTGCTCACCTATCCGCGTACCGATTCCCGTTACCTTCCCGAGGATGCGATGCCTGCGGTAAAAGCATCCCTCAAGTCCTTTGAGGACAAGGAGCTGCGCAAGCATGCTCAGCATGCCCTGGATCAGAATTGGGTCATCAAGACCGGCAAGGTCTTCAATAATGCCAAGGTCTCCGACCACCATGCCATCATCCCGACCGGAGCCTCCACTGCAGGGCTCGATGAGGTCGAAGCAAAGCTCTTTCAGATGGTGGCCCAGCGTTTCGTGGCAGTCTTCTACCCGCCGGCCCGCTTTGATGTCACTACTCGCATCACCCGCGTGGAGGGGGAGCCCTTCAAGAGCGAGGGGAAGGTGCTCACTGATCCTGGTTGGCAGGCCGTCTATGGCAAGCAGGCCCTCGCCGAGGGAGAGGAAGATGCCAAGACTCTGGTCCCTGTGGCAACGGCCACCGATGGAGCCCTTGAGCCGGCCCGCACCGATTCCGTCGAGGTGCGAGAGGCTCAGACCCGCCCCCCGGCGCGATTCAACGAAGCCACCCTTCTCAGCGCCATGGAGGGTGCCGGCAAACTCGTAGAGGACGAGGAACTCCGTGAAGCGATGAGCCAACGCGGCCTCGGCACCCCTGCCACACGCGCGGCCATTATTGAGGGACTCTTGGGCGATGGCTATGTGCTCCGTGAGGGGCGTGACCTGAGCGCCACCAGCAAGGGGATGGCGCTGGTCAACCTGCTCCGACACATGGGAGTGGCCGTCCTCACCTCACCGGAACTGACGGGTGAGTGGGAGCATAAGCTCAAGCAGATGGAGGCCGGAGAGTTCAAGCGGCCCGAGTTCATGGAAGAGATCCGTGTCTTTACCCGGGACATCGTGTCGAAGGCGCAAGGCTTCACCGATGACTCCGAGGGGGCTTTCCCCGATCTTGATGTCATCTGCCCGAAGTGTGGCAAGGGCCCCTTCAAGGAGAATGTCCGCCAGTTCAAATGCAGGAATTGCGACCTCAGTCTCTGGAAATCCCTCGCCGGACGCCCTCTCGAGCGCCCCGAGATCACCGAACTCCTGACGAAGAAGACTGTCGGCCCGCTTGATGGCTTCCGAAGCCGGTTCGGCAAGCCCTTCTCAGCAGAGCTGGAGTTCGATCCCGAGTATAAGCTGAAGTTTGTCTTCGGTGAACGTGAAGGAGATCCCGCCGCCGAGGAGGCTCTTCGCAACTCCGAGGCCATCGCCCCCTGTCCGGTCTGCAAGAAGGGGACGATCCGTGAAGGCGTGACCAGCTATGTCTGCGACCAGTCGATCGGAGCCGAGAAGTCGTGTGAATTCCGCACCGGAAAGACCATTCTCCAGCGCTCCATCCCGCGCGAGGAGATCGTCAAGCTCTCCGAGACTGGTAGAACCAGCCTCATCGCCGGATTTGTCTCCAAGAAGGGCCGCAAGTTTGCTGCTTACCTGAAGCTTGACGGGAAGAAAGTCAGCTTTGAGTTCGAGCCTAGGGAACCAAAGGCTCTTAAAGGTAAAGGTGATGCCGAAGGGGGAGGATCCAGCGTTAAGCGCGGTCGCTTCGGTAAGCCCCTGAAGCCGAACCTCACCACGGATGCGGTTGCCGATGTCATCGAGCAAAAGACCTCCAAAGCCTACAAGCCCAAGAAGGCGGCCTCAAAGAAAACTTCCGTGAAGAAGGCAGCCGCTAAAAAATCTCCTGCAAAGAAAAAGACTGCCCCGATCCCAGCGCCCTCTTCAATGGTTGAGGAATAATCCCGCCATCCGCCAAAGCGGGAAGGGATCAGTGGTAAAGGTGAGGCCATCGTGTGTGGCGGAATTTTTACGTTACCACACTTGAAAAAAGAGATTCTTTGGGCTTCCTTCTCATTCATGAATCCTCAGGAAATCAGCCTTATCAACGAACTCTTCGACCGGATCGCCCAATCCGCATCACAGCAACGGGATCCCGAAGCGGAACAACTCATCGAGCAAAAGATGGCTGCCTGTCCGCATGCACCCTACGTGCTTGCCCAGAGCACGATCGTCCTCCAACAGGCCGTCTCAGCAGCGCAGGCCAAGATTGCCTCGCTGGAACAACAGCTCTCCGGCACGGGAGCCTCACGCACATCCCAAGGCGGCGGATTCCTTTCCGGGGTTGCCAATCTCTTTGCTCCCTCCCAGCCTGCACCAGCACGGCCGGTTTCTCCCCCACCAGTTCAGCCGGCCCAACAAGTCCCACAGCAAGCGGCTGCCGCCCCGCAAGGGAGTGGATTTCTCCAGAATGCCATGGCCACAGCCGCCGGGGTAGCTGGCGGAGCCCTCCTTTTCCAGGGCATTGAAGGTCTCATGGGACACGGCGGAGGATTTGGGAGCAGTGGATTTGGAGGCGAAGGCTTTATGGGTGGCAACCAACCCTCGGAAGTGGTCAACAATTACTACATGGACGGGAATAACGATCCGACCCAATCCGACAACCAAGATCAAGGCCAAGATCAACCCCAAGCCCAAGGGGATGCATTTGCCAACAACGACTCGTCGGATTTCGACTCCTCAGACTTTGACAGCGGTGATGACGGCAGTGGAGGAGACTTCGGCGGCGACGTCTAAGGCTAACGAAAAGAATCAAAAGGAATCTCTTGAGCGCTCCAAGCGCCCAAGAGACCGAGGATGAAGGATTTGCCTATCGCGCCCGGTGGATGACATAGGTCACCGCCCCCCAGATCGTGAGTTCCTGATCCTCTCCCAACTCAAGCTTCGGGAAGGAGTCGTTCGCGGCTTCCAGAAAGACGCGCCCGTTCATCCTGCGAAAACGCTTCACGGTAAATTCCCCGTCGTTCATTGCGACTACGATCTGCCGGTCAACCGGAGAGGGAAAACCCGCTTGCACGGAAACCGAAAACCATAGGAGTGGGAGACGAAAGAGACATGGAAGCAAGGGTCTCCTCTTACCATCCTTTCGAAAAACAGGGAAAGCAGCCCTGCATCCAAGGATGGGAAGCTTCGAGCATTTCCATGAGGCATTTCCTGACGGAATTCCTTCTTGAGAAAATCAGAAAACTATTTTCTTGGGCGCTTGTTAGAGGTCTGTTTCATGGGATGACTTTGTCGGGGATGGCAACCCAGCGGCTTCTCCCCTGTTTTTTCAATGTGATGGTGCATTTGAAAAAAGCAAATGCCATTCCAACTCCGAGCGTTCCTAATCCGATCATGGAGTTTTTTATCTCTTACTGGCATTTCCCAAAGGTTGGAAAGACGCCAAGAGAGTGCCCAGAAAAGAAAAACCATCCCCTTGTTCAGAGGGTGGGTCTTGTTTGAAAAAACTAGAGAACTGATGAATCAGTAGGGATTCCAGTTCGGAGGGCTCCTGACGGCGACGGGCGACTACGAATCCCGTTTCTCATCTTGGAAAGCACTCCAAATCCAAACGATGGATTTGGAGCGGGCGAAGGGATTCGAACCCGAAACCTTATCCAGTATTTATGGGCCTCTACGGACAGGGTTGACTTTTCCTGACAAATTCCTGACAAATATTCAATGGAGGAAAACAAAAAAGGGCCCTTCAGGACGATCACCCACAAGGGGAGCAGCGTGTACATTTACCGCACCCCAACGGTGAAGAGGGGTAAGGCCT
>CAIKFI010000118.1 GCA_903826635.1 uncultured Spartobacteria bacterium | reverse complement strand
GGGGTTCTGATTGTCTCGATGATCTCTGCGGTCGTTGCCTGTATGATTCTAGCAAATCATTGCAGGTGAAGAATGCCGACTCCCTGAACAGTTAAGAAGCTTTCATCCAATGGAGATCAGGAGAACAAAATCTTAATCCTCAAAAGATGCCTCTCAGCTGCCTCACAATCTGCCTCTAGGGAAGGTTTGAAGGCTTGAAGATTTTGCTGGCAATCAGTTCGGATGATATTGCCACCCTTTACTCGCTAACAGCTTTCGAGGGATCAAATTATACGGGCGTGGATTGATCACCTTGATTCAAGGTGGGTGTCTCATTCTTACGCCTGATAAAGAAAATTAAGAGGAATGCCATGAAGGCAAGAATCGCATAGCCCGAGATGGTTGGCTCTGGAACGGCCTGCACCATCCTTACGCTGTAGTTTCCTACAATTGGGTTGCTGGATGCGGCAGCACCGATCAGATAGGCTCCAGCCCCCGACGTGGAGACTTGATTGAGAACCAGGGACTTGGCTCCTGAACCTGGAATTCCCCAACCTGTCGCAGAATTTGATCCGGCGGTGAATAGGCCCCACTCTGTTCCCGTCGTGAAACTGGAAGCATTGTTGGTAATGCCTACACCCACATTAGTAATATTGAAGGACCAAGCATACATCTGGGTATTTTGAGGGAAAACAGAGAGGTCAACTCCAGTGCTCGTCCCAGCAATCGTTCCAGTGGGTGAAAAATTCCAACCTGATACAGTGCTGCCATTTGCACCACCCGTTCCCACCTGTGTGAAGTCATTCAGAAGTGCCAAGTAACTTGAATAGGTGGGAGCAGTCGTTTGAAAACCAGCAATCAAGGATTGGAGTGCCGACTGCGAAACATTAAAAGATCCGAAGAGCACTGTCCCATTTGTACTAAAGGTTCCATCAGAGTTAAGATAGTAACCTGTGGCAGTCGCGGAAGCCACTCCACCCACATTGATCGTGGCTGCGCCAAGGGAAAAAACGCTTTGCACAAGAAAGCTTGAAAAAAGCAGTGCGCTGAGTTTGATTTTCATGAGATGGGGGGAGATAAAGATTAGTTAGAGAGAACCGATGGAGCTGTCCAGACGGAATTCTGCCCAGCATTGACGACAATTCCATTGGCCACACCAACAGTGGGAGATCCATTGCTGGTTAGGGGTGTGTAATTGGCATCCAAGAGACTTGAACCGTCAGAGTAAAAGGAGGTGATTGCCAGAGATCCATCGGAAGCAACCAACGAGGCGGAATCTGTGTAAGGCGCAAGCGCCGGGGCTAGATTTATTGAACTGACATTTACCCCCCCAACCGGATTCAGCGGCCCAACAAGCGTGGTTCCAGCATTCAGGGGCACCACACACTGGTTTGCATCCACCTCACCGACAAACGTGACCGAGCTATTCAAACTATTGTTAATGATAAAACCCGTTCCAGGGGCCATGGGGACATTGCCTGCTGCCGTTGCGTAATCATCTGCCAGAACTCCGCTTGCTGTATAAATATAGGAAGAAACCTTATCATTTGGCCTATAAAGAGTGAAGGTATCGGCGTAATCCGAAAGCCCTGCTGATCCATTGGCCACGGTGGACAATGTCGTATAGGCACGGACTTTGATACTCACAACGGAACCAAGATCCGAAGGTAGACCCGAGGCCACAATACTGGAACTGGTATTGGAAAGCACTGGGAAGTTGTAACCGGTATAAGGACCTGAGCAGATCTCTACGAAGAATGTGGAATATCCGGATGCAGCATTGAAGGCACCAACAGTCAATCCCGAAGCAGAAAGATTTGATGCACCATCAAATGTGGATGATGCAGAGTATGATGATGAATTGACAAAAGGAGGAACCACAGCCGAACCACCAGGATAAAGCGAAACAGTGCTATAGCCCATGATATCCGTTGTGGCTGTGCTTGTCTGGGCTTTCAAGACTGATAGCCCAACACAGAAAGTCAGCATTAGATGAAGCGGGACCAATCGATCTTTAATTCTGTTCATAATACTATAGACAGAACACCCCTTCGGTCGTTCAAAGAGATTAAAAGTTCCTTCAATGAACACAAATTCCATACAAACTCAGGGGGGTCATAGATTATCTCTAATGCACGAGTCTGTTAGTTTCAAATGATTTTTATGAACGCTTTCGGATTGACCCCTCGGGGGAGGATCATCATTCTAAGAGGAATGGTGAGGTGGCTGAGTGGTCGAAAGCAGCGCTTTGCTAAAGCGCCGTACTCCAAAAGGGTACCCAGGGTTCGAATCCCTGCCTCACCGCCATTTATTTGACCGACTCCCAAGACTGCTTGGCATGTTTTAGCCAGGGATGAGAACCCCGATTCGACTGCCATGCCGCGATCAGCGGCATTTCTATTAAGCGAAGCCTTTCTGCAGCGATCCAATAATCGAGAGGAATGACCGGGCCATAGCGGGGAGTTGCGCCTGTTTGCAGAAGAAGGAATAATCACCCGGATGAAGAAGCACACAAGCGACTTGAAATCTGCTCCTACAGGTCCGTCATCCGTTACGGTTTCCGTTCCAGGAACGACAGCAAATCTGGGTCCTGGCTTTGACGCATTTGGACTGGCCCTGAGCATTGCCAATCAGATCACGATCTCACGCTGCAACGATCTCACGAAAGTGCCGGCCATGGTCAGCTTGACCGCCCGAAACTTTTTCCTCGGGAGCTGTCTCGCACCCATTCCTTTTTCTTGGAAAATCAAAGGCCAGGTCCCGCAGGCTCGAGGTCTTGGCAGCAGCGTGACTGTTCGCCTTGGGACATTGATGGGATTGAATGAATTGACCGGACGACCTCTCTCACAGGCCGGGATTTTCCGTCTTTGTGCCGAACTGGAAGGACATCCGGACAATGCGGCTCCGGGCGTGCTGGGTGGATTCACGATCGCACGTTCACTTGGGGAACCACTTCGCTATCAAGTCTCGTCAACTCTTCGATTCGTGCTTTTGATTCCCGATTTTGAGATCGCAACTTCGGATGCCAGAAAGGTAATGCCAAAATCGATTCCATTGGCCGATGCTGCTGCGAATGCCGCTGATGCGGCCGTCATCGCAGCGGCCTTCGCAACCGGGAAATACTCCCTTCTCAAGGGGGCCTTTGGCGATCGCCTGCATCAACCCTACCGCGCAAAGCTGATTCCCTTCCTCAGTGAAGTGATTGCAGCCGGGGAAAATGCAGGAGCCCTGGGGGGGTGGTTGAGTGGATCCGGATCAACAATTTGTTGTTTGGCTCCCGATGCATCCGTGGCAAAAAAAGTCTCTCTCGCCATGAAGCGAGCAGCCCCAACCGGGGGGAAGATTCTCATCACGTCGGCAGAAAACAAAGGTGCCAGAATCATCGCTCCCTGATGCGCCGACTCCTCGACAGGCTGGAGAAGTTTGCCGTTGATGTCATCCTGGAGAGGAGGGCTGGAAGAAGGGCCAGCATTCTGCGCACCGTTCTTCAAGCTCTCTCCTACCTTTATCTGGGAATCATCACTCTCCGTCTAAGACTCTTCGCATCCAATGTCATGCGTCGTCATCAGATCGGATGCCCTGTCGTGAGCATTGGTAATTTGACGGTGGGGGGAACGGGTAAGACTCCTGTGGTTGAGAAATTAGCCCGAGATCTCATTTTACGAGGAAGGAAAGTGGCGATTTTAAGCCGTGGTTACAAAAGCACCGGTCGCAAGAATGCTGGAGGGGATCATTCGACCGTCCGTGTTGTCTCGGACGGTGGTGCACTTCTTCTCGATTCAAAAACCGCGGGAGATGAACCTTTCATGCTGGCCAAGAACCTGCGCGGAGTTGCTGTTGTTGTGGATAAGGATCGGGTGGAGTGCGGACGACATGCAATCTCCCGCTTCGGCACAGATCTCCTTCTCCTGGACGACGGCCTGCAATACCTGCGACTTCACCGCAGGTTTGACCTAGTCCTGATTGACAGCGAGGCCCCCTTTGGAAACGAACACCTCCTGCCCCGAGGCACCCTGAGAGAACCCCCCGGGAACCTCGCCCGAGCCACCCATATTTTAATCACCAAATGCGACGGAAGCGACCAGTCCTTACTTCACCAAAGAATCAGGCAATACAATCGCCATGCACCCATTATCGAATGCCGGCATCGTCCGGTCTCCCTTCAGGATTTCGCGACCGGGGAGGTGCTCGATCTTTCCACGCTTCGGGGACTTAAGGCGGCATCACTCTCGGCGATAGCATCGCCCGAAAGTTTCGAACAGGGACTGCGGCGCCTCGGAGTGACGCTTGATTTAACGGAAAGCCATGCCGATCATCACCGGTATTCCAAGCGGGAAATCGAGCGATTCCTACGGAGATGTGAGCGGAGAGGGATTTCCTGCGTTCTCACGACGGAAAAAGATGCCGTCCGTATGCCGCGCCTCATGAATCAGGAAATTCCGATCCGATATCTAAGGATTGAGATTGAAATCCTCAAGGGACATAAGCACTGGGAAACGATGCTTGAGCAACTTCTGCATCATCCACCCCCCCGGATTGATGAGTCCTACGTGAGCATGTCGTCATAATCATGAAGTGGATCCAAACGCCAAAAAGCGTCCAACACTCTTACCCTACTTACGCCGGGACCACCGGGATCATGACCGCCTCCGACATGCCGTGGAGGATTTTTTTATTCGCCGGACAAACCGTTGCCAGGACACCCCCAAGATTCACTTTTCCTTCGTTGACGAAAAAATAGGGACTCAACCGAGTTCGCCCCTTCATCGTCACCACATTGCCCTCAGGATCATAATAGGACTGATCCGAGAGTACCGAGTGACGGAAGATCTGTAGGATATGGGGATGCTCGGGGAACTCCCGAAGCGCATTGGCGAGACTTGCCCCCCAATCCGAGCGTGAAAGATCCGATCCCAGGAAGACCCCCCTCGCCCCCCAGGCACGCCCGTCGAAGCCGCTTATTTTAATGATCAGGTCGCGATCCTTCTGACTGAATCCCCCCAACTGATTCCAATCCTGAATTTCAAGCCTTGGGTGGACAGCATTGTAAGGCAATGGGGTGGGATCGAGGACCCAAGTATAAGGGATCCATTTCCTGAGTGAGTGAACACCCCTCTCTCCAAGATGCCTGAGCCAGAACTCCTGGAGTGGGGCCATCCAGAAGAGGGCCATCCAGATTTTTTCCTCAAGCTGAGCCTTGGGGGGAGGTGTCACAGAAACCTTTCCCTCCATGAGATCTCGAAAAAGATCGTTGGAACAAGCCACGTTTGGCAGGTCGAACATCTCGAAAAACCGATAGACATGGCCCGACCACCCATCCCTTGGCGTCTCATCGACAACTCTCCAATCCCGGCTTCCACGCCGGTTGGACAAACGATCGGCCATCCATACCATCTCGGGTCGATAGGTTTCGGCCTCTTGGGAAACAATAATTTCTCCGGAGGGCATCACGCTGGAAAATCCGTCAAGCATCCCCTCGGAACCGCCAAGGACATTGAATCCCTGCGATGCATAGGTCTCATTAAGCCAAGCCGTCAGGCCGATACCGCCCGGAATCTGATCCAGTTCACAGATGGCAAACCCATCCTCGGTAAGCACAAGATCGGGCCTGATGATCCTTGCAATCTGACCGTTCAGCACTTTTTCCCGTCCCAGCCTGATCACCTCATCAGGCTTGCCTTGATCCAGAAGTCTTGAAATCCATGCGGGCTGCCTGCCCTCAACACTATGGCGGTAGAGCAACTCGCACGCCTCGGCAAATTGATGCAACCGATGTCCCATGGATTCGAGTTCATCAGCAAGGTGAGCGGACAAGAAATAAGGTGTCGGGGCCCATCTCCATTCTTTTCCGGCAAAGAGACTTCCTTCCGGGATCATCCCGGTTAGAACGTCGTAAGGAATCGGGGATGGCGTGGATGATGCCGTCACCTTCAAGCAAGTAGATGCTTCAACGACTCCCTGAGCACCTCCTCGGCGGACGCTTCCGAGGAGACTTTTGACAGCACGGCCTTCACCGCCTTGTGCGCATCAACTTGTTTGTATCCGAGAGAAATGAGTGCCAGGACGGCATCGTGGAGATGACGATCGATCCCCGTTGGGGAGTTTTCACGGCTCGCAGCCTCCCACTCGGCGGCAACCCCCAGTTTGTCCTTGAGTTCAAGAACGACCCTTTCGGCGGTTTTTTTGCCGACTCCGGAGATTTTTGAAATTGCCGTGATATCGGAAGTCACCACCGCACTT
>CAIKFI010000117.1 GCA_903826635.1 uncultured Spartobacteria bacterium | reverse complement strand
TTGGAGTCGATGGGTTTCAAGACCTTCGGTTTCGCCGGAGGTCGTGAAGATATCTGGGAACCCGAGGAGATCTACTGGGGTGCGGAAAAAGAGTGGCTCGCCGATCAGCGCTACAGCGGTGACCGTGATCTTGAGAATCCTCTTGCTGCGGTGCAGATGGGTTTGATTTATGTGAATCCCGAGGGTCCCAACGGAAACCCCGACCCGGTTGCCGCCGCTCGTGATATCCGGGAGACCTTTGCCCGCATGGCGATGAACGACGAGGAGACGGTTGCCCTGATCGCCGGAGGCCACACCTTCGGCAAGACCCACGGAGCAGGCCCGGCCAGTCATGTCGGGCCCGAGCCCGAGGCCGCCCCGATCGAGGAGCAGGGATTCGGCTGGATCAGCGACTTCCGCACCGGGAAAGGGCCCGATGCGATTTCCAGCGGACTGGAGGTTACCTGGACGCAGACCCCGACCAAGTGGAACAATTACTATTTCGAGAATCTCTTCAACTACGACTGGGAGTTGACCAAGAGTCCCGCCGGCGCCCATCAGTGGGTCGCCAGGAATTCCGAAGCCAACATTCCGGACGCATTCGATTCTAAAAAACAGCACCTCCCCACCATGCTGACCACGGATCTCTCACTCAGATTCGACCCGGAATACGAGAAAATTTCCCGTCGATTCCTTGAGCATCCGGAGCAGTTCGCCGATGCGTTCGCTCGAGCCTGGTTCAAGCTCACCCATCGCGATATGGGTCCGCGTGCACGCTATCTCGGGGCTGATGTTCCGGCCGAGGTGCTCCTCTGGCAGGACCCCATCCCAGCGATCGATCACCCGCTCATCGGGGAATCTGAGATTGCCGACCTTAAGGGCAGAATCCTTGCCTCCGGATTGAAGATCTCGGAATTGGTCGCTACGGCTTGGTCCTCCGCCTCGACGTTCCGAGGCAGTGATAAGCGCGGGGGTGCCAATGGTGCCCGGATCCGGCTTGCGCCTCAAAAGAATTGGGAGGTCAATCGTCCAGCAGAACTTGGTAAAGCGCTTCAGGCATTAACCAAGATTCAGCAGGAGTTCCACGGCGCCCAGCCCGAAGGGAAGAAGGTTTCTCTTGCGGATCTGATCGTTCTCGGGGGATGTGCGGCGGTCGAGGAAGCGGCGAAGAGAGCCGGTCACGATGTGAGAGTTCCTTTCACTCCCGGTCGCATGGATGCCTCGCAAGAGGAGACGGACATTCACTCCTTCTCAGTTTTGGAGCCCGTCGCGGATGGTTTCCGCAACTACGTCAGGAAGGGGGCTGAGAACTTCACGGCGGATCTGCTCATCGACAAGGCCAACCTGCTGACGCTGACCGCTCCCGAGATGACGGTTCTGATCGGTGGTCTCCGGTCGATGAACGCCAATTTTGACCATTCCGAGCATGGTGTCTTCACCAAGCGTCCCGAGACCCTCTCCAACGATTTCTTTGTCAACCTGCTCGACATGGGGACAAAGTGGCAAAAGTCGGCGGCTTTTGCCGGGGTTCTCGAGGGGCGTGATCGGAAGACCGGCGAACTCAAGTGGACAGGAACGATCGCCGATCTTGTCTTCGGGTCGAATTCCCAACTGCGCGCCTTGGCTGAAGTTTACGCTAGCTCCGACGCCGAACCACTCTTCGTCAAAGAGTTTGTTGCGGCTTGGAACAAGGTTATGAATCTTGACCGTTTTGATTTAAAGCATCGCTGAGAAGATCTGCCTGCCAGGGATCTCCCTCCCGGTCCGGGATTGAAACCGCCAAGGAAGAAGCGGCCAGTTTATCCCGAGTTCACTGCACCGAGAAGGTGGTGGTGATCTCGGGTGCGGCAAGGTAGCAGGCGTTGCCCGACTGCTTGGCTTTTAGGATCACGGTTCCCTTCCCGGTCAGGGTGACTTTACCCGCGGAGATCGTTGCGGGGCCGGATTTCACAGCGACCGCGACGGAAAGACCGCTGGAGGAGGTCGGAGAACTGATGGTGAAGGATTTGGTCGCCGCGTAGGTTATCGTTCCGACTGTTGAGAAGGATGCAATGGCCTGAGAGGCTTTGACTATGGTGAAAGCCGTTTTGACTGCGGTCGCCGCAAAAAAGTTGGTTGGACCAAGAACATAGGGGTTGTAGCCCGGTTGGCTAGCGGTCAGAACGACACGGCCGATCCCTCTGGGTTGGATGCTGACGACCCCGTTCGAGGTTGTGACAGTGGCAGGTCCGTCCGCGTGGACAATGACGGGAAGTTGGGAGGAAGCGCTTGGTGGAGTGATGGTGAACGGATTGGGAGAGTAGGTTTTTGTGGAAATCGCGGGGAATTTTCCCATGCTTTGGGTTGCTTTGGACACCGCAAGCAAATGGTTGGCTTGGGTTGCGGCTTGCCAACACGATCCGTCGCCGGATTGCTGAGCAATAATGGAAGCTGTTCCTGCACCCGTGGGAGTAAGAGTCCCATCCGCGCTTACGGTAAAGACCGTGTTGTCTGAAGAGGAGAAGTTCACGGGAAGCCCAGAACTCGAGGTTGCCTGAACTTTAAAAGAGGGCCCGCCAAAGACACCCCTGTCGGTGATGGTGCCGAAGGTGATCGTTTGCGGCCTGAGGACCGAGTTTGTCGGCGTCAGTGCGGCAATGGCATCGGCAACCGGAGTTCCTACCCCGCTTGCCAGATCATAGCCATCTCCGGCCTGATGGCCGTTACTTCCTGAGACGATATCCCAGAAGCATTGATCGGAATAGGCACCGTAGATGAAGGAGTTGAACGCAATTCCTTCCTGAAGACCCAGGCTTCTTCTTCGAGCGATGAGTGCCGCCACTTGAGGGGCCCCGGCGCTGGTTCCTCCCATCGTGGTCCATCCTCCAATCTTGGTTTGGGGATCTGTGAGCCAGACAGCGACCCCCGTGTAAGGGTCCGCATCATAACTCAAATCGGGAACACAACGAAAACCATTGGCAAGCTTTGAAAGGGATGGCTGCTCTGTCTCAAGGTAGGTGGCCTGAGATGGTGCCATCAGCTCAAACTCACTGATTCCTCCCCCACCAGCTCCCATCTTATTGCTCCAAATCGTCTCGGAAACCACAACTTGTCTGCTCGTGTCATAGATGAGTTTGGTGCCTCCGATGGAGAGAACGTTGGTGTGTGCTCCGGGCCATTCGACCCCATGGGAATGGTCGTTCGTGCCATTGTCCCCTGCGGCGGCGATATAGGTGGTGCACGGGTTGGTGAAGATATTGCTCCAAACATCGATGGAGTATTTGTCTTCACGAATGGCCCAACTCATGGAGACGACACCGGCGCCCGCCTGCTTATTGTTGGTCCCTGTAGCGCATTCAAAGAGTGTGTTGGTCGCCAGACTGTAATCGTCGGGAGCAATAATCACGGCGATCGTTGCGCCGGGAGCCATCGCATGCGCCCACTCAACATCCATGGCGGCCTCGGCATACCAACTGTTGACATCCTTATACGGGGTGTTTGTGCCGTCAGGGGTGTAGTAGTGCAGCGTGGTGGCCGGAAGGTTGTAGTAGCTGCTGAAATAATTGAGATCGGCCTGGAGATTGTTCGTGGAGGTGGCAAAAGGAATCATGATGGCGATGGTCTGGCCGGTGCCATCACCACCGCTTGGAATCTTGTTGAACCCGTACGCGTAGGAGAGATCCATGGGGGAATATCCAGAGGCGGCCTCCAAGGAGGTGGCTGGCATGGGGTCCGGTCCGTGATCCTTGCCAAGAGGGCTGCCGATCGTATTGGCCCTCATGCCGTCCCTCCAGCCATATTTCCACTGGAGAGAGGGCTTGGCTTGGGGCTTTTGAGTCTCTGGGGAGAGCCCGGAGAGGGACTCCTTGCCATGGAGCGAGCAAATCCAAAACACCCCCACGAAAACTAGAAATAATGGGATAGAGGGGGAGCTGGATGAGATGAGTCGCTGTTGCATGGATAGGCTCCGCGCTTCAAATTCGGCCCCGCCAGGCTCCCTGTCAAGAGTGCCTACCAGGGGCAATGCATGGTGAAACCGGTCGATCAAAAAAATCTATTGGCTCAGGAAGTTTGGGGAATAAAACCTAATCGACTGTGGATTCGGTTTTAGTGGGCGTGGCCACCGGGACCATGCACATGCCCATGCTCGATCTCCTCGGTGGTTGCCGCCCTAACCTCCCGGATCGTCACCTCGAAGTGGAGGTTCATCCCAGCAAGCGGATGATTGCCGTCCAGAGTCACCTGGTCCCCCTCGATCTTGCTGACGACGACAACCTGTTCCTCATCGCCATGAGAGGCCTCGAGTTGCATGCCCTCTTCGAGTTCCTCACCTCCCTCGATTTGATCTGCGGGGACAACTGCGATTTTAGCCGGATCATGGATTCCATAGGCCTCTTCGGGAGAGATGGTGATCTTGAAGGCGTCGCCGGCTTTGCGTCCCTCCATCGCCTTTTCCAAACCCTTGACGATCTGACCTTCACCATGCAGGTAGGTTAGGGCACCCTCCTCCTTGGACGAGTCGATGATCTCCTTGTCGTCATCGGTGAGGGTGTAGTCGAAGAGAACAACGGAGCCTTTGGAGATTTTCATAACGTAGGAATTGATGTGTTTTGGCTATTGCACACTAGGCAGGAAGCATGTCAATGCGAGCAACTAAATGGTTTTAATAGAAAATTCTCACGATAGCTTATGACACAATGATCATCGAGCGACTCAAATACATCATCTGGGCCGCAGACACCTCCCGTGCCGTGAACTTCTACACGTCTGTCTTCGGCGGGAAGGTCATCCGGGAGAACCCTGCCGTGACCGACATCGAGGTGGCCGGGGGCATCATCGGCATCCACGGAGGCGGCGAGGGGAAGCGCACCTGGACCGGCATGAGCTTTCAGGTGGACGATGTCATCGCCGGTGCGGCGGAGATAGTCGCTGCGGGTGGGCAATTGTTGAGAGAGCCCCAGCCGGAGAACGGAGAACCTCCGCATCTTGCCATGTGCGTTGATCCAGAGGGGAACGAGATCATGCTCTCCCGAAAGCGGAGCTAGGGAACGTCCCTAATTCATTTCAATGCGCTGGAAGGATTCCGAGGAGATGGTTGTCCCTCCCGTGAATGGGAAATCCAGATTAATGATGATGCAGAAGGTCATGCAGATCACCCCGGTGAGCAGAATAGTCAGAATAGCTTGAAGCCAGAAATTTTGCGCCTCAAAGAGATAAGAAAGACCGATGGTGGCAACGGCGCCCACCAGAAGAACAAACCAAAGGATCGGAGGAAGACCAGAGGCGGAGTCGTCAATGCGCGATGCTCTCAAGCTGTTCATGGTCGTGAGACACTCGATGGAAGTACGGAAAAAATCTTTTTCCTGATCGTTGCTCGGTTTCAGGCGCAGGTAGGCATCTCCGATTTCCTGCAGTAATTGAATGGTTTTTGGACTGGCATCTCCCTTTTCCAAGCACTTCCACTCATCATTCACGACGGAATTTCGATACGTTCGCAAGAGTCGTTGAAGTTCTCCTTGCGTTGGCTGTGGGAATGCCTTGGTGACAAAGTAGAGATCGCGGAGGTATCGGGCTTCCTGGACGACATTGGTGGAGGTTGTGGAATAGGCCTGCCAGGTCGCGGTGAAGACGAAGGCTAGAAAAATCCCATAGACAGTGCCAAGGGTGCTGAAAAATGGGCCGGTGACGTCATGACTCTGTTTCAGAAAACGCAAGGGGACCGCCTTTCTGAAGAGATAAAGTCCAACGAGAGAGAGCAGCATGGGCGGAAGCACGCATACTGCCATCAACTCCAGCGGCGAAAGAGAGAAGCAGAGTGACTGCTCCAGGGACATGGTGGCTATAAGGGGAATCGGCACAGGAAGAATTGTTTGTGTGCTGCCACCAAAAGACAAGGTTCTAGACGGAAGCTTGGGATTTTGGCGGATAGCGTCGTTGGCCTGCGGTCGCAACGCCGAGTGGCGGTAGGCACGGAGTAGCCTGTGCGGAGCACAGCCGCGGAGGGGCGAGGCCGTCGGGAGACGGCGAGGCAATAGTTAACTACAGCTTCGCTCACACGCCTAGCGCGGCATCTAAACTTCTAAACCTTAAAAAAAGGGCTAACGAAACTTTAAGTTAGAGAGCCCATAAAAGAACATAATTGGAGGAATTATAATTCCCCAAATGTAGGCTCGATCGTGATGGTTAAATGGAGTCCCTGCTGCGCCCCATTCCTTTCTTAAAAGCCTCTTCCTTGGAGAGTTTTTGGGCGGCGTTTATGCAGAGCATGAGAGGGATCATTTCAGGAGTTTCAGCCCTGCGGAAACAAAGCGTTTCATATCGGCGGAGTTTTCCGTGGCGATGGGAGCTTTGTTCGCGATTGCTGCTGCTGCGATCATTGCATCCATCCTTAGGGCCTTGCTGCGCCCAGCATGATTGAAGAGATCGGCGGCCAAAGCTGACTGCTCTTCGTCAAAGGGGATGACTTCATCGATTAGGGTCTTCATCCGGGCGAGCTGTTCCTCATCGAGGGGGCCGGTGAGGAACTCCGTCCAGAGCACGGCGCTGACAGCCAATACTTTCCCTGCGGAGAGCCATTTCTGAACTCTGCGCATGGATGACTCCTCGCCGCAGGCAAGGGCAATTAGGAAATTCGTGTCGAGGTGGTACGTTTCCATTTGGCCGATCCATGAAGGTCCGAAGACTTCCGGGTGGCGCGAATTTCAGCCTCCCATGCGGAAGCCTTCGTTGTGGAAATGCCGTTGCGCTGAAGCCAGTCAAGCGTCTCCAGTTTGGTGTTTCCGGCGGGAGAGCTTCCAGCGCGCTCCTGGCGGAGCCTGTCGTCGATGACACGGCGCAGTGCCGCGGATTTGGCTACTCCCCAGCACTTGGCAAGCCACTAGAGATTCCGAGCGGTTTCCGTATTCAGACTGTAAGTCGCCTTGACGGTAGTTATGGCCATACTTTTCAAAACAGCCCTTTTGCACCTCCCGTCAAGAGGATGGGGTCATGAGTTGATGGGGCGGAAGTGGATTGAGTTGGCGCCCTACAGCGGCAGCCTTTGACGCTTTTGTTGCCCAACGAGAGCGCGGCCGAGGGGGCTCTGACTCGGTCGTTCAACGACCTCGGATCAGGGAGTCAATGTGCATTAGGCTTTGGTATAGAGTTCGCCGCCCGTAGCTGAAAACTCCTTGGACTTTTCAGCCATTCCTGCTTTCAAGGCCTCTTCATCGGCGATGCCTTTCTCAGCAGCATAGCGGCGGACGTCTTCCGAAATTTTCATGGAGCAGAAGTGAGGGCCGCACATGGAGCAGAAGTGGGCTGA
>CAIKFI010000116.1 GCA_903826635.1 uncultured Spartobacteria bacterium | reverse complement strand
CGGTTTTCTCTACCCACTCTTTGACGCTGATCTTGTAACTGTTTAGACCGGCCTGATTTCTAATTAGGGCGAATTCGCCATAATTAAAACTGGGGTTGTGGACCCTCTCCCAGATGCCGAGGAACTCGATGGTGTTCCGGTTGCGAAGCCAGTCAGAAATAAAGAAGTCGCCGTCCTTGGAGCGCAACATATCTGTCAACGAGATGAAGTCCTGATCTGTGTCAGAAAGAACCGCGATCTGGTTTCCCAGAACTTCGATGGAGGATTTTTTGCTCATATGTTAGGGACAGGCTATCCGACGAACTGATTCAGAGTAACGTAGTCCTTGATGTAGTCGGGGATGATGGTGCGGTATTTCTGGGGGACGGCCTTGAAGTCCTTGGTCGAGAATCCGGGGTTGGTCGCCAGATCCGTGAGGTGGCCGGTGTCGATGATGTGCCGGACATGGTCGCTGCTAGCATAGGCCTTGAAGTAGGTCTTCAGCGCGGGGATGGCATCGCTCTCCTCGGGCTTGTGGTCAGAAACAAACTTGGCGAACTCTTCCTCGAGAAGCTCATCCTTGGATTTGAAGCGTGGGATGAGACCGAAGATCTTCTCGAGGATCTCTCGGAGGGTGACGCGGCGGTCGACATCGGCGGCCTTGCGGAGCTTTTCTAGGGAGTAGTGCTGTTCGGGATTCTGGATGAATTCCTTGTTCACGTAGTCGATGACGCGATCCCATTCGCCGGCCTCGAAGCTGGCGGCGATGAAGTCGTTCTCGCGGACGGCCTCCTCAAACTGCTGGAAGAACATCCGGTCGATCTTCATCCCTTCGAGGCCGACAGGCTCTTCCTTGATGGTGGAGAGGATATCCCCTCCGGTGTGCTCGTAGGTTCCTGGCGAGGGTGTTGGCCCGCCGCCCTCGCCACCGTTACCCTTCGGCCAGGGGACTTCGAGTACCTCATCGTAGTCGAACTCTTCCTCGAAGTATTGGCAGTTAGCAAAGAAGTCGAAGAGTTTGAAGGCGCTCTTTCTCGGCTCCTTGATGCTTTCCTTGAGCTCTTGGTCGAAGAGTTGCTCGCGGAAGTCATGCTTCCGAGTTCCGCGTCCCTTGATCTGAATGAAGTCGGTGGGTGAGAAGATGGGGCGGAAGAGTCCCAGGTTGAGGATGTCCGGGCAGTCATACCCGGTAGTCATCATACCGACAGTAACGCAGACGCGGGCCTTGCTGGTCTTGTAAGAGGGGAGCAAATTTGCGGAGCCGAGGAGGTTGTTGTTCGTGAAGTTGATGGTGTGCTGCTGGGCTCCATCCACCTGTGAGGTGACCTGAACGGCAAAGTCGGACTGGTATTTGCCCGGAAACATCCGGTCGGCGATGAGGTTGAGGATCTGTGCAAGCTTGGCCGCGTGGCTTTGGCTGACGGCGAAGACGATCGACTTGCCTATCTCACCGCTGATGGGGTCGCGGAGGGCATTCTCAAGGAAGGTCTTGCAGAAGAGTTGGTTAGTCGCCTCGGAGAAGAAGCGCTTCTCGAATTCGCGCTGGGTGAAGCTTTCCTCGGAGGTGTTTCCCTCCTCATCCTGGATCTCGGAGACATATCCCTCATCGGAAAGTAGCTGGGTAGTGATGTCACTGCGGGCATCCACGACGATGGGATTGATCAAGAAGCCCTCCTTCACGCCGTCGAGCAGTGAATAGCGGTAAGTGGGCTGGCCGTCGTTGCACCCAAAGGTGCGGTAGGTGTCGAGCATGAGGCGGCGCTCGTACTCCCTCGGATCTTTTGCACGGGCCTCCTGATGCTCAACCTTCTTGAGGTAATCACGAGGGGTTGCCGTCAGGCCGAGCTTGTAGCCGACAAAGTAGTCGAACACAGCCCGGGCATTCCCCCCGATGGAACGGTGTGCCTCATCCGAGATGACGAGATCGAAGTCGGTCGGGGAGAAGAGGCGCTGATACTTGTTGTTGAAGAGCAGCGACTGGACGGTGGTGACGACAATTTCAGCACTACGCCAGTCGTCGCGGTTCTCCTTATAGATGACGGCCTTGTAGTCGTTGGCGAGGGTCTTTCGGAACGCCTTCAGTGCCTGATCCTCAAGCTCAAGGCGATCCACAAGGAAGAGAATCCGGCTCGCATTCCCTGTCCGAAGGAAGAGCTTGATGAGGGCGGCTGAAACGAGTGTCTTGCCGGTGCCGGTTGCCATCTCAAGCAGGAAGCGGTCGTTGTTCTTGGAGACCGACTGCTGGACGGCGTGGACGGCTTTCTTCTGATAAGGGCGGAGAAAGCGGAGTCCGTTGGCCTCGATGAAGGTAGGTCGCTCGGATTCGCTCTTCCATCCCGCCTCGGAGGCGTAGCCCGGGCGCTGGGACAGAACGACGTAATCGTCATTCACCGCTTCCGTGACCAGCTTCTGGGTGTCGGGGGTGACTTTTTGGAATCCGACCACCGAGGAGGGAGTGGGAAATGCCGTGATGATGGAGGGATTCCCTCTCTCCAAGTCCCAGAAGTAGTGGATGTCCCCGTTGGAAAGGATGACGAAGCGGCAGTCGAGTGAGCGGGCGTAGCGGCGTGCCTGTTCCTTGCCGACGAGGGGATCCTTGTTCTCGGCTTTGGCCTCCAGGACTATGAGCGGAAAGCCCTTCTCGTTGAGCAGGAGGAAGTCGATGAAGCCCTTGGAAGATTTCTCGAAGTTCTCACCGATGTCATCGAAAGCGGTCTCGGTAAGCTCCACGCCCGGCTCGAGTCGGATATTCGCTGGTCCCTGATCATTGCCGAAAAAACGCCAACCAGCTGCTTCGAGCAGCTTATTGATCTTGATGCGGGCTGTGGCTTCTTTCACTGGGAAGGGATAACGATCAGATGCTGTTGTATCTCTTCTTGCGGGGGGTCGCCACGCGATTCTTATCCGTAGGGACGGTTTTCTAACCCGATCTCATGCCTCCGCTGGGTGGTGAGATACGCCTCGGAAAATACCTCAAAGGCATCGCCCTTCCCCTTATTCTCGGGAATTGATGTAATCCGCTTCTCCAGTTCCTCAAAAGACTTCACCCCCGCAAACAGCCCGGCCTTGGCAAACTCTCGTGCTTTCGGGTGGAGTGGCATCGAGCGTAGTGTAGGACAACCTTCACCCCTCTCCAAGCCGGATGATTTACCCCATCCTCTTCATCCCCTTAACCCCTGTAAATCCTCTCCGCGCCCCTGCGCCTCTGCGGGAGATGATTCTGTCGCATCCTGCCAGTTCCTGATGTAAAGGATGCGAAGCAACGGCGAGGCAAGCAATTCCAGATGAAATCTACAGTCCCCTCCGTCCTGCCTTCCTTTTGTCTTGCCCTCTGGACGGGTGAAGAATGGCATCTGGTCATGCACGCTGTCATCCGTCATTACCACTTCGATCCCAAGGAGAGTAAGGAGATCGCTGAGAAACTTACCAACGGCTTCATGCCGATCATGAAGAATGCCAAGGGGTTTGTCCGCTACTACTGGCTCGATAACGGAACAGGCGAGGGAGCCTCGTTCAGTCTTTTTGGTAGCCGGGAAGAGGCTGAGGCCTCGGTGCCTCTGGCCGCTGAGTGGGTTCACGAGAACTTCACGGCCTCCCAGATTATGAAGCAGAAGCCTGAAGTCATCGAGGGCACCGTGGTTGCCCACGATTGATTGCCACCCTGATCAGGAGTCCAATAAGCATCGGTTATTTCTCCACAATACTCAGGTCATGACCGCGATGCCCATCATTCACGTTCCATCCGGCTCAGGGAAATCCTTCTGGGGTCCGGGTGGTGACCGCTACCGCTTTCTGATCACGGGGGAAACCAGTGGCGGATCCTGTTTCATCGTGGAGTGCCTGGTGCCGCCGGGCGGGGGACCTCCGATGCACACCCATCTCCGGGAGGATGAATGTTTCTATCTCCTGGAAGGGGAGTTGGAGATCTCGGTGGGGGGCAAGAGTGTCGATGTCCGGGCCGGAGATTTCATCCATGCACCGCGTGGGGTTCCCCACACCTATCGCAACACGGGATCAGGCCACGCCAAGATGATCGCGACCTTCACCCCGGCTGGGATGGAGGGGTGGTTTGAGAAGACGTTGGATCCTGTTGGGGAGGGAGAGGAGGAGCCGCCGCCCCCTAGTCCCGGGATGGTCCAGCGCATGCTGGATGCGGGTTCTGAATTCGGCGTCGAATGGTGATGACCAAGGGGGATATCGGGAGAGCTTTACCAAGTCTTTAGGCCTACCCTGATTACAAAAGATGAGGACGCTCACTGTAAGGATAGGATTTTTTGCTGCGGGAGTAGCTCTGCAGTCCGTATCCCTCGCCGGAATCAGACAACAATCATCCTTGCCACACGATACCCTCTCACTGACCAATGATGGGATTATGGACAACCGGACGATCATCGGAGCTCTTTCAGGAAAGGTCATTCATTTGCCGGACGTCAATAAAGCGCCGATGCCATCAATCGCTTCATCAGGCATGGTGATGGACGGGAGGCCCTTTTCAGGAATCAACATGGTGACTTCGCCGGGTCAGCCCGATGTGAGGAGCTTCAAAAGGAAGTTCGGTCTTCTGATCCCTGCCACCAACACGAGCATGGAGTCGGAACTCTGGAGTATCATCTGCAACAATCAAGGCTCCGGAGGGCTTGACGGGGTGGGGATCCATACGGTCAACATCCAAACCCCCAAGACACAGCTCAAGACCGAGGCGGATCTGCTTGCCTACAAGGATCAATTCATTGCCGGACTGGACAAGGCCATCGAGCAGGCAACCCTGGCGCAGCCCGAATACCTCATCATGGGCATGAGCCTGGAGCATATCCTGTACGGCATTGGTGAGGTCAGATCACTGATGAGCGGTATCGAGTCCCGTTACGACTATTCATGGGCAACATGGCATGATGCAGCTGATGCAGCCTTGAAGAAATACAAGGCAAAGAGGATCGGCCTGATCACTCCCTTTGATAAGAAAGGAAATGAGAATGCCATCAAGATGTTCGAGGATCTCGGATACGAAGTTGTCGCTAGCTTCGGATTTGCCTGCGCCAGCGCGATGGATATCGCGCACATTCCCGACTTGGCCAAGGAGGAGGTGATCTTGAAATGTCTGGCAACGCCCGATAACCATCTCGATGCAATCGTCCAATTGGGTACGAACATGAGCATGCTCCATGTCACTGAGAAGCTGGAGTCGAAGCTGGGCATTCCGATTCTGGGAATCAATGCGGTCACCTTCTGGTATGCGCTGAGGGAGAACGGCTTCAAAACACCCCTGGTTAAAGCAGGACGCTTACTGAGAGAATATTAACTCGGCACTCGTATCACTCAGAGGGCACCTGTTTGACTTGCTACCCCCCCTCATTTGATCAAAAGACTTTCCTCCCCAATACAATGACCAAAGAAACCATCGCGGTTGTCGGAGTCGGACGCATGGGTGCAAACATGGCTCGTCGTCTCAGGGATCAGGGATACAGGATCACGGCCGTCTATGACTGCAAGACAGCTTTATCGGCTGATCTTGCCTATGAAATCGGAGCGGAGGCAGTTGTATCACTTTCCCGCGTGACGGAACTAGCTGATGTCATCCTCACGGTCGTCACCGATGACGCAGCAATGCAGGCGATCTTTAATCTTCTTGGTGATACGGGTGATAGCCTGTTGATCGGGGCGAAAGGAAAGCTCTTTATCAATTGTGCCACAGTCTCACCCTCGGTTCATCTAGCCGTCGAGGAACTTGCTCACCATGCGGGCGCTGAGTCGCTCGAAGCTTGCATGGCCTCCAGCATCACTCAAGCCCGTGAAGGAACCCTCTATCTGATGACGGGAGGCACTGATCAGGCTTTCCGTCGAGCGGAACCGATCCTCAAGGATCTCAGTGTTTCGCTGCGCCACATCGGAGTCACAGGCAAAGCCGCCCAAGTGAAGGCTCTCGTCAATATGGTCATGAATATCAACACAGCGGGTCTTGCCGAGGGGCTTGGCCTCGGGCAGTCCCTGGGACTCGACCTGACCATGCTGCGCGAGGTCTTCTCGGAGACAGGGGCGAACTCCCGTGTACTGGTGACGGATGACGAGGATATGCAGAATCGCGATCACGCCTGTTTCTTCTCCGCTGCCCATGCAGCAAAGGATAGTGGGATCGCCCTTGAGTTGGCACGGGACGAAGGACTCAGCCTTCCACTCGCCGAGACGACCAAGAAGCAGTATGACCGCATGGTTGCCGAGGGCTTTGGCGAACTCGACAAGTCAGGTGTCGCCGAACTCACTTTTGCTGGACGTGGCAATCACTGAACCAACGATCATTCTATGAAAAACATGAAATCAATGATCCCTACCTGCCTGCTGGTTGTCTTGTTGCTATTGTGTGGGTGCATGACGATTCCTAAAGCACCTTTGAGAACGGTGAATCATGTGGATCTGCCACGTTTCATGGGGGATTGGTATGTGATCGGCACGATCCCATGGATTGTGGAAAAGAATAACGTGGGAACGATGGATCTCTACAAGATGAGGCCTGATGGTCGCATCGGGATCACCTACGCCTTCCACAAGAAGGATCTCTCGACAAAGCGCCAGGAGATGCATGCGATTGGAACCGTGCTGGATAAGCAGTCCAATGCCCGATGGGGGGTCCAGTTCATCTGGCCCTTCAAGGCTCCCTACCTCGTCATTGATCTAGCGCCTGATTACAGCACGACAACCATCGGATACCCTTCCCGGGATCTGATTTGGATCATGGCCCGCACGCCGACTTTGTCTGAGAGCGCTTACAAAGCCCTTCTCCAAAATGCCGCTGCTCAAGGTTACGACACGAATCGCATCGTCAAAGTCCCTCAGAAACCAGGATTGTAAATTAAGAGATCCTCTTTTTTGGGAAATTCTAACTTACTGAAGCGGACGCTGTTTTTGATCAGGACGATTGGTGAGACAGCAGGGGGTTCGGATACAACCTGCCCAACAGCCGGTTGGCCTCGGGAGGGGGCGGGTGAAGGGGCCGTGTCCATAGGCAGGGGATAAGGAATCGGCGGGTGCATTCGTCGGAAACTCGCATGGCGTTTGGTCGTCACGATGTCGCGGAGTCCCTTCCTCTTCCTTATCCATAAGGATCATGTTTCTAAATTACCACAATGACCAAAAAATCGTAATCTACTTTGGCAGCAATCCCAACTGCTTTGCTGCGGTTTGGAGTCTGGCATCCGCAGTATAGAGTGGGATTTTGTGTCGGTCGGCCAGTTCTAGGTAAGCGGCATCGTAGGAGGAGAGATCAAATTGAAATGCAAGATGCAGGATTCTTTTCCTTGCTGGCCCTTCCGGAAGGTCCTCGATGATAAGCGGAACCTGATTGAGTGTTTCCAACGCTTCGCGGGCATCCTCTTCGGTGAGCCTTTTTCTACGCTGGGCCGAGCGGAGGAGATTGTTCATCTCATAGTGCCAGAGTGATGGAACTGCCAGTTCCAAGGATCCCTTAACGATCTGAGAGAGCAGATGCTCTGCCTTATCCGAGATCTCATCACTCAGGATCCAGCCTCCGCAGAAGGAAGCGTCGGCTACGGCCTGTTTCAACGTTGTCCCTCCTCAATGAGGGACTTGAGTGAATCATTACCAGATTTGGACCTCTTACGAATCAGACGGAAAGAAGCAATAAGATCTACGTCGGTTTTTCCGAGACATTCCACTCCGGAAGATAAAAGAGCGGTCCGTTTCCCCCGCTTTGTGATCCAGATCCGACTTCCTTTGGAAGCCCTGTCCACAAGGGATGAGAGTTTATTCTTTGCCTCAAAGGTTCCTATATGAAGTGTTCCCGATATATCCATATTTTTAAAGCTAGCTACCTAGCTAGATCTTGTCAAATGACGCTGCCGCTTTGTCCTTTGAAGAGAGATTTCTCCAAGGGATCGACTCATAGCCCAACCGTTCAAAATCCTTTCGCCTAAACTCTTCTGTTACTCATCCCCCTAGACCTTTCAGGGGTCTAAGGCCATGATAAGGATCCACACTTGAACACTATGAACCTCACGCAACGCCCACCCCGTAGTCCCCGCACCCGCCTCGGCGGTTATGTCATCCTTCCCCGCATGCTCGACAAGGGGCGTGCAGTCATCGCCGGGACCAACGGCGAGTATCACTACAACTGCCCGCTCGATGAACATTTCATCAAATTTGCAGGAATTCAGCCCGATGCGCTCTTTGAGCAATTGAAGGCCGGTAAGGGTGACGGAGAGATCCTTGAGTGGGTGACCGCAAATTCCACCAACAAGCCGAACGAACTTCAGATCAAGACTTGGTCGGCTTGGCAGGAGAACCGCGTGCCTTCCTCCGTGGAGACCCGTGAATACATGCACGAGGCCCAGAAAAAGATCGCCCCGCACCGCGATGACATCGCTGGGTGGTTTGACCT
>CAIKFI010000115.1 GCA_903826635.1 uncultured Spartobacteria bacterium | reverse complement strand
CCCTCGACCTTGATGAAGGCCGACTTGCCAAACGCATCCATCGCAACCGCCGCACTCCCGTATGACCCTTGAGGTACACATTGCTTGGAAAGGAGAGTCTCTTTTTGTCGGGAAACTCCATTCATCGGAGCGCACCCCTTCGAGTTCCTTTGAATACTCGGCCGAGTGGCTGGCACGCTCGGATGCTTTTCCATTGATCCGACTTCACTCCCCCTCCGGGCCGGCCCCCATAATGCACCGATCCTTTTTGGCATCTTTCCACACACCAAACCAAACAAATCAATAACATGAAACCAAAGTAAATATTTACATGAAACAAAAGTAAAGTATTCTGCTGACATGGCACTCACCCCCCAGCAAGACCTCGCAGAAGCCCTCAAAAGAGCCCACGTCCTTGCCCTTTCCCATATTCTGCAAGCTCGTCAACTCTTAAGAGCTGACCGAGAGATTCTAAAAAAACGGGGCTTCCTCGTCGAGATTATCCGAGGATGGTACGCCCTTACCACTCCCCAAGCCCAGCCCGGTGACACGACCTTCTGGCATCTCCATTTTTGGGCCTTCGTTGCCGCTTATCTTCAATTCCGGCATGGAGAAGAGTATTGCCTCTCAGCGGAACACTCTCTGGATCTTTGGACCGAAGGCACCCAAACACCGAAGCAACTTATCGTCCTTACCAAAAAGGGAGGGGTCGTCACCCTCAACCTCCCGAATGAAACTTCCCTACTTCTCTATCCCAACAAGAAGAGCATTCCCTCCACTCGTGAAAACAAACAGGGCATCCAAGTCATGCCCCTTGCCGTAGCCCTCACCAAAGCATCTCCATCCTATTTTTCCCGTTCCACCACCAATGTAGAGCTAGCCCTCCGCATGGTGCGATCTGAAGCCCTGTCACGAGCCCTCCTTTCAGGTGATGTGAATTTGGCAGCAGCCCAACGACTCATTGGAGGGCTTCACCATCTGGGGCTCAATGAATCCGCCCAACGCCTCGAATCCGATCTCGCAGCAGCCGGGATAGAGGCCAAGGCCCAAAATCCTTTTGAAGAACCGCCAAGCCTTCCTACAGGAATTATCTTGGATTCACCCTATACGGGACGCATTCAGGCAATGTGGGCCCGGATGAGGGAAGAGGTGATCCAACTCTTTCCTTCCACTCCAGAATCTTCTCCCGATCCAACACACTACCTGGCACGGGTTGCCGAGATCTACACCCACGACGCCTATCACTCCCTCTCCATCGAGGGCTACCAGGTAACGCCCGAACTCATTGAAAAAATTGCTACAGGCGTTTGGAATACAGATGTCAACGCTACGGACAAGGCTCAGATCAACGCCATGGCAGCTAAAGGGTATCTTGAGTCTTTCAAACAGGTTCTCCAAAGCATCGAGGGCATCCTGCATGGGGAATCTCCCGGCAAAGTTGTCTCACGGGATCTTCAAGCATGGTATCGCGCCCTTTTCAGTCCTTCCGTCCAAGCCAACATCCTTCCTGCGTCAGCCTTGGCCGGTTATCGAGATCGCCGAGTGTTTATCACGGGTTCTCATCATGTTCCTCCTGCAGTCCATGCCGTTCCCTACCTCATGGACAGCTTCTTTGATCTGCTCACCTCGGAACCATCCCCCGCAGTTCGTGCAGTCCTGGGACATTTTATCTTTGTCTTCATCCATCCCTATTCCGATGGAAACGGCCGCATCGGTCGCTTCCTCATGAACACCATGCTTGCCTCCGGAGGTTTCAATTGGACCGTTATCCGGGTTCAACGCCGCAAGGAATACATGGCTGCGCTGGAGCAAGCCTCGGTCGAAGGCAAGATTGGCTCCTTTGCATCGTTCATTGCAGAGGAAATGAAAGAGTCCTTTTACCTGCCAGCATCAGGAACCCCTGTCAGTTGATCCTCTTACCCAGGAATCGATGGGATCTTGTTGATCTCCTTCATCAAATGGCTCATCTCAGAATCTATATAGTCCCGATTGATGGAGGATGTAGAGTGATCGGATAATCCCCTATGAGGGGAGTATTCATACATATCTCAAACGCCTCTTGTCGTAATGATTAGATAATGCTCTATTATTCTCCTATGAGGGTAATATCCAGACATTCTCTAATCAGACAGCTCTATGTAACTCTTCCACATGGGGCCCCCTTTGACGTTCATGTCCTGAAAGATCAGAAAATCTCCCCCAAGCAAGCCGCCCGCTATGTGGAGAGCGGATGGCTCGTCAGACTGGGGCAAGGGGTTTACGGATTTCCCTCAGACAAGCTAGATGCCCCCGGCTGCATCCTCCTGCTCCAGAAAAAGTCCCCGGGCCTCCATGTGGGAGGGAGGAGTGCCCTCGCCCTGCATGGTGTTCGCCACAACCTAGGCACCCATGAATCTTGGACCCTCTGGGGGGATCGGCGATTCCTCCTCCCCGAGTGGTTCACCTCACGATTCTCGGCACGGTATGTTCACACGCGCCTCTTTGCATGGAAACCCACCTCTCTCAATGCCGAGACGGTTTCGACTCCAGTGGGTGTCTTGGACAACCTGAAGGTCTCAGTCCCTGAACGGGCCCTCCTGGAACTGCTCTCCGAGGTGGGACTTCACCAGGATCTTGAGGAGGCTCGCAACATCTTCGACGGTCTCAGGAATTTTCGCTCTGAAATCCTTGGTCGGCTCCTGTCATCTTGCACGAGCGTTAAGACCGTACGCCTTTTCCTTTCCTGGGCTCGGGAAACGGGCATCGTGGATGTGG
>CAIKFI010000114.1 GCA_903826635.1 uncultured Spartobacteria bacterium | reverse complement strand
TCCAGGGTCAGAAGTCCGATCAGGCACTCGAACTCACCGGGACTGATGCTCCCAAGGAGGGATATGAGGTGATTCCGACGGCTGATGCCAAGAACCTAGTCGCCTATCTCCTCTCTCTACGTCATGATTATCCATTGCCGGAGGCTCCTGTGAAGAAGATAGGGGTTACAAAATAAGACGATACGAGGAATCGCCGTGAATCAAGATCACCACAATCATAACCAAGAGCAGAGATCCGAGGATACCAACAGGCCCCTCTCGCCATGGCTTGTCGGTGCCTTCATGCTCTCTCTCTGCTGGGGGGCTTTCTACCTTGCCTTTAACAGCGGGGGCTTTAATCAGGAGGTCTATGAGTCGAATGCTGTGAATTGGGCTGGTGGAGGCGTCGCTGCGGCAGCACCTGTCGACCCTAAGGTTGTCGGCAAGCGGCTCTATACCCAGAATTGCGTTGTCTGCCATCAACCAAGCGGAATGGGAGTTTCCGGTCAGTTCCCGCCGCTTGCGGGAAGCGAGTTTGTATTGGCCCAAGGCAACATGGGAGACAATCACTTGGTGATGCTGGTACTGAACGGTCTTCAGGGGCATTTCATGGTCAAGGGTCAGGCTTATAACAATGCGATGGCTCCCTGGAAGCAGCTTACCGATGAACAGATCGCCAATATCCTCACCTACATCCGTTCCGACTGGGGAAACAATGCGCCCGCGATCACCCCGACTTTTGTCTCCCAAATCAGAAAAGAGACAGCGAGTGTCTCCGATTCTTACACCCAAGAACAATTGATGGCCATGCCGGCTGTGAAAACTACCGACATGCCAGCTCCTGCACCGGTTAAAAAATGATCAAGACCATCTCCCGTGACATTCTCAATAAAAGGACGGCTTCCCTTTTTCTCACCACAGGGGTTTTTCTTGCATCCATTCTGAGCGCCGGAGTGGCCTCCGCAGAGGAGCGAAGTGGAAACGTCTATGGGCTCCCTCCCTGTGTCACGACCACCGGTCTGCAGGTTGACTCGATCATCAAGATCATCTTCTGGCTGACTGCTTTGGTCTTCGTGCTAACTCAGGGAACCTACATCTATTATCTGATCCGCTACCGTCGACGTGAAGGGGTCCCCGCCCATTACAGCCATGGTAACAATACTCTCGAGATCATTTGGACGACAGCTCCTACCATTGTCTTCCTTGCTCTGGCCATTTACAGCAATCGGATCTGGGAACAGATCCATGTCACCGCGCCTGAAAACTCCCTGACGATCGATGTTTCGAGTTATCAGTTTGGTTGGCAGATGCGTTACCCCGGCATCAGTGGGAAGCTTGCCCCGATGGATGTCCGAAAGATCACGCCGCAGAATCCCTTCGGGACCGATCCGGAAAATCCCGCAACCGCACAGGATGTCATCTGCACGGATCTGGTGATCCCCGTCGGCAGACCCGTCCACGTCCTGCTTCACTCGCGCGACGTGATTCACTCCTTCTACGTGCCTGAATTCCGCATCTATCAGGATTGCGTTCCCGGGCGCACGATCGGCTGGGTCTGGTTCCAGGCCACGCAGACCGGTGATTTTCAACTTGCCTGCAATCAACTCTGCGGAACAGGGCACTATAACATGAAGGCACCGATTCACATTGTGTCCGAAGCAGAGTTTCAGAAGTGGCTGACTCCTCGCCAACAGAAAAACGCCGCTTTAGTTCAGCCATCTCCGATTGCGGCACCGAGTCCTGCAAAGGCGGCTTCCTTGACTGACAGAACCGAAAAAAATACCCTCTGATTTATGAGCGCTTCCGTCACCGCCGACAGTCACTCAACCCACGTGCCGCACGACTCCCATGGTCACGGCAAGCCCGGGATCATGCACTATCTCTGGAACACGGATCACAAGATGATCGCGATGCAGTTCCTTTTATCAGCCTGCTTTTTTCTTCTCTTCGGCGGAGCAATGGCTTTGGCGATGCGTTGGCAACTGGCGTTCCCTGGTCACTCCATCCCGGTGATCGGGCACCTCCTTCCCCACGGCATCGTCAATGACGAGGGGGCCATCATCCCCAGCGGGTATAACGTGCTCGTCACCATGCATGGGACCATCCTTGTGTTCTGGGTGGTCATGCCTCTCTTGATCGGAGTCTTTGGAAATTTCCTCATCCCGTTGAAGATCGGGGCCGGCGACATGGCATTCCCTGCCCTGAATGAGTTGAGCTACTGGCTCTTCGCACTTTCGGGTGTGATTGTGCTAAGCTCCTTCTGGGTTCCGGGAGGAGCACCCGGAACGGGTTGGACGGCCTATGCCCCCTTGAGCAGCGTCGCCGCCTACAACCAGACACCGATCGGCCAGTCTCTGTGGTGCATTGCGATTTTCATCAATGGTCTTTCCTCCCTCACAGGAGCGGTCAATTACATCACCACGGTGATCACGATGCGCGCCCCGGGAATGAAAATGATGAGGATGCCTCTCCCGGTCTGGGCGATTTTTTTGACGGCGATCCTGCTGATCCTGGCGATCCCAGTACTCTCTGCCGCTGCCGCCATGATTGTCTTTGATCTGAATTTTGGAACCACCTTCTTCCGTCCCTCCGGTTACGGGCAACCACTTCTCTGGCAGCACCTCTTTTGGTTTTTTGGACATCCCGAAGTGTATATCCTCATCCTTCCGGCCATGGGTCTCACCTCGGAGATTCTTGCCGTCTTCTCCCGCAAACCGGTTTTCGGTTACAAGGCTATGGTCTGGGCAATGATTGCTATCGGACTCCTCGGATTCATCGTCTGGGGTCACCACATGTATGTGAGCGGCATGAATCTTACGCTGAGTGCCGCATTCTCCGTCTCGACCATGGTCATTGCGGTGCCCAGTGCAATCAAGACCTTCAACTGGATGGGCACCATCTGGCGTGGATCGATCCACTATACGGTTCCGATGGCCTTTGCCGTGGCCTTTGTCTCGATGTTTGTGATCGGCGGTCTCAGCGGAATCTTCATGGCCTCCACGCCGGTGGATCTTTTCGTGCACCACACCTACTTTATCGTCGCCCATTTCCACTACGTTCTTTTCGGTGGCAGCATGTTCGCGGCTTTTGCGGCGGTCTATTTCTGGTTTCCGAAAATGTCGGGCAGGATGTTCAACAATACCCTTGGCTGGATTCATTTCTGGATGACCTTTGTCTTCTTCAACCTGACCTTCTTCCCGATGCACAATCTCGGATTGGGAGGCATGATGCGCCGTATTGCGGACCCCACCGTGTATGATTGCCTCAAGCAACTGCAACCCTTGAATGTCGTCTGTACGATCGGAGCCATGGGACTTGGCCTGGCCACCATTCCTTTTGTGATCAACATGCTCTGGAGTTCTAGAAACGGACCGAAGGCTCCTGCCAATCCATGGAATTCCACCACGCTTGAGTGGACAGTCTCCCATCCGATTCCCCATGGAAACTTCACCGTGACCCCGACTGTCTACCACGGCCCTTATGAATACAGCGTGCCGGGACTTGTGAGGGATTTCCTTCCTCAGGATGAGAAGGCCCCCGCCCACATCACCTTGGAAGCCCACTAGGGTCGTCCCGTGGGCACTGCCGTTACAACGAAGGCCAAGTCCTCAGGCATCTCAACGCACGCCTCCGTGGGCACCGTTCATCGGATTGCTCTGATCGGCTCAGTGGCGACGTTTTTTCTCATTATTATCGGCGGCCTTGTCACCTCCAAAGGTGTGGGGATGTCGGTTCCCGACTGGCCCACGACCTATGGATACAATATGTTCCTCTTCCCCTACTCGAAATGGGTGGGAGGCATCTTCTGGGAGCATTCCCATCGTCTTCTCGCTTCGGGGATCGGTTTGATCACCTTGGTGCTTGCCGGGGTAACCTTCTGGAAGGAAAAACGCTCCTGGGTAAAATGGCTGGCCGTGGCGGCGGTGCTCGGCGTGATTGCCCAAGGGATCCTGGGCGGTCTCCGCGTGACCCTCTACAAGGATCAAATCGGTATCTTCCATGCAGCGCTTGCCCAGAGCTTCTTCGGCCTGCTTCTGGTGATTACCGCCGTGACGGGGAGGGAGTTTCTCTGCGGTTCCTGGTTTGCCGACAAGGTGGCGGCATCACTGCGGTGGCTCGTGCTTGCAGGACTGATCCTGACTTATTTCCAGTTGGGTGTCGCCGCAACTATCCGCCACCAGCATGCTCCATTGGCAATCCGAGATTTTCCAACGGCTTACGGCACATTGATTCCGGACACCTCGGACTCCGCCTTGGCTCGCATCAATGGGGAACGTGCGAATGATCAGATGGCTCCGGTTTCCGCCTCTCAGATTTACCTCCAGTTACTTCATCGTGCCGGAGCCCTAGTTCTCCTACTGATCGTGATCTCAACGGCACTGCTTGCCGTGGCACGAACACCCCTCGGACACTGGATCCGCGCCTGGAGCCTTCTCTGGGTTGGAGCAATCCTGCTTCAGGTCCTCCTTGGCGCCATTACGATCTGGTCGAATAAAGCGGCTGATGTGGCGACCTCCCACATGGCCCTCGGCGCACTCCTTACCGCTTTTGGGATCCTGTTCACCTTCCGTCTTTTCTGCGCTGCTTGTCAACTCCCAGATCCATCACATTCCGCAGGAGTTCGTTCATGAGCACGGCAGAAGGGGCCAAGGTTTCTGAAAAAAGACCGGGCGTTGGGATGCTCTCCGACTTCAGCGAGCTGTCCAAGGCCCGCCTCTCTTTTCTGGTCCTGATGACCACATTGGTCGGGTTCCTTCTGGGGTGGCGTGGTCCGATGGATTATACGCTGCTGGTCGCGACCCTTCTCGGCACCGCATTCAGTGCCGCGGGAGCATCGGCCCTGAACCAATGGATGGAGCGCGACCTCGATGCCCTGATGCCCAGAACTGCGGATCGACCATTACCCGCTCGTCGCATGCACCCCTCAGATGCACTCCTCTTCGGGTTGCTTTCCAGTGGAAGCGGTGTTGCAATCCTTGCCTTTCTCACCAATCCCATCACGGCCCTTCTGGCGGGATTGACAATTCTCATTTACGCCGGTCTCTACACTCCGCTGAAACGCTTCACGGAACTCAATACCTTGGTGGGTGCGATTCCAGGAGCCCTCCCCCCGTTGCTGGGTTGGACAGCCGCAACAAACCATGCGGGTCTGGGAGGATGGATTCTCTTTCTGATTCTTTGGTTCTGGCAGATGCCACACTTCCTTGCCATCGCCTGGCTTTACCGCGACCAGTATGCGGCCGCCGGATTCAAGATGCTCAGCACCCGTGATCCGGACGGATTGTCCACGGCCTGGCAGGCTCTCATCTATTCCATCGCTCTTCTGGGTGTCTCATTGATGCCGGGACTCCTAGCCATGGCGTCTCCCTACTATTTTTTCGCAGCCCTGGCACTTGGCGCAGCGATGATCCATCTCTCAGTGTGCTTTGTCAGAAACAGGACGAACAACGCTGCCCGACGCCTTTTCTTCGCATCGATCATCTACCTCCCTCTGCTTCTCGGCGCATTGATCTCATTTGCCCGTTAAAAACCCTTTTCTCGCCATGATCCTTCATTCAAAACGCAAAACCCAATTCGCGATTCTTGCAGGTCTCGTCGTTTTTGCGCTCGCCCTCTGCGGGTTGGTCGTGTTCATGATGATACGTCGCGGACCCGCCGTAGCTTATTGAATTTTTAAAAGATGAACAACGCCTCTTACAACGATTCGTCTCTCTTCCACGCGGCCCTGCCCGTGGAGGACCACAGGCAGGATCATCATGCCGCTCCACCCACATCTCCCGCGATCTGCAAATTGGGGATGTGCATCTTCCTCTGTTCCGAAGCCCTTCTGTTCAGCGGGCTGATTTCCGCCTACCTGATCCTACGGCAGGGAGCAGGTTCCTGGCCGCCGAACTTCGGTGACGGGATCGAGCTTCCACCCATGCCGAAGCTTCTGACGGGCATCAACACCGTCATTCTTGTCGGCAGTTCGTTTGCCTATCACTTTGCCGAGATGGCGGTGAAGAAAGGGAAGTCCGGGGCCGGTTGGTTGCTTCTGGCAGCCATGATGGGAGCAACTTTTGTCGGTCTTCAGTGCGTCGAATGGACCGAACTCTACCACGAGGGCCTCTGGTTCAACAAAGGCGGTGTTTACGGTTCCTCCTTCTTCACCCTTACCGGATTTCATGGAGCCCACGTCTGCATCGGCGTTCTACTCATTCTCTGGTGCTTCTTCCTGCAGGTCACGAAGGGGACCTTCACCCCCCACCGTCATGTCGCCTTGGATAATGTGGGGCTCTACTGGCATTTCGTTGATGTCGTCTGGGTATTCCTCTACACGATCCTCTATCTAGATCGGAAGAGCGTCGTGTAGGGAAAAAGTGTGTCAGTACGTGTAGATCTCGGTGGGCGCCG
>CAIKFI010000113.1 GCA_903826635.1 uncultured Spartobacteria bacterium | reverse complement strand
TCTCCGGAACCCTGATCCAGCCCGGCACCGGAACCTCCTACTGGAGGGAGGCCCAGTTCCGTTTGAACCTTCGTCAAGGTGTCCCTACCACCGCTTGGAATCCGATCAAGGACCCCTCCTATGCAGGGCTTCAGGTCGGTGGTAACAATCTCACCACGACAACGAAGATCCCAGTCTATGAGAATGGCTCTCTTCTCACGGGATCCAATCCCTAAAGGATCCGTATCAATTTGAAGGAAACTTGTCCGGCAATCTCGCCGGACAAGCCTGGTCACCGAATAAACCTTGATTCAGTTGATGGATGGGAGGCACCGTCCACTCATGATGCATCGCCTCATTCGCTTCTGGGTGTACGGGGGATTTCTTGCTGCGTTCCTTCTGCTCGGTTTGATGCCGGTTTATTGCCAGTTCTGGAGCGTGGCGCTTGTTCTGGTGTTCCTCCAGTTGCCCGTCTACATGCTGCACCAACTCGAGGAGCACGATGACGACCGCTTCCGGAAATTCGTCAACCGGGTCCTTGGAGGCGGTCGTGAGATCCTTACGGAATCAGCGGTCTTCGTGATCAATGTTCCGGGAGTCTGGGGTGTCAATCTCGTTTCGATCCTGCTGGCATGCTCCATCAATCTTGGTTTTGGTCTGATCGGCGTGTACCTCACCTTCGTGAACGGTCTCGTTCATGTCGCGCAGGCCATCCGCATGAAGTGCTATAATCCCGGGTTGATAACGGCCATCCTTCTCTTCCTGCCCATCAGCGGGATTGCCCTCTGGGCAATCCATGCCAAGGGAAAGATCCAACCGGCATATGATGTGATGGGATTGGGGGTGGCCCTGGTCATCCATCTGGCCATAGTGGCCCATGTCGTGCTCCGTCTTCGCAAGGCTCAGGAATTCCTCGGTTAAGGGTGGCGGTTTTCAAAAAGCCTTGCCAAGGGAGGCGCGAGACAGGCAATTTCCTTCATGGCAGCAACTCGTAAATCCAATCCAGACGAGACCTTCTACCGAGGTTCCGATTCTTTTTTCACGGCCAATGCCGAGATCGGACTGACTTTCGACGACGTCACGCTGGCGACACTTTACTCGGATGTTCTGCCGAGCCAGACACAGTTGGATTCGCGATTGAGCGATACCCTCCACCTTAATATCCCTGTCGTCTCCGCCGACATGGATACTGTTACAGAGTCACGGCTTGCGATCGCCATGGCGCTCAACGGTGGTCTTGGGCTTATCCACTACAACATGCCGGAGAGAGACCAACTGCACGAGGTGAGCCGCGTGAAATACCACGTGCAGGGATTGATCCAGGATCCCATCAAGGTGTCGCCCGACCAGATGATCGGTGATATCCTAAGGCTCATTGACGAGAAGGGATTTGGTTTCAGCACCTTCCCTGTTGTGGATCATCAGGAGAAACTGGTGGGACTTCTCTCCGGTCATGTGGTCAAGCCCCGTTATGCCTCAAAAAAAGTTTCGGAGGCCCTGACGCCGCGTGATCAGGTGCGAACTGTATCCAGAAGGGAACTCGGGAACGACCCGATCACGATTGCTGACAAATTTTTCACCGAGCATGTCGGTATTCACAAGCTTCTGGTTGTCGATGATGATGATCGTCTCCACGGATTGATCACCATGAGCGATGTCGAGAAGATTACCCAGGAAAGGAAGGCTCAGTTCAAGCCGGCGCGAGATTCCCAGTTTCGCCTGATCTGCGGTGCCGCCGTTTCGGCAACCCGCAATTCCTGCGGAGAGTTGGACCGCGAGCGCATCCTGAACCATGTCAGTGCGCTCGTGGAACGCGGCGTCGATGTCATTGCCGTCTCCACCGCCCATGGCCATAGCAAAGGGGTGGGGGACACTGTCACGTTACTCCGCGACGCTTTTCCAGGACTTCCCATCATTGCCGGTAATGTCACCAGCGGTGCAGGGGTTGCGTATCTTGCGGATTGTGGTGCGGATATCATCAAGGTCGGTCAGGGTCCCGGATCCATCTGCACCACACGGATCGTTGCTGGAGTCGGGATTCCCCAGATGACGGCCCTCTATGTCTGCTCAAAGGTAGCCCAAGAGAAGAAAGTCTCCATCTTGGCCGACGGAGGAATCACCAAGTCCGGGGACATCGTCAAGGCCCTCACCCTTGCGCAGGGTGTGATCTGTGGCGGCATGTTTGCCGGATGCACAGAGGCTCCCGGAGAGGTCGTCGAAATCGGTGGTAAACTGTACAAGCAATACCGCGGTATGGGCAGTCTTGCCGCGATGAAATCCGGCAGCGCCTCGCGATATGGTCATGACAAGGCTGACACAACACGCAAGGTGGCTGCCGAGGGAGTCGAGGCTCTAAAAGAGGCCTGCGGTCCGGTTGATCGCGTGCTGGCTAATCTCATCGGCGGCATCCAGAGCGGCATGGGGTATTTGGGAGCCAAGGACCTGGATCAACTTCGCTCCAAGGCCCGCTACATCCGTGTAAGTCCGGCCGGGCAGCGTGAGGCCGCCCCACATGACGTGGTGGAGTTGAAGACAAAGAACTGATCGTTCAGGCAAAAAAAAGGGCGACCGTATGTGCGATCGCCCTTTTGTTAGGGGGTGGGCAAGGGATGAATAGGGACTAACGGATCACTTTAGCCAGTGAAACTTTCCTGTCTCCAGACTATAGTAGGCGGGAACCACCTTCACATCCTTGGCTGCATCGCCGAGGTCGCTATCATGACGGATCTTGTCGGCGACGCGGATGGCATTGGCCTGGATCGAGTTGGAGAGAAGATCTCCCTGCTCTGTTCTGGCTGTTGCCACAGCCGGCTTGATCAGGTTCACGATGCTGTTGATGTGGGGAGGGATCGATCCTCCTGCAATGGTGCTCTTCACGGCGCCGCAGTTCTGGTGGCCCATGACGACGATCAGACGGACTCCGAGCGCCTTGACGGCATATTCGATACTTCCCAGGCCGATATTATCGACGACATTGCCCGCCGTCCGAACGACAAAGATCCTGTTCAGGTTTTTGCTGAAGATATGCTCTGGAGCTGTTCTAGCGTCGGAGCAGGTGACAACCACGGCGATCGGGGTGTGTGAGTCGATTGAGCTGATACGGGCGTCATGGACTGCCTGTGGTTTGCTTATGGGATTCTCGATGAAGGCGGCATTCCCTTTCTCAAGGAGAGCCAGCGCGGTGTCGGGATTGACGACTGTGGTGGGATCAGCTGCGAAACCGATGCTTGCTAAGGCGATGAAGGCAGTGAAGAGAGTAAGTTTTTTCATGGGTTTTTTAAGGCTTATTTCATTATTTCTACGATCTAAGCATCGTCTAGAGGAACTTCTTAAGGCACGTTCAATCTTAAGGCACGTTTAATTGAGCATGAGAGTGAGGTCCGGGGGGGAGTGTAAAAAAATTTACACTCCCGGCTATTCTGCATCATTAACCAATGCATCGCCCAAGAATCCGGTTTACGCCCTCTCAGCAACGAATTTTGTTAATTCCATGGTTGCCGTTCAGACGGGAGTTCCTGAACAACTTGCGGCCTGCACCAACCTGACCACGACGAGTTTCGCCTAATTCTACGGGCGTGCTCCGTTGTGCAATACGAACAACTAAACAGTTGGTGTCTGTTCTGCTTCCTTCATGTGGAGTCAGGATACCAATAATAGCATCTACACCGATATCTCCAATTATATCAGCACAACGGATGGAATGATCGTGACTTGGTTCACAC
>CAIKFI010000112.1 GCA_903826635.1 uncultured Spartobacteria bacterium | reverse complement strand
CCTCACCCGCAGCCGCGAGCAGTGACCAAGAAATCACCTTTGGAAAAATGAGACCGATCGGCAAGAGAGTTGCAAAAGCGAGAGCCGCATGTCCCGAGGGGAAGGAACCTTGAGTGTCGCTGCTCGTGAAAAGTCCGCTTTGGAAGAAATGAAAACCATAGGCGTGATTGTTAATCCAAGAAACATGATTGCCTCCCCACGAGATCGGCCAATCCCTACCAAAGATGTCCTTCAGGTCATTCTTGAGCACCAAGGTTGTCAGCAAACTCATGCTCATCAGCAAAATGAGATCCCTCCTCTTGCCGGGTGCCATCCAGCACCCAGCCAGCAGGAGAAAGGGAGAGAGCCATCCCATGACCTCCGTCCAGTGGACAAGCAAACCCCATCCGCTCATTTTCCCATTAGCCGCATCGCGAATCCAAGGGAACCAGCCGTGGAGCAATACGATCAAACCCTCGCGCAGAGGATGCAGTTCGAAGAACTCACAGAGCGGTCGATCCAAGAGGTAATAGCTCAGCACGATGCCAACAAGGATCACCGGCCAGATTCGAAAAAGGGATTTGTTATTCAGCATTAGAGCAAAGGCAACGTCATCTCATAGAGCACATCCAGAACCATCCAACAAAGAACTCTTCGACACTATCCGCCTAAAACGTGATTAGCCTATTCCACCGTAACGCTTTTGGCGAGGTTACGCGGCTTATCCACATCGCACCCCAACTCCACGGCGATGTAATAGGCAAAGATCTGGAGGACGATGGATGCAAGAATCGGAGTCAGGATCTCGGAAGCCTCGGGGATGAGAATGACATCGTCACAAATAAGGGAGAGAGCATTTCCCTTGCCCTCGGTCCCGATGGCAATGACAGGACCTCCACGGGCCTTGACCTCCTCAATATTGCTTAGGTTCTTTGCAAAGACGCCATCATCGGGAGCAATCACAACAGAGGGGGTCTCGGGATTCACCAGGGCGATGACTCCGTGCTTGAGTTCTGCGCTTGGGTATCCCATTGCGGCGATGTAGCTGATCTCCTTGAGCTTGAGCGCTCCCTCGAGAGCGACGGGATAGTTGTACTGCCTTCCCATGAAGAGCATCACCTTGGACTGGGCATATCGGCGGGCGATCGCTGCGATCTCGGATTCGAGCTTGAGAACCCGCTCGATCTTGGCAGGGAGTTCCTCCAGTTCAGAGATGATCCGGCTTCCCGCAGAGCTGGAGAGATTGCGAATGCGTCCGAGAAGTAGGGCGATCAACGTGAGAACCGTGACCTGCGAGGTGAAGGACTTGGTCGCCGCCACACCGATCTCAGGTCCGGCATGCATGTAGACCCCACCGTCGCTCTCCCGTGCAATGGTGCTGGCGACGTTGTTACAGATGCCGAGGGTGCGATGCCCCTTGCGTTGGCTTTCCCGGAGCGCGGCCAGGGTGTCCGCGGTCTCCCCGCTCTGGCTGAGGACAAAGACGAGCGTATCCTTGGTCATGGGGAGATTGCGGTAACGGAATTCACTGGCATACTCGCACTCGGTGGGGATCTGGGCGAGCGACTCGATGAGATATTCGCCGACCATGGCGGCATGGAAGGCCGTGCCACACCCGCTCAGGACAATCCTCTCGATGGAGCGGAGGTCGCCGTTGCTCATGTTCAGGCCGCCGAGCTTGGCCGTGGCCTCCTCGTGGGAGAGTCGGCCTCGGAGGGCGTCGGTGACACTCCTCACCTGCTCATGAATCTCCTTGAGCATGTAGTGGGGGTAGGCTCCCTTGTCGACATCCTCATTGGTCATGTCGACAGTGGTGACATTGTATCCGGCGCCGACACCATCAATCGTGGAAAGCGCAAATCCCTCCCCCGTGATCGCCGCGATCTCGTAATCATTGAGATACACGACGTCGCGCGTGTGGCCGACGATCGCACTGACGTCGCTTGCAAGAAAATGCTCCCCCTTGCCGATACCCAGCACCAGGGGACTGCCACGGCGGGCTCCGATGATGAGTCCCGGAAGTTCTGCATGGACGACGGCGATGCCGTAGGTCCCCTTGACATGTGTCAAGGCCTCGCGCACCGATGAGACCAAGGCCCCCTGGGAACGCTCCGAGGTGCGGTCGAAGGCACGGCCCACGAGTTGGGCAAGCACTTCGGTGTCAGTCTGCGAAACGAAAAGGTGGCCCTCTTCCTCAAGTTGGGCCCTGAGTTCTGAGTAGTTCTCGATGACCCCGTTGTGCACGAGGGCCAACTTCCCCGATCGGTCAAAGTGGGGGTGGGCATTCTCCCGGGTGACTTTCCCATGGGTGGCCCATCGTGTGTGGCTGATTCCGGTGCTCCCGCCGATGGGGTTGGCGGCTATGGAACGGCGCAGGTCATCAATACGGCCGACCTCTTTGCGCACCGAGATCAGGCCCTCTTCGAGGGTTGCCACTCCCGCCGAGTCGTATCCCCGGTATTCGAGGCGCCTCAGTCCCTCCAGAAGGACGGGGACTGCTTCAGCTTTTCCGACGTATCCGATGATTCCGCACATAATGAAAAATGTTTTTTGGACCCATCCTTTGAAAAAGGCAAAGGTTTGGTTGATTTAAGAGACTGACAAACGATCTGACCGACTGCAAGATGCAACCAGCAACCAACCACTCTCCCTATGACCATCAAGCATGT
>CAIKFI010000111.1 GCA_903826635.1 uncultured Spartobacteria bacterium | reverse complement strand
CTTCTACACAGACAGCAACACTGCGGTGACCTTCGACGGTGGTTTTGAATATGGAGGCACCACGGCCACCAAGGGATCCCGTACGATTAATTTCTACAACGAAGGAGCCGTAACGATCCAGGGACCAGTAGCCTACACGGATCCACAGTCAGCCGGCAACTCGGGCTATATCAGCAAGCTGGGTGGTAATGGCACATTGACATTCAACGGAGCCAATGCACTAGCCCAGCAAGCCAGCATCCAGCAGGGAACCGTCGTGATCGGAGCCGCCTCCTCGCTCGGAACCTACGGTGGCGTTATCCTCGGTGGAAGCACCAGCTCCAAACTGGACCTCTCGGCGTTACAGTCCTCGGGCTACAGCCTGACTGCAGCCACAAACCAAATTACTAACAGCTTGGTGAGTAACAGTTATACGGGCAACACATTGACCGCAAGCAGCACGAACACAGTCACCAACACTGTCTCCTCAATCCGTGGGAATGGCACGATTGATATTGGGACAGGTACCATCACCTCGGATGGAATCAGCCCTAGCTGGTATAACACGGTCACCACGACGAACCAGTCAGGCGTATCGGGAACCTATACAACGACGCAGGCCCTCTACACGAATACTGCGATTACCAAGATTATTGGGAATCTAGCCTTTGACAGCACAGCAGTGACCACCCTAGACATCGAAAGCCTCTCACAAGCTGGTAACACCAATGCTTTAGTTCAGGATGGTTATGATCAGATCCAGATCAATGGTGGCACGCTTGCATATAATGGCACGCTGAACATCAATTCCCCATCTTCACTTGCCGTTCTCTTTGGAGGAGCCACCAAGAGTGTGGTTCTCTTCAGTGGAATGACGTCCGTCACTGGTGACCTGAGTAATCTTTACTTCAATGCAGGTAGCTCATGGGTCGAGACTGGATCCGGTGCAAGTGGTGTCTTCTCATACACCGACGCAGGCACCACCTACACCTTCACCCAGGCAACTGGAACACTTGCAGAAGCAGTCCCTGAGCCTGGAACTTGTGCCATGGTCGGCCTTGGTCTCTCAGCTCTGGCTGTGACAATCATCCGCCGCCGCCGTAGTAACGACTAAGTCTCGGATAGCTTTTTCAAAGCACTTATTAAAAAGCCCTCCCACGTGATGTGGGAGGGCTTTTTTTATACCTGCATTGAATCTGATGGGGTAAACTTCTCTGCTCCAGATGCTCCCAATCCAGAACATCGCCGCCTACAAGTTCACTCAGCTTGGTGAACCAACCCAACCAGAACTCCTTGAGGAGTTGAGACAGGATCTGAAGTCCCTCTGCACGGATCTAGAGCTGAAGGGATCCATCCTCCTAAGCGGGGAGGGGATCAATCTCTTCATTGCCGGCCATCCTGAGAAGGTGGAGACCCTTATTGCCCGCCTGAGGAGTGTTCCCGGACTGGAGGACCTCGAGGCAAAGCGGAGTTGGAGTGCAGACCAACCCTTCAACCGGATGCTAGTGAAGATCAAGCAGGAGATCATAGCCTTCGGGATCGAAGGAATCGAACCCCTCCGCCACACCTCACCCAGGATCTCATCGCGCGACCTGAAAGTCCTTCTCGATGAAGGACGCCCAGTGATACTCCTCGACACCCGTAACGACTACGAGATCAAGCTGGGAACCTTTAACGGAGCCATCAGGCTGGGGATCGATCACTTCCGGGAATTCCCCAAGGCGATCCGAACGCTCCCAGACTCCGTCAAACAACTGCTCCAGGACTCTACTGTGGTGACCTTCTGCACCGGTGGGATCCGGTGCGAGAAGGCTGCCCCCCTGCTCGAGCGGGAGGGATATAAGAATGTCCTTCAACTGGAGGGAGGGATCCTCAAGTATTTCGAGGAATGCGGTGGGGCGCACTATGAGGGGGAGTGCTTTGTCTTCGACAAAAGAGTTGGGCTCGATCCCGATCTCAAGGAGACGGGAAGCCAGCTCTGCTTTGCATGCCAGATGCCCCTGACCGTTGAGGAGTTACAGGATTCCCGCTACCAGTATGAGGTGAGCTGCCCCTCCTGCTACAAAGAGTAACCTGCAAGGAAACTTTCAACAGGGATTCCCTGCGCTCTGGATAGAAAGGAGGAAGCCCTGCAACACTGGATCAAGAGTGGGACTGAGATTGATGTGAGGCCTCGTTCAGTCCATGTTCTTGAAGTATGGAGGCCACACTTTCAAGGCGCACTTCAGAGGGTGCGAGTGAGGAAGGCATCATGGCGTCATTGGTCAAGAAGTATGTCTGGTGGAAAACCCCGGAGGAGGTCATGAAGCTCCCTGAGCAGATCAGGGCCCAGGTCATGAATCTGGTTATTTGGGATGATGTGTGTCTCTTTGAGCGGATTATCGGCACCAATGGATTCTGCCGTGTGATCAAGCAGGCCTCATTGGACGACCTGCTGGCGACAAAGGTGAAAACCATCCTTCAGTGAGTCAACGCCAAGGACTACATCGACATCGCTGCCATGTTGGAGGCGGTGGTGTCCCTCGCCAAGGGGATGCCTCCACCCTCACATGGAAGCAGGTTGATGTTTTGAAAAAGACGATTACTTGCCCGCCTGAGAAGCGGCGCATGAAGAGCAAGAAGCCTCCCCATGTGGAACCGATTCACAATCAACTTCTCGTCTGGTTGAGGGCGTGGTATGCGGAACATAATCAGCCAGAACCAACAAGACCGGTATTCCCAACGCTCTCCAAGAAATCAATCCATCGACGCAATGGATTATCGAATACCTTCTCCCAGTTCATCGAAACCGGAAAAAATTCCCAATCCGATTGTGCGAGAAAAAGGAGAGGCATCGCGTGGCCGCTTGACCGCGGCTCTCTCATATCACTCTCTGCGGCACACATTCAATACGCAGCTTGAGGCAGCGTATGTTTCCGAAGTCACGCGCATGAG
>CAIKFI010000110.1 GCA_903826635.1 uncultured Spartobacteria bacterium | reverse complement strand
TGAGGTCCGGGGGGGAGTGTAAAAAAATTTACACTCCCGGCTATTCTGCATCATTAACCAATGCATCGCCCAAGAATCCGGTTTACGCCCTCTCTGCAATAATTCCATGGTTGCCGTTCAGACGGGAGTTCCTGAACAACTTGCGGCCTGCACCAACCTGACCACGACGAGTTCCGCCTAATTCTACGGGCGTGCTCCGTTGTGCAATACGAACAACCAAACAGTTGGTGTCTGTTCTGCTTCCTTCATGTGGAGTCAGGATACCAATAATAGCATCTACACCGATATCTCCAATTATATCAGCACAACGGATGGAATGATCGTGACTTGGTTCACACCCACCAATCTTGCAAACCTGGAACCTGCCATCATCGTCAACGGAATGGTCACATAGTGCCAGTTACTAGTACCACTCTGGTTGGCCCCCCTATTACGGGAAAAAATATACTTTGGTGGTAAGCTCCAACGGCAACACCATCAAGTTTGCTTTTACCGAAATAAAGTAAGGTTCTTTGAGAATATGAAAAATCGTCCGCAAATGATCCACTCCACAGATAAATGATGAAACTTTGTTGATTGCGGGTTCGTGGAATTTGGTTGTTCGACAGTTCTGTCGCATTGATGTTGCTTCGATATGACATTTATCTAGGGATAGTCTGATGAATTCCTCAGAAGCAAAAAAACCATCTCTCCTCTGGCTCGCTGCACTAGGCGTGGTCTTCGGCGACATCGGTACGAGCCCTCTCTACGCGCTTCAGACGGCTGTCAGTCTGACTGGGGCCTCCCGGGCCATCGGTATTGCCTCACTGGTCATCTGGTCAATTATCTTGGTCGTTTGCGTGAAGTATGCCCTGATCATGATGAAGCAAGACTACCAAGGGCAGGGAGGGGTCTTTGCCCTCTTCGCCCTCCTGAAGGAATCCCGAAGGGGAAAGTCTATCGGCTTCGGAATGATCGCTCTGGTCGCCTTCGGAGCAGCGTTGATGCTGGGGGACGGAACGCTAACCCCGACCGTATCGGTGCTCAGTGCCGTTGGTGGAGTCGTGACGATTGAGCCCAAACTTGCCGAGTATGTCCCGGGAGTCTCGATCCTTATTCTGATTATCCTCTTTGCAGTGCAACGCTTCGGAACGGGGAGTATCGGTGCGGTTTTTGGTCCGGTCATGTTCCTTTGGTTCGCGGTTATTGCTGTTATGGGGGGCTATCAGATTATCCTTCATCCTGGCGTTTTGCAGGCATTCAACCCCGCGGAGGGAATCACCCTGTTGCATTCATGGGGGTGGAAAGGATTGGCTGTTATCGGTGCCGTCGCTCTGGCCGTCACCGGGACGGAGGCGCTTTATGCCGATCTTTCTCACTTCGGAAGGACTCCAATCCTGCGTGCATGGTTCCTAGTTGCCCTTCCTGCGCTACTGATCAATTACCTGGGACAGGCTGCTTATCTTCAATCTTACCCCTCTTCGGCTTCAAACACAGCCCTCTTCTTCCTGCTCTGTCCCGATTTCCTAAGGGTCCCGCTGGTGATTATTGCCACGGCTGCGACGATCATTGCTTCCCAAGCCCTTATCAGCGCCGTCTTCACCCTTTGCCGTCAAGCAAAGTCGCTTGATCTCCTTCCCCCCTTCATGTCCAAGCATACCAATGATCGGATGAAGGAGCAGATTTACATTCCCTCGGCTAATTTTGTGCTCGGACTTGTGTGCGTTCTGTTGGTCGCCATCTTCCGGACCAGTGACTCGCTGGCCAATGCCTACGGAGTGGCTGTGACGGGAGCGATGGCCGTGACCTCCTTACTCTGGGGGGCGGTGATGTTTACGCGGCCGACAGTTCCCCGTTGGAAGACAGCGATCACAGTTGTTCTTCTGCTGGCTCTTGATTTGACGCTCTTTGTCTCCTGCTCCACAAAGTTCCTTGCTGGCGGCTATATCCCGCTGTGCTTTGCCTCCGTCATGATGGTGCTCATGTTCACTTGGCACCGGGGATGGAAGCTGATCCGTGAGTCGATGCAGGGAGGGATGACTTCCTCCGAACTGGGTGGGGTCTTGGCCAAGGAGAGGGGTTCACGAATTCCGGGCACTAGGGTCTATGTCACGAGAGAGAACACGCCTGAAAGCTCGATCTTCTCCATTCGTGAATTCCAGCGTACAACAGGATCGATCGCGGAGGCGGTCGTCATCCTGATGATCCCATCGAACTGGTCCGATCCTCACAAGGTGATCGGCGAACCCAAGCTGATCCATCATGAGGGGGGGCTTTGGGAAATCACAGTGCCTCACGGCTACATGGTCGATGCGGACGTCCCCGCCAGTCTCGAAGCTGCCTCCCAATCAAGCAGCGGGGAGTTCACCTTTGATCCCGAAAACACGTTCTATATCTTCCCAAAGCCTTTTCTACCCTTAGAAGGGACAGGAATGCCGTCGTGGCAACGACATATCTTTGCGTTCCTCGTCAGGAATGTGGTGCTCCCAGATACGCTCAAGATTCCACCTAGGAACCTGATCGTCTACTTCGACTACATCAAAGCCTAGGTTACCCAGCAGAGAGACTCTGCTGCTTTACCAACCGAGGATCAGGGCGAAGACCAGCGGGGCGACGATCGAGGCATCGGACTCGATGATGTGCTTCGGCGTGTTGATGCCAAGCTTGCCCCACGTGATCTTCTCGTTCGGGACCGCACCCGAGTAACTACCATAGCTCGTGGTCGAATCGCTGATCTGGCAGAAGTAGCCCCAGAGAGGCACCTCCGGGCGCTGAAGATCCTGGTGGAGCATCGGGACAACGCAGATCGGGAAGTCACCAGCGATCCCTCCGCCGATCTGAAAGAAGCCGATCGATCCATCCGGAGAGTCGGCGTGGCGACCGGTGCCCGCGCTGGAGTTGAGGGGCTTGGAGCTCTTTGTATACCAGTCTGCCAGCGAGATCATATACTCGATCCCGGTGCGGACGGTATGGACGTTCTTTACGTCGCCGCTAATGACGTGTCCGGCATACATATTTCCCAACGTGGAGTCTTCCCAACCAGGGACAAACATGGGGAGGTTCCGTTTGGCTGCCTCTATAAGCCAGCTGTTCTTTGGGTCAATCTGATATTCCAGTTTCCCACCAAGCAGGATCCGGTACATGAATTCATGCGGAAAAAGACGCTCTCCTTTCCTGTCAGCGGCCTCCCACTCGGCAAGAACCACCGCCTCAATCCGTCGCATGGCCTCCATCTCGGGAATACAGGTGTCGGTGACGCGGTTCATATGGCGCTCCAGCAGGGCCACCTCATCAGCTCCTGTCAGGTCGCGGTAGTTTGGCACACGCTCATAAAAATCATGGGCGACCAGGTTGAAGACATCCTCCTCAAGGTTTGCCCCCGTGCAACAGATTGCATGAACTTTATCCTGCCGGATCATCTCGGCAAGCGAGAGGCCGAGTTCCGCAGTGCTCATTGCTCCGGCAATGGTCATGAACATAGTGCCACCTTTCTCTAGATGAGCGGTGTAGGAATGAGCGGCGTCCTTCAGGGCTGCAGCATTAAAGTGGCGGTAGTGATGCTCGATGAAGTTGGAGATGGGGCCGAGTGTGGACATAAGAAAATGATGAAGGATGAATTAGGAATTATGAAGGATGAAACCTTAAGAAGCCACAAACCAGAAAGTGATCGTCTCCAACAGATCGATGTTCCAATAAAAAAGCCGCTCCGGTTGCTGACGTGACCTCGGAGATTTGAGCCGGTTGGTGTGTTGGTCTTTGGGACAACCAAACCCAAAGACCATGGAAGGAAAGAGATACAGTACAGAGGACAAGATCCGGATCCTTAGGTGTGAAATTAGCAAATGAACGAAACCTGAAGGTCGGGGTAAAAAATAAAAGGCCGCATCGATTACCGATGCGGCCTTTGGAAGTATTAATCGTTCGGGGATCAGTTATTGATCTTCTGCTCGACCTTGTTGGCTGCCTTGGAGAGACCATGGCCGGCGGCACTCACGTCCTGGCCGACACCACTCACGGTGTGGCATGCGGAAAGAGACAAGGCTACGATGGCAAGGAAGCTAAGTATGAGGAGGTGTTTCATAGTTTTAAAAATGCCAAAAACACCGACATCTGTCGATGCGAAGAACGCCCCCGTTCTTTAAAAAACACAAGAAATGGTGGATGCGGGGGTTGGATGTCACCATAACAAAACCTATTCAGATATAACTATCTGTAAAGGATCTGTAAAATGTATCTCCGCGCTTTTGGTGCTATCTTCTGTGGCTTTTCTAATTATAGAAAAATAAAATATAGTTTGCATTATACCAACATATAGACAATTAAAAGAAACTATGATTTCCATCCTTGGAGAACGGGAGGCAATGAAAGAGCTGGGCAGGAGGCTCAAGCTCCATCGCTTGAAGCAGAATCTCTCCCAGCAACATGTTGCTGATCTGGTGGGAATCAGTATGCCTACGTATCGCAAAATTGAGGCTGGGGTTGGAAGTGTGGAATTCCGCCATGTGGCAAGAGCCCTTGGGGTCCTTGGATTCAGCGAGGCTCTGCACAATCTGATTCCGGAACCGGAAACTAATCTGAAGCTGAACGATCTGCTTGCGCCGGAACGGTTGAAGGCATCACCGCGAACTTCCAAATAAATGGAGAAGAAACTTCAAGTCCGTTGGTGGGATGGATCCGTCGTGGGGCATCTGGTCCATCGGGGTGCCGTTTATTTCGTCTATGATGAAGCATGGCTGCGGCGCGGGCTGAATCTCTCGCCAATCAGCCTGCCATTCACCGATGTG
>CAIKFI010000109.1 GCA_903826635.1 uncultured Spartobacteria bacterium | reverse complement strand
TCCAAATGTTCAGCGGTGCTGAAATCTACACGGTGGGTTCGCTGATCGCTTCCCACACTCCTACGGATGCCACATTCACTGCTACCGAGGGGCAACTTGTTAATATGGGCAACGCATTGGCTGGCTTTACAACAGGGGTTCCTGTTACTATTGGTGTAGCCGCCTACAGCGAGCAGTACATTGGCTGGGAGCTTCACGCTAACAGCACATCATTTGATGTGGGAGCATCAACGGCCGCAGTCCCCGAGCCTTCCCAAGTTGCAGCTTCCCTGCTCCTTGTTGCTGGAATTGCAGGATTCGTGATCGTCCGCCGCCGTCAGAACGCTTCGGCCCTTGTTGCCTAATCACTCATAGCTTTTCAAAGAAGACCCATCTCCTTCAAAAGGGGATGGGGTTTTCTTTACCCTCAACAGAAGTGGTCGGTTCGACTTCCGCCAGCCCGAGCCTCGGTCCTCTTTGAGAGACTCCTTCGCTCTGAAGTGGTTCCAGAAGGGGGGTGCAAGGAAATCTATGTGGAAAAGGGGCTCTTTTGCGGGGCTCTTGATGGGAAACCGGTGGTCTTGATGCTTACTGAAGTGCAAAACCATCCAATATGCTAATCTGGATGAACTGCTTTGGAGGAAGCAACATACAAACCCAAACAAAACTCTTGTCGACGAAGGCTTCACCTCCAAAAATCTCAAGATTGTAATATTCAGACAACCATTCGATCAGGGTTCATGAGTTCTTAAAAAGGCGGGGATGGTTGCGGGGTCGGTTGGAATCAAACCATTTTTTACAACCATCTCCTGTCCATCTTGGGAGAGTAAGAAACGGAGCAAATCGCGCGCGATCCCTGGGATCTGTTCCTCACTTGGAGCGAGAAGAACAATGTTCATTCTCTGTCTCATCGGGTAAGCACCGTTACGGATGGTGGCGATTGTTGGTTCCACAAAGGGCTTGCCGAACCCTTCGGACAAGGGAAGTGCCCTAGCCCTTGGTTGCCTGAGAGCAAATCCTGCAACGCCTACGGCCGCCGGATAGGCACAACAGGCATTCACGACGGAAGAGGGGCCCGGTTCAATGAAGAGGTTGATCGTTGTAAAACCCTCTCCCAGCATGCACCAGTCATTGAAAAGCTTCAACGTTCCGGAAAGTTTTTTCTCGATGTATAGAAGAACAGCGGCAGAACTTATTGGTGAGGCCGGATCCAACTGCCTCCAGCGAATGATCGGATCAGCAGTCATCGAGTGGACAATCGAAAAAACACCATTGCACTGTGCTTTGGTCAGTCCTTTGATCGGATTGTCGGCGTTGACATAGACACAGACTGCACCGAGGGCAATCGGAACCGTGAAAACCCTTTTGCCGGTTGCTTTTTCGATCCGTGCGACCTCAGCGGCAGAAAGGTCCCGGGATACCGTGGCCATTTCGCAGTTCCCCGATTGAAGCGCATCCAGACCTTTCATGGATCCTCTCTGGGAAACCTCGATCACCGCATCCGGGTGGATGCCTTTGTATGATCCGACCGCACGCACAAGAAGAGGCCCCAGGGAGTCGGAGCCAATGATCCGAAGGGATCCATTACAAGCTCTCTCACTCAGTGAATAGGTGGGGAACTTAGCCACGAGCTGTGTCAACTCCTCGACGGATCCTTCGTTGGCCTTAACAAGCTGCTTCAGAGCCTCGGAAAGTTTGGATCCGGGAGTCGCTTCAATAGACGTGACGGGAACGCTTGGGGAGGGTGTCACGCCCGCAACGAGGTTGCTGGAGGTTGGATTACTCGGCAAGGCATTGGTCAAGAAGGCGGCGTCATGGGTATCCGTCGCGCGCAGGGTGCTTGCTCCGCAAATCAGTGCAAAAACCGGGAGGGGGAAAATCAAAAATCGCAGATTCATAGGCTTCATTTTTTTGCGGAGAATCCCCAACGGGCAACAATGAAAGCTCCTAGGAAAAGGGCACCTATCAGAATGAGAGCCTTGCGGAAAATCTGATCAACTAGGTCCTTTGCGGAATCCCTGGCTTGCGCCACCGTATCGGTGACAAGATTCATCCGTTTACTCATAAGAGCGGGCGCCTGGGACAAGTTGTCTATGTTTTCCAACACGCGGCGGCTATCTGGCATTGCCAGAATGTCATACCAGAGAGCCTCGATCTGCCAATTGGCAAAGAGTGGCACTCTCTTGGCCCAGAAGAATGAACGCTCCAGCGCTTGATTGGCACTCTGAATCTGCTCGGTTGCCCTATCAAGCGGAGCAAGCAACCCGGCACCACCACGCACCTGGTCGATGAGGGCCCTTCCACGGTTGCCTGCGATATCGTCGAAACGCACATACGATGCAAACTCCGTCCCTCCAGCCTTGAGCCACCAGGTCGAAATGGAGAGATCAATCTCCTCAAGCTGCTCGTCTGTAAAGGCCTTAGCAGCAATCCCCCAGATGTCTTCTCTAGCCTTACGTAGATTCTCAACCAGAGATTTGGCACGGTCACCCCATATCAACTGGGCTCTTCCGGAATCGACCCAGAAGTAATTGTCGAGAGTTACGACCACCAACTGATTGACCAATTGGGTCACCGTATCCCGGCTCGTTGCAATATCATACATGCTCGAAACGCTTAGGAGCCGGAGTCCGTTCATGATCCTGCACTGCTGGAGATCCATGTTATCACGCATCACCCGTTCACTTGCCGAGAACATGAGCGTATAAAATCGGTCTGCGTAGGCGTTGGAGAGGTCGTCGAGCTGCTTCTCCGTCATTCTCTTGTCGCGAAGCATGGAGGCCTTGTGCTCCTGTTTTCCCCCTAGAAAATTTGAAAAGCCCGAAGAGCACCCTCCAAACAACATGGGGATCAGAAGGACAACAACCAACGCGCCGGTCAGACGCGGAGACTGATTGAGGATGAAAATAACCTTCAACGAGTGCATGGGCTGGCATTGGTAACTTCATCAGATAGACCTCATCCGTGCAACGTGTGAGTTGACTTTATCTGGGATCTCGCCCTGAAGAGGTTCCAGAGGAATGGAGAGGTTGTTGGGTTGGGCGGTTCGCAACGGAATCGGTTTGACCATTCGGCCGACACGATGGAGCGCTACCCGAAAGTTGATCCAGGTGTTGTGAGAGTTTACGGCACGGAGGTGCCGTTAACCTCAAATGAAACGAAAGAGACATAGCGGAGAAGAAATCATCAAGAAACTGCGTGCCATCGGCGAGGTGTAAGATCGTATTGTTACAACTTCGTTACTTGGGGGGATTGCACTTCCTACAAAAGTAGGAGGAAGGTAGTAATTCTCCTTATACATCTTTGTATAAAACCGATACGCGCCATGGTTCTGATGCAAAGAATTGCTCCTCTCATTAGCGAGGGGGAACACAGTACCAAATGAAAGTCTTCAGGATCCCTTTTAAAAAATCCCTACTTGGAATATACCTTTCACGGTTACTGAAGGGATGCCTGCTCCTGCTGACGATTCTGGTAGCGGTTTCACAGCACGATACTTCCAATAAAAACCTAATCAACTATATCATCGTGGCTTTTTTCGCGATGACAGTCTCCGACGTCTACTGTCATATCATCGGTGAGCAGATTCACATCCGAAAGACGCTCTCCCTGCAAGCATACACGCACCTGATCTGGGAATGGTTTCCACAGATGATTCCGGGCATCCTAGGTGCTCTGCTTATTGAACTGGCCTATGTTGGCCTGATACCCAGAAAAGCCGCTTTTTCTCTGATCAATGTTGGATGCTTCGTGGTAATGATTCTCTGCTGCTACATCTCCCAGCGTCTTTGTAGTCATCGCGGATGGAGGGCAATCTACCCTGCGTTGATTACCGCAGCTTTTGGAGGAGGGTTTGTTTTCCTCAGAGCACTGATCACCGGAGTTCCTGGATCCCATTGATCCAGCTAACTGTTCCCTCCGTAGACCGATTTCCTTATTTGTCAGGGAATGGGTTTTTTCTTTACCGTCTAGATAATCCCGCCGGCCCGAGCCTTGGTTTTCTTTGATGACTCCTTCGCTCTGAAGAGGTTCCAGCGGGATGGAGAGGTAGCTGGGGTTGGGCGGTTCGCAACGGAATTGACCAACTGAAGGCCCTGCTCAGGGTTCCTTCCCACGCTTCACGATGACGAATCCAGAAATTTCCCGTTACCCGACCTGTCCGGCGAGATTGCCGGACAAGTTTCCTTCAAATTGTCACGGATTCTTTAGGGATTGGATCCCGTGAGAAGAGAGCCATTCTCATAGACTGGGATCTTCGTTGTCGTGGTGAGATTGTTACCACCGACCTGAAGCCCTGCATAGGAGGGGTCCTTGATCGGATTCCAAGCGGTGGTAGGGACACTTTGACGGAGGTTCAAACGGAACTGGGCCTCCCTCCAGTAGGAGGTTCCGGTGCCGGGCTGGATCAGGGTGCCGGAGAAGTCGACATCCACATAATAGATATGCCTCGAGGCATCGTAGACCTTCAGAGCGGAGGCCGCCGTTCCATTCTGGATGTAATTCGAGGTCACGGTGATCGCCGTGCTGTCAAACCCCGCCGCATAGAGACTGGACAGGTCGAGGTAGTAGCGGAAGGAGAACTGGGTCGATCCCTGTGCAGGGAAGGCCGAGCGGTTGTTGAGCAGGGCACGGATTTCCATAAAACCGGTTCCTGAGTTGTTCACGGCCGCCTGCACAAAGTATTGGTCGCTCAAAGTTCCGGCCTCCGAAGCTGGAGGGAACAGAGCCAACGGTGTGCCGGTGGATTCCTGGGCCAGACGTGCGACGGCGCCCTGGAAGCCCGCGTTGTAATCAAGGGCCACCTCGTTGCAGACATAGTTGCTGCGGTCGTCGACGTAGGAGGAGTCGATGGCACTGCTAGGTCCTCCGACAAGCGCCCCGAAGAGAATGTGGCGGTTGTTCACGGGGCTAGCGATGTCACCGCTCCAAGAACCATGGGCACCCCGATGGTGGGGATTGACCGGAGGGTTGTTGCCGAAACCGACCACGTAGCTCCGCGAGGCAGGGTTTTTACCAAGCATATAATCGATCTGGCTCTTGGCAAAGTCGTGATAGCGGGTGCCGACATCTCCGACTTTGTCCGCGTAGATTAGGGCTAGGAAGGCTGTATTGGCGGCGTAGCGGAGCGACCCCCACTGGTCGAGCCAGGCAAGACCACCAGAGGTGTAAGCGACCTTGGATCCGGCACTATTGCCGACCGTCCAGAAGTTGAGCCAGTTTTCCGCCGTGGTCTTGTAGATGCTCTTGCCTGTCAACTCCGCAAGCAGAACCGTGGCACCGTAGGATTTGTCATCCCATGCATGGGTCCAGATCAGGTTCTTTCCAGCGATATTCTGGCTGTAGAGAGTCTCGGCTTTGTTCAGGTAGGTCACGTCTCCCGTGGCCCTGTAGAGCCATGCGGCACCCCAGACCAACTCGTCGTAGTATCCGGAGAAGGAGTTGTAGTAGGAGGCCGCGTCAGGAATTGCTGCGGTGTAGGTGCCGCGATAGGTATCGGCGAAGTTGTAGAGGCTCTTTGCATGAGTGAGCAGGAGGTCTGCATAGGCAGGATCATTTGTCCGGAAGAGGATCGATGCTGCCGCGAGAGTAGCAGCCGACTCGGCCGCAACCTCGGTTCCTGGTTTTGTCGTGGTCAGGGCGAAGGAGGCTCGTGCCATGGTCATGACCTCAGGAGGGCCCCAGAAGGCATGATCAGCGGACCCAGTGCCAACCTGTCCGTAGAACACATTGTCCGAGGGGTGGGACTTAATCAGGTAATCGGTCCCCCAGCGGACGACATCGAGAAGGGCTTTGGACTGACCTGACTTTTGGTAACCGGATGCATTGTCGATACCGCCCCAGGCAAGCAAGGTCATCGAACTGGCCATGGGAAGGCCAAACTTCACATGGTCACCAGCATCCGAGTATCCACCGCTTAGGTCGATACCGTTGTCACTTCCATCAGCAAGTGCGGCATCACCTCTCCAAGGCACGATGTTGTTGCTGGGGAGCTTGCCCAATTTCTGACAGTTGTAGAAGTAGAGGGATTTCTGAACGGCTTCGGCATAGTTGAAGTTCGTGGATTGGTTGGTGGAGACAATCGGTGTTGGGGTTGCCACTGGTGTTGGGACTGGTGTGGGTGTAGCCACAACCACGGGCGTGGGCGTGGGGGTCGCTACCGGAGTAGGGGTAGGCACCGGAGTGGAAGTCACCACGGGCGTCGTGGAGACGGTCTGGACAGAGAGGCCGATGTTCTTGGGAGCAACTCCACCAAGCGAGGGTGATGCCGAAAACCCAATCGTCGCACTTGCTCCGGGAGCGATGGAGTTGTTCCAGGTGCTCGAGCCGGCATTGATCACGTAGTTACCCCCTGATTGCGAGACGATCCCGGCACTCCAGATCGTGGAAATGGCAGGTGTCATCTGGAAGGAGACGCTCCAGTTGGTCAGGGTCTGACTGGAGGTGTTCACGATAACAACCTGACCATTGAAGCCGCTACCCCAGTCGCTGGTGACCGAGAAGTTCACCGAGGCTTGAGGAAAGATTGCAGTTG
>CAIKFI010000108.1 GCA_903826635.1 uncultured Spartobacteria bacterium | reverse complement strand
ATAATCCCGACTGCCCGATTCGCCGTCAAATCATCCCTCACGTCGGCGAGGGAAACATCTCCCCGGCTGAAATGGCTGAACCTTGTGGTGAAGATGCCCATATGCCTGTTGCCTGAGTGGTGCACCGTTACCCCGACCGGGCTCTGTTTCTCATCACGGATCGTTGTGCCTCCTACTGCCGGTATTGCACGAGGTCCAGAGTTGTTAGCGGTGCCGGAGAACAGGAACTGCAGACTGACTTCGATGAGGCAATAGCCTATCTCCGCGATCACACCGAGATCCGCGATGTGCTCCTATCCGGAGGAGATCCGCTTCTTTTTTCAGACGATAAGCTGGATGCTCTTCTCACCAAATTAAGGGAAATTCCACATCTTGAGTTCCTTCGTATCGGGACCCGGGTTCCAATCTTCCTTCCGCAGCGCATTACCCCGAAACTGTGCAGAATGCTCCAGAAGCATCATCCGCTCTGGATGAGCATTCATACAAATCATCCCCGCGAGCTTACCATCGAGGTGAGGGACGCCTTGGCAATGCTGGCCAATCATGGCGTGCCCCTGGGAAATCAGAGTGTTCTTCTTGCCGGGGTAAACGACTCGGTGCCGGTCATGAAGTCCCTCATTCACAAACTTCTACGATGCCGGGTGCGCCCCTATTACCTGTATCAGTGTGACCTTATCCAAGGGTCCTCTCATCTGCGCACATCTGTTCGCAAGGGGATCGAGATCATCGAGGGTCTCAGGGGGCACACGACCGGCTACGCGATTCCTCAGTTTGTCATTGATGCTCCCGGGGGAGGCGGCAAAGTGCCTGTGAATCCTGGCTACGTCTTTTTTCATGACTCGGAAAAGGTGGTTTTCCGTAACTTTGAGGGGAGGGTCTTTGAATACCCCGAAGTGCTGGATCGTGATCTTGGGATGACTCTGCCCATCCTGCACGAGGAAGCCTTCACCTCCTGACCGTTCATCTTATGGGAGGAATCATTATACGCCCCCGGGCCCGCATCCTGCATGGGCACGACTGGGTATATGGCACCGAAGTGTTGAAGACCTTTGGTAATCCTGAGGATGGGGATGTTGTTTCCATCAAGGACGGCCGTGACCGGATGCTGGGCAGCGGCATCTACAATTCAAAATCCCAGATCGTTGCGCGGCGCTTTTCCCGCCGACGTCAGGAGTTGGATTCCGATTTTTTTATTCGAAGGATCGAGCGTGCGCAGCAATTCAGGGATAACCTGGGAGTGGATCCACTTGTGCGCCGTGTTCTCTGGAGTGAGAGTGACGGGCTTCCCGGGGTCATCGTTGACCGATTCGATTCTGTGGCCACCCTCCAGACGCTCACCATGGGAATGGAGCTGCGCCGTGAGATGATCGCCGCTGCAGTTCAGGCAGTTCTTGGCGTCCGGAGTGTGGTGGAGCGTAATGACTCCTCTTCTCGGAAGTTGGAGGGACTCGAGGTCAGAACCGGCATGTTGCTGGGACCCGAACCGGGAGCTTTTGAGATCCATGTGGCGGGAATGAAATTCCATCTGGATCCCATTCACGGACAGAAGACCGGATTTTATCTGGATCAGGCATCCAGTTATCGTCAGGTCGCCACATGGGCCAAAGGGAAGCGGGTTCTCGACTGCTTCTCCAATCAGGGAGCCTTTGCCATAGCCTGCGCCCAAGAGGGGGCGACGGGGGTGACAGCCGTGGAGTCAGGCAAGGATAACCTTCCTCGGATCAAGGCGAATGCACGCTTGAATAATGTCGCCGTGCAGATCGTCGGGGCGGATGTCTTTGAATTCCTCTCCACGGTGGCCAGGCGTCAGGAGGAGTATGATCTTATAATCCTTGACCCCCCTCCATTCACCCGGACCCGAAAGGGAATTGTTGATGCCCTTCGAGGATACAGGGAACTTCATCTCAAAGCGGCACAACTACTCTCCAAGGATGGTCTGCTTGCAACCTTCTCCTGCTCCCACCATGTTACGGCCGAAGAGTTTGGGGGGAGTGTTGTCGAGGCCTTCGGTGAAGCACGGAGGACAGCCCGCCAGTTGCAGTCATTCGGTCAAAGTCCCGACCACCCGATCCTCTTAGGATTTCCAGAAAGTGAATACCTGAAGGGTTTTCTCTACGGAATGACAGCTTCGTTCTAGCGGGGGGAACTCACAGGGATCCGTAATAACGACTGCGAAGCAATGGCCGGGCAATCCAAGGGAATGTCATGGACGAATTCATGAGAGTTGATTGGGAAATCGTCTGATGATGTGCAAATGAATGCACCTTACCAAGATGTGATGAAGCAACAACACACGCCCCGCAGATTTCCCATTGGGATCCATCCCATCCCATTCATCCCTGTGAGCTTTTTCAGTGTCCTGTCTTTCTGATTTCCAAATGAATCAATCAGTCATTGGGTGCGATGGCGACCATGACGGCATTGACGTCCGAGAGATTGTCAAAAAGGAAATCAGGTGAGTGTGATGCGAGTTCGGCCCGGGAATATTTTCCGGTGGCCACGGCGACGGTGACAGCGCCGAAAGCCATTCCACACTCGATGTCGCGCGGTGTGTCACCGATCACATAGATTTGATCGGGAGTGAATTCCTCTCCATGATCCTCAAGGGCCCGGGCCATGGCGACGGGACCGAGTTCGTTGCGAACGTGGTGATCGTCAGCGTAGGCGCCGAATCCAAAATAGTGCCAGACCCCGTAATGGGTGAGTTTCACTTCCGCCCCCTTTGCAAGATTTCCAGTCAGGAGTGCAAGGATGCAGTCGGGACGCTCCTTCATTCGGTCAAGAATAGTGACAATGCCGGGGAGAAGTCTTCCTTCGTGTAGGTGCATCCGGTCGGAGAGTTTGGCAAGGTAGGCATCGAGCAGCGACATTATGTTTTCCTGCGACGGTTCTTTGCCCGCAGCGATGAGAACTTCCCTTGCGATACCCGTATCCGTATTACCTGCAAAGTTGACCCCATGAAGCGCGGAGTGACCTCCGCAGACCTCATGGACTGCCTCGCGAAACGAGGTCTCACCCGCTCCACCCGAGGTGATCAGGGTGCCGTCGATATCAAACAGGTAAAGGCGCTTGGTGGGAGTTGGCGCGGTTTTGTCAGCCGGCATGACCGGTCTCCTCCGAGGTCACGGGAGCATCACTCGAGTTCTCTGATTCCTCCTCGTCATGATCGTCCTCATCCTCGACGTATTCCTCTTCGATTTTGGCAAATTTCCTCTTCCGCTTGGCGGCAGGCAGAGGACTCATAGTCATGCCAACGGCACGCCCGACAAGTTTCGGAGGCATGTCAACCAGGGCCATGGTCTCAAGGTCTTTCTTGATTTTCTCCATCATCGCCAGACCGAGGTCCTTGTGGGCGTTTTCCCGACCTCGAAATTGCAGGACGATCTTGAGTTTATTTCCCTTTTCCAGGAACTCCTCGGCATGACGTAGTTTTGTTTCGTAATCGTGAGCGCCGATCTTTACGCGAAACTTGATCTCCTTGATCTTGGTTGCGCTGTGTTTGCTCTCCTTTTCTTTCTTGGTCAGTTCATACTTGAACTTTCCGAAATCGGCGATGCGGCAGACCGGAGGATTTGCTGTCGGTGCCACTTCAATGAGGTCCAGTCCGTAGGATTTTGCTCGCCGTATGGCTTCATCCGTTTTCAGGATGCCTAGTTGCTGGCCTGTGGAGCCAATGATGACCCGTACTTCGCGTGCGCGGATACGGTCGTTGATGCGGATGAGTGCTGGATTAATGGGATCTGGGTGCGACTGGCGCTCTGTGGTTTGAGGCGTTAGGCAATGTTGCTCAACGCCCGTTGACTGGTTGCTCGAAGAATGAAAGAATGAAAATCAACTCTGGACAAGGAAACTTACACGCATTCACACGGTGAGGGCGCGGTCTCGGATTTCGTTTTCAAGTCGTTGGATGAATGCATCTGCATCGATGGACCCCTCGTCGCCGCGTTGACGGCTTCGAATCGAGAGATGACCGGCGGCCTCCTCTTTTGGTCCGACTACGATCATGTAGGGAACCTTTTCAAGCTGGGCAAGGCGAATCTTAGCGCCGAGTTTTTCCGGCGACAGATCCGCGGTGGCCCTGATCCCCTTTGCGGCCATTGCCGTCACGATCTGACTGGCATAGTCAGCCACTTTTTCGGAAACGGGAAGCACACGGGCCTGTTCGGGAGCCAGCCATGCGGGGAAACTTCCTGCGAAGTGTTCGATGAGGACGCCGGTGAAGCGCTCGAGGGAACCGAACGGAGCACGATGGATCATGACCGGCACGTGAGATTTGCCATCCGCGCCTGTGTACGAGAGATCAAAGCGGGTTGGGAGAACGTAGTCGACCTGAACGGTGCCGAGTTGCCACTCCCGCCCCAGGACATCCTTGACGACGAAGTCGATTTTAGGACCGTAAAACGCGGCTTCACCCGGTTCCTCCGTGTAGGGGACACCCAGGGTGACGGCAGCATCACGGCAGGCCTGCTCGGCAAGATCCCACTGGGCAGGATTACCCGTGAACTTGCTGCTGTCGGGGTCCCGCAGTCCCACGCGAACCCTGTAATCCGACATGCCGAGCGTGGTCAGCACCTTTTTGACAAGTTGAAGGCATCCCTGAATCTCCGCGGACACCTGCTCTTCGGTGCAGAAGAGATGAGCGTCATCCTGCGTGAATCCCCTCACTCTGGTCATGCCGTTGAGTTCTCCGGACTGTTCCCATCGGTAGACAGTTCCGAATTCGGCAAGTCTCACGGGGAGATCTCGGTAGCTGTGCGGCTGGGATGCAAAAATCTTGATATGATGGGGGCAGTTCATTGGCTTCAGCATGAAGCCATCGAGCAATTGAGTCGGATCCATCACCCGATCCTTCGCGACGATTTCCTTGCCTGCTCGATCATTCAACGCGTTGGCAAAAGTCTCGGAGACCCCCTCCAAGCGAGCGGTCATCTCTGCGCAACCGCATCCTTCCGAGGCAATTTGCGCGAGTTGATCGGGTTCCGGAATGGCTGGGAATTGCGACTCTTTGTAATAAGGGAAGTGGCCGGAAGTTTTATAGAGACCCAGTTTTCCGATATGAGGGGTGAAGACTTGGGAGTAGCCCTGCTTGGAGAGTTCTCCACTGATAAAGTTTTGGAGTTCCTGACGGATCACTGCGCCCTTTGGGGTCCAAAGGATCAATCCCTGCCCAACGGCCTCATCGATGTGGAAGAGACCCTGCTCCTTCCCGATCTTACGATGATCACGTTTTTTGGCCTCCTCAAGCATTGCAAACCAGTTCTCCATTTCCATGGAGGAAGGGAATGCCGTCCCGTAAATGCGCTGCAGTTGAGGGTTGTTTTCATCGCCCTGATAAAAGGCACTTGCGACATGGGTCAGGCGGAAGGCGCTGACCTTAGATGTATCGGCAACATGCGGACCGGCGCAGAGATCGGTGAAGCTGCCATTGCGGTAGAGCGTGATTTCCTCCCCTTCGGGGATGCGCGTGATGATATCAAGCTTGAACCGGCTCGCTTGCTGACGTGGTGCCAGCCCTGCCAATTCTCCACGCTCGCCCATGGCCAGAGCCTCTTTCCGGGTGATGACTTCACGGGTGAAGGGTTGGGCCTTGGCGATGATGGCCTCCATCTCTTTCTCAATGCGGGCAAAATCCTCGGGACTGATGCGATGAGTCAAATCAACATCATAGTAGAAGCCGTTCTCAACGGGAGGGCCCGCTGCAAACTGAGCCTCGGGCCAGATCCGCAGGATCGCATTGGCCAAGATATGCGCGCAGGAATGTCTGATGGTTTCAAGTTCGGTCATTGGGGAAAAGATGTTTAGGCTGTGGGCTTTTAGTTGGAGCCCGAAAGAGTGACCGGGATCAGTGAGTCGGGAAGCAGGGAGGGAATTCCGTTTTTCACTGGGTAGGCGGCGGACCCATCTTCACGGACAAGAAAGCCGTCTGCTTCATGGGATGCCAGCAGACGGAATTCCTCGGGTGTCGCCAGATGAAGTTGCTGCCCCGTGACGGGACAGCGTAGCAACGCCGAGAGTTGCGCGAGAAGATCGGGCATGAATCAATACTTTGCGACCGAGGGATCGATCCGGTCGGCCCAGGCGAGGATTCCACCCTGCACGTTGAAGAGCTTGGAGAACCCCGCCCGTTGTAATTCACGCAGGGCATTGGCGGAGCGGACGCCCGATTTGCACTGGAGGTAGATGGTGTCCGCGCTGTCCAACTCGCTCATTCGGGAATGCAGGTCGCCCAAAGGGATCAGTTTCGCCTGAGGAATCCTTGCGATATCCCACTCGAACTGCTCGCGCACATCGATCAGTGCGACCTTTTCACCCTTTTGAAGTTTGGCATGGAGTTCCTCAACGGTGATCTCCGGAACAGGAGGTTCTGCCTCCTCGGCGGCAGCAGCTTGTGGGATTCCGCAAAAAGTTTCATAATCAATAAGTTCGGTGATGGAGGGGTGATCACCGCACACAGGACACTTTGGATCCTTACGGATCTTGAATTCCCGGAACTTCATCTTGAGTGCATCGAAGTGGACTAGTCGGCCGATCAGGGGATCCCCGATGCCCACGATCAGTTTGATCGCTTCGATCGCCTGCATGACGCCGATGATTCCCGGGAGGACTCCCAGGACACCTCCCTCGGCACAACTGGGAACCATTCCCGGGGGCGGGGGTTCGGGATAGAGACAACGATAACAAGGTCCTCCCAGATGGGGGGCAAAAACGGTGCACTGCCCGTCGAATCGGAAAATGGAGCCGTAAATGTTCGGCTTCTTCAGGAAAACACAGATGTCATTGGAAAGATAACGGGTTGGAAAATTATCCGTTCCATCGATGACGACATCATACGGGGCGACAAGTTTCTCGGCATTTTCGGAGGTGAAGAGGCAGTCGTGAAGATCCACCTGCACATTGGGGTTGATCTCCTTGATGGTGTCACGGGCACTATTGATTTTTTTACGACCAACATCTCGGGTGCCATGAAGAATCTGACGCTGGAGATTTGAGAAGTCGACCGTATCAAAATCCACGAGTCCAATGCGCCCTACTCCTGCAGCAGCCAGATAAAGTGCAATCGGCGATCCCAGTCCTCCTGTCCCGATGCAGAGGATGTTTGAGGCTTTGAGGCGTTTTTGCCCCTCCAGGGTAACTTCGGGCATGATGAGGTGACGGGAATAACGGGCGATCTCGTCATTGCTCAACTCAACGGATGCCACCCGTGACGGATCCAGAATACTTGTGGTCATAAATGGATTTAGAGTCTAGGCGCTGAATTCTCTCCATTCAAGGCAAAGAGACTCCGGGATTCTCTCATGACACTCCTTCATTGATTTGAAACGGCAAAGTTGCCAATCTCCCAACGCTTCAAAGAGTCATCATCATTCACTGTGCCAATCTTAACACGCATCTTCGGCCTCTTGCTGGTGACATTGATCCTGCTGATGTCATTGGCAAGTCTTTCGGCCCAGGAATCCTCCGGCGATGCTTCCGCATCTGCGGAGGATTCCGGACAGTCGAACCAATCAGCCTCCGCGCCACAAACGCTCGCACCCAGCCGAAAGGTGGTTCCGAAGCCGGTTCAACAATCCTCCCCAGTCGATTCCAGTTATCAGGTTGCCGCGCCTTCGGTGACCTTGCCGACCCCTCCACTTCCCGAGGCTACCCCGTTACCTTCTCCATCAGCTTCACCCGAAGCCCAATCACAGTCCACTCCGGTTCCGACGCCCGCGCCAAAATTCAATCCGCCTTCCGCCGAATCGTTGGATTTGCCGAGTGCCATGCCGGCAGGCAATCCCCAGTTTGCTCCAGCTTCCGTTGGGATGCCAAGCATGAGGTTGGATGACCAAGCGACATCCGCTCCCGGCGTTCTATCAGGAATTTTTGATTGGGCCAGAAAGCTTCGTTTTCAGGCAGCCCTGCGCGGAGGGTATGACAACAATGTCAACAGTGCCAATGGAACTAATGCCATCGGCAGCACGTTTGCAAATCTGAACGGCGGGGTTAATTACAAGTTTGGTTCGCCAAGACTCGATGTGAATATGGATCTCACTGGAGGCGTTACCGAATACGCGAACAGTGCAATCAGCCAGAGTTCAAAAATCCAGGAAACAGTTGGGCTAGGCGCGGCCATTCAGTACCGCTACGCCCCCAAAGTTGTTCTGACGTTCAACACCTCCACCTCCTATCAGATGCAACCGAATATCGCCCTGGCCGGGACGGCCAATAACTCCAACAACTCCTTCTATTATTCCTCGAGCAGTTTTGCCGTCGCTTATCAGTGGTCGCATCTTTTTACAACGGTATCGCGCTTTAATTATACGGCCAGTTATTATCCCCAATCCAAAATTCAGAACTTTACCGAACCGGGATTTTCACAATCCTTCCGTTACCTTTTACACCCCACCACCACCGCCGTTGTGGATTACAGCACGTTCCTTTATCGTTATCCTGATCTAGCCGCTCAAAACAGCTGGGGACAAACTCTCTCGGCGGGCTTTGATCACATTTTCAACCCCAAATGGTTTTGGAATTTCAGGCTTGGAGCTCAAAGTCAGAGTTCCCAGGCAAGCAGTCTCAGCATAAGTCCTTATTTGGACAACACGCTGAGTTGGCAGTTTGGTCGGGTCTCGAATATCAACTGGAATTCCAATCTGAGCACCCAACCCGCCGCGGGCCAGGGGATTGGTTACACCACGGCATTTAGGTCAGGTCTTATTTACTCTCAGGGAATTTTCGCCAAGTTAAAACTGAACACCGCACTGTATTATCTATTGACCAACTACAAAGATGTCCCCAATGGACCGAATGGTCAGACAATCACCTACAACGTCACCAATTATCAAGGGAATCTGGATCTGACCTACGATCTTAACAGGATCATTCAACTGGCTCTTGGGTATCAATATTTAAGCAGCGTCTCGCCCTCCGTTCAGTCCTATGCTTATAATAGGGAAATTAGTTATTTTCAAATCAGGGGAAGTTTTTAGTAGGCTTCGATTTCCCACGGAGTCCTATCAGGTAAAAATATTTTTTTCAAAGTTGTTTATCTGCAAGGTTGAGGTATTTACTCAGTGCTCTCAAAAAATCCTTTATGCAGTCCAATATTCAAACAACAGAAAGTGGAGCGGGTGAAATAAAGCTTCATTTGCTAGATTACTGGAGAGTCATCAGGGTCAGGTTACCATTGATCATCCTAGTTTTTCTGCTTGTGGTCATGACGGCAGGAATCGGCACGTACCTGACGCCGCGTCAATACCAGTCATCGGTCACGATGCAGGTGAAGGAGGATAGCAACAAAATGCAGATCTTCGGGGCGGATTCCGGCGCGCGCTTCGACCCTCGGTTTGCGACAACGCAGTTTCAGATTATCCAGCGCAAGGAGATCCTCTATCCCGTCATCAACGCTCTCAAATTAGTAAAAAAATGGGATTTAAATTCCCGAGATGTGGCTTTTCTCAAATTACGTTCGATGCTCACCGTTTCCGAGGTTCGAAACACCGATTTGATTCAGATTTCCGTGTTGGATCAGGATCGACAGGAGGCTGCGGATCTTGCCAACACCATTGCCGTGGAATACCAGAAGAAGCGCATCGACCAACAGCAAGGGTGGGTTGCCCGGTCGCTTGTGCAGCTTGAGGACGAGGTGAATAAACAGCGAAAAAAAACGGAGGATCTCCGTGACGAAATGACACGGATCCGACTGGAGTCAAAAATTAACGACCTGAACCCCGAAAGCATGGAGGATCCGCGCATGGCCGAGGAGAGCATCCTAATTTCCGATTCCTCCACGGCGAATGACATGAGGTTGAAGGTGTCCTCCCTGCAATCCAAGGCACAGCAAATCGATTTGATGACAGATGACCAGATCATGAGAAGCCTCAGGACGTTCGAGATGGACGATGCAACCATTTCACAAATCCTGCCCCAGTATGAAGCCTGCGTTTCTGAAGAGGCTCGCATGCTCAACTCGGGCCTTGGACCCAACCACCCCTCGGTAAAATCCCTTGAGGCCAAAAAGACCGTCTATGCCCAGCAGTTGAAGGATCAGATCAATGTTCTTAGGCAGTCCTTGAAGGCTAATCTCGAAATTGCCCAAAAATCCCTTCAGGCAATGGAACAGAAATTGAATGAGGCCAAATCAGGGCAACAGGATGCAAAAACAAATTCTCTCCACTATCAGGAGGCAAAAAACAGCTATCTCAAGGCAAAGCGGATCCTGGAGTCAGCCGAAACCAGATACTCCACGGAAGCGATGCAACGGACAATGCCCCAAAGCCCCGCCACGATCTGGGAAAAAGCCGAAGTTTCGGATTTTCCGGCAAAGCCTAAAGT
>CAIKFI010000107.1 GCA_903826635.1 uncultured Spartobacteria bacterium | reverse complement strand
GGGGAGTCCCTCTCCCTTGAGTTTGCACTGGCAGGGAGGCTCCGCTACGGAGAGAACCCTCATCAGGAGGCGGAACTCTATGGAAGTTTCTTCGATTACTTTGAAAAACTTCACGGCAAGGAACTTTCCTTCAACAACATTCTCGATATCACCGCTGCTGCCCGCCTGATCGGAGAGTTTTCGAAGCCGACGGTGGCCATTCTGAAACATACGAACCCCTGCGGAGTCGGAAGCGACGAAAATCTGACCGAGGCATGGGAGAAGGCCTTTGCAACGGATCGGGACGCACCATTCGGAGGCATTATCATCGTGAACCGTCCCCTCGATGAATCCTTGGCCAAGGCGATTTCGGAGATTTTCAGCGAAGTCATCATCGCCCCCGAATTCCATGTCGAGGCGCGCTCACTCCTTCAGAAAAAGAAAAACCTTCGACTCATGCGACTTATGAAGGAGTTGCCCGCCACGGACCGCGATATCCGCTCCGTCATCGGTGGACTGCTGGTGCAGGATGCCGATGTCACTCCCAAAGAGGGGGCCAGAAGCATTGAACACCATGTTGTCTCAATGCGCCCCCCAACGAAGGACGAAATCGAGGCCATGGAATTCGGCTGGAAGGTGGTCAAGCACGTGAAGAGCAATGCCATCGTCTACGTCGGCAAGGACCGGACGCTCGGCATCGGTGCCGGGCAGATGTCGCGTGTCGATTCCTCGCGCATTGCCGTCTGGAAGGCAGGAGAGGCCGGCCTCTCGCTGAAAGGAAGTGTCGTTTGCAGTGACGCCTTTTTCCCCTTCGCCGATGGACTGATTGCCGCAGCCGAGGCCGGCGCGACCGCCGCCATTCAACCCGGCGGTTCCGTCCGCGATCCCGAGGTCATCGCAGCCGCAAATGAGAGAGGTGTGGCCATGGTCTTCACGGGCTCACGCCACTTCAGGCATTAAAGGATCAGGACAGATGTCGGTGCAACTTGGCGTCAACATAGACCATGTCGCCACCGTGCGTCAGGCCCGCTATGAAAGGAATTCCGGATCGATCAATGTGGAACCCGACCCGTTGGATGCCGCCCTTGCCGCGGAGCGGGGAGGCGCTGTTGGCATCACCGCACACCTTCGTCAGGACCGGAGGCACATCATTGATGACGATATATTCCGTCTGAAAGATGCGATCTCGACCAAGCTCAACCTTGAGATGGGGAACACTCCTGAAATCGTTGAGATTGCGCTCAGGGTTTTACCGGCCGATGTCTGTCTGGTTCCCGAGAGCCGGGAGGAGGTGACCACCGAGGGCGGTTTGGACTGCGTGACCTTCGGGGCCTCCTTGGAACCCACGATAACGGCGATGCGTGAAGCTGGCATTCGTGTCAGTCTCTTCATTGATCCGGAACCGAATCAGATCGAGGCCGCTAGAAGTCTCGGTGTTCCTGTTGTCGAACTTCATACAGGGGCATACGCCGAGGCGACGGGACCTGCGCGTGAGCGGGAACTTGCCCGTTTATATGAGGCTGCATGCCTTGCTTCAGAAGCTGGTATTCAGGTCAATGCCGGCCACGGACTCAATTATACCAACATTGCTCCCATCCTGACCCTCCCCAAACTTGTCGAGCTGAATATCGGACATTCGATCGTCTCCCGCGCAGTGTTCGTAGGGATCGAGCAGGCGACCCGTGAAATGGTCGCTTTATTGAGATCGTGAGATCGGCAGGAAAATGTCCCTAGAGTGAGGGTAGCCCGTTTGTCATCGGAGACCCGCTTGGGGATTCTGTCGGGCTAGGAATCGGAGAGATCGTTTCCGATGACTGGGATGAGTTGGAGGAGGTCGATGGGTAATCCGATGGCATCGTTGAGGATGTCGTTGAAGGTAAGGTGACCGTAGTGGGAGTCGCTTGGAGGAGTTGCTTGGTAGGGGATTTTTCGGCGTGTCGGAACTCCGTGTGCCTCATACGACCACCCGCCTCCGCCGTCCAGACGCTCAGGGCGATGGAGAGGGTTGAACCGAGAAGGACGGCCCAACCGATCCAGGCTGCCTGACGGGGAAACCTGATCAGCGCCAGGAGTGAAACGGCAGCCAGAATACCTGCCGCATAGACAACGGGGGCCGTGGCCTTGGCTCGATGACTGTGTTCCCTGAAAGCCGCCTTGCCGGCAATATCCATTCCCGGATCGATCGATCCGTCCACAAAGGATTCCTGCGCCGCCTCACCGGTCTCCATGATGGCGGGCATGACACCGGCGCAAAGGATCACGGCAAGCAGTCCCGAGGCAAGGGCTCCCCGACTATGAAAGAGGATGCCGATCAGAACGGGCAGGCATGCCACGGCAAGTCCGATGATCGGCACATGGTTGATGGCAAGGTGCAGGTGTGCCGGGGCAAAGAGAGTCTCCATGAGATCAGGCATAGCATGGGGGGAATCTCAGGCAAGGGTGAAGCATTAAGGGGAGCTGGACAAGAATGCAGGGGCGATGCAGATTCCACCCATGAGCAACGGACAAGGAAGTGCCGGGAATGTGATCGCCTCATTGGCAAGTTTTTTCATTCCCGGGTTGGGACAACTCCTTCAAGGACGGCTTCTCTCAGCGATTTTCTTTTTTGTCTTCACGGCCATTCTTTGGTTTTTCCTTCTTGGATGGGTCATCCATTTTTGGGCATGCCTCGATGCGGCCCTCTGGAAGCCCCGAAGTTAAAAACCAGGCTGGTTGCAGGACTTATGGATGCCTCATTTGGTAGGGATTCGTAAAGGCAGTTAAAAAAAGCATTTGTCCGAGGTGGCTGATTTGATTAACGGGATCCTCTCCCTCGATCTGATCTCTTTTGACCATTTCGATAAGCGAGTTGCTTAGAGCGGAGTGCGATTTTCTCTGTGGAGCATAAGAAAAGATGTTGGCACAATCTATGCTTTGTTGTAGCAAAGGAACTTCAACCAGTTCCAAAACCAACCAAAAGCAACTATGAAAACCATCACACGCGTCGCTGCTTTCGCCCTCACGGCGGTCGCTGCGACAACTTCACTCAAGGCATTGGACAATGCTGTTCAGCAGGAAGACACCCAGCAGGCGGCAGCTGCCTTAAGGGATTATTCCAAGACCAACGCTACTTCCACCAACGCCGTCGCTACTGGCAAGGATGTCAAGGCTCCGGTTGTCCCGGCAGCCACCACTCCGGCCTTTACCCTGCTGGTGAGTGAGAACTATGACAGCCGCTACATGTTCCGCGGCGTGGACGTTCTGGCCGGAACCGGTCTCCTCTCCACGACCTTTGCTCCGACATGGCACATCACGGCCAACGATGCAATCACCGTCCCCCTCTGGTATGCTACTGCAGTGAAGAGCAACAAGAATGCCTCCGCCTATCGTGAGTTGGATATTCCTGTGAACTACCTTCACACCTTTGATAGTGGCTTCAACCTCGGTGCAGGATATACTCTCTACAACTACTTCAACCTTCCTGGTGGTAATCGCCCCGGTGGGACTGGTATCCAGAATGAAGTGAACGTAACCGCAGGTTACTCCAAGGCCCTAAAGAATGGCATCACCCTGAACAGCTCGCTGACCTACTACTATGAGCTTGGAACAGCCAATCAGTATACTTATGGATCCATCAACCCTGGATCGAGCTTCCTGACCCCGTCTCTCGGCGCAACGATCCCTCTTAACTTCATCAAGAAGGATGGATCTGTTACCTTTAACCCGAACACTCAGTATAACTTCTCGTTTGTTTACAATCCTAATCAAAACGGCACCTACGTTTCCGGAGCCAACAACTGGCAGTTCCAACTTCCAGTCACTTGGCAGGTCACCAAGGTCTGGTCCGTTACTGGTTACTGGGCTTATTCCTATCAAGGTCTCAACCTATACAACACCGGCACCTCCCTTGGATGGGCAGGTTGTAGTGTGGGAATGTCCTTCTAAAACCTTTATTGGTTAACTAACACGAAGCCCCCGTCGGGAACGACGGGGCCTTTTGCTTGCCTAGGAATCCCACGGGCATATTTCTTGCTTCAGCGTTTATGCGTCTGAGCGTCTCGGCGGGAAATTGAAAGCTTAATAAGCCAAGACCTTGGCCATAAAGCGTTGGGCCTCTAGAGTCTGAGGTTTGCTGAAGAAGTTGCCGACCTCCCCTTGCTCAAGCACACGGCCATTGGCCAAAAAGGCCACTTGATCTGCGATTTTTCGGGCAAAACCCATTTCATGGGTGACCAGCAGCATGGGAATCCCTTCCTGACGGAGTTCGGCGATGAGTGAGAGGACTTCTGCTGTCATTTCAGGATCAAGGGCCGAGGTGGGTTCATCAAAAAGTAGAAATTTCGGTTTTACGGCAAGAGCCCGTGCGATTGCAACCCGCTGACGTTGTCCACCGGAGAGTTGGCCTGGTAGTTTTTCGCCATGTTCAGAGAGACCAAGTCGTTTCATGATGCCCAGGGAACGTTCCTTGGCCTCCTTTTCAGGGATTCCATGGACTGCCGTAAGGGGCAGGACAACATTTTGAAGGGCTGTCATGTGAGGGAAAAGATTGAAGGCCTGAAAGACCACTCCGAGCCTGCGGCGGTACGTTCGAAGTGCTGAAACAGGCTGGTCTCTGAATGGTACCGGTTCATTGTCTAAGAGCACTTCCCCACCATCAGGGCGTTCCAAACCTGCAATCACCCTGAGAAGCGTCGACTTGCCGCCTCCACTTGGTCCCAGCAGAGCAAGGACATGTGGGAACTCAACCTTCAGGGTCAGATTATCCAGGACTCTCCGGTGATCTTTTCCTAGGCCGAAAGTTTTTGTGATTCCAAGGGCCTCAAGTTTCATAACGGAAGCGTTTTTCGAGTATTTTGGAAATCAGTGAGATGGGGAGGGTGAGTGCCAGATAGCCAATGGCGAGTGGGAGGTAGCTCTCAAGGGTCCGGTAGGTAGCGGAGTTGACCTGCTGGGCGGCAAGTGTGAACTCCCCGATTCCGATGATCGAGAGGAGAGAGGAGTCCTTGATCAGGGAGGCAAACTGACCTGCTAGCGGAGGTAGAATCTGTCGCAGAGCCTGGGGAGCAATCACATATCGAAAGGTTTGGAAGTCCGTGAATCCGATCGCCCTAGCCGACTCAATCTGTGTGGCGGGAACAGCTTCGATCCCGGAACGGACGATCTCAGCAAGATAGGCACCACTGAAGAGGGAGAGGATCAGCACGCCCGCAACGATCCTGTCCTGAAGCCCGACGCCATTCGCCACCACGTAAAAAAGAAAAAGAATCTGGGCGAGAAGCGGAGTGCCTCGGATGACCTCCACATAGAGGAGTGCAACGGATCGCAATGGGAGGACTGGGGAGCGGAGCGCCAGTGCGACACCCAGACCGATCAGGGAACTGACAGCCAGTGAAACTCCTGAAATCAGGATGGTAAGAAGCCAACCCTGCCAAAAGACCCCATGGTATTTCCAGACGGATGCCCACCCGCCTTGGGAGAGGCCCATGGTTCCGCCCATCACACCCGTGCAGAGTAGTCCTGCAAGAAGAACAATCACCCCCATCCAAAGCCCCTGAAGCCAGGATGGGGATTGTTCCTCTCTCCGAAGCCAGAACAACCCGGAAAGGTTTATCATTGGTTATCTCCCAAATCGAAAAAAGCGTTCCGCTGTGCGGTTCGTTTCAGACGCGACCTCCTCGATCGGGATACCTCTGGTCAGGGCGATCGCTTCCGCAATAAGACGTGAATGGGCCGGTTCAGCCCTTTGCCCCCGATACGGAATCGGGGCAAGGTAGGGGCAATCGGTTTCAACCATGTAGGAATCACCCGGAATCTGCGCCGCCGTGTCCCGTACCTGCCCGGCATTCTTGAACGTGATGATGCCGGTGAATGATACCAGATGACCTAGCGAAAGGACCTCCCGGGCCTCATCGAAAGTTCCCCCGAAGCAGTGGAAAACACCCCGCACCTTGCCGGTGTATTCCCTGAGGATTTCAAGGGTGTCCTTCCATGAGGAGCGCTGGTGGATCACGGTATTCAGGCCGAGCTCTGCCGCTAGATCCAACTGCATCCTGAAGGCATCCTGTTGCGCCGATTTCCAAGCCCCCTCGGCAATGAGGCGCTCCTGATCGTTCGAGCACTGGGCCAGAAGAGCCGCATCCACCGAGGCGACCTTGGGAGGCTGTAGATCCTCCGGCAGGTGGTGATAGTCGATCCCTGTTTCACCAATTGCCACGACCTTCGGGTGTGTCGCAAGTTCCCGCAGGGTGGGAAGGAAATCCAGCCCCTCCTCGGCGACGTTGTTCGGATGAACCCCAACGACAGCAAAGACGTTGGGGAAGCGTTCAGAAAGCATGACCGCCCTGCGGCTGCTCTCAAGGCCCGTTCCAATCGTGATGATGCGGGTGACTCCGGCCTCCGTTGCTCGGGCTATCACTCCCTCGAGATCGGCCTCAAAATCCGGGTAATCGAGATGGGCGTGTGTATCGATTAATTCCATGGGGAGGCGGTGAGATTTTTAATCGGGAAGATAGGAAAAACCGCGAAACCAATGGGACTCGTTTGTGAGCAGGGGATTTTGTTTCTTTAAATTTCAAAAAATGTCTTTGGTGCCTTCCCTCTCTTGATTGCCTGAGTTCCTGATGAATTTTTCTCTGTTGCCCTAGTCGCCATATCCGTTGGGGTGCTTCAAGTGCCAAGCCCAAGCACTCTCAATAATGGTCCTGATATCCTGATATTTGGGTTGCCATCCCAGTTCCCTTCGGACTTTTTCTGATCCTGCGATCAGAAGTGGTGGATCGCCGGCGCGGCGAGGTTTCTCGATAGCCTTGATCTCTTTGCCTGTGACGGCACGACAGCAGTCGATGACCTCCTTGACCGAGGTGCCGCCTCCCGTTCCGAGGTTGTAGAAGGCGCTCTCTTTGGCGGTCAGGGCGAGTCTGTGGGCCTGCGCAAGATCGATGATATGGATATAATCCCGGACGCAACTTCCGTCGGGTGTCGGGTAGTCCGTTCCGTAGATCTCGACCGATTCCTTCTGACCAAGGGCCACCTTGAGAACGTTCGGGATGAGGTGGGTTTCGATGCGGTGATCTTCACCGAATTTTTCGGAGGCGCCTGCGGCATTGAAATAACGGAGAGCGACAAAGGTGATGTTGTGCAGTTCCCCATACCAGCGAAGGACTTTCTCGAACATGAGCTTCGACTCGCCGTAGGGATTAATCGGTTTCTGGGGAAGGGTCTCGTCGATCGGCATTTTTTCCGGCGTTCCGAAGGTGGCGCAGGTGGATGAGAAGACAAAGCGCTTCACTCCCTTGGAGACCATGGCTTCCAGGAGGTTTACCCCGTTGGCCACGTTGTTGCGGAAATACTTTCCCGGGTCAGTCATGGACTCGCCGACAAGGGCGTTGGCAGCAAAATGCATGACTGCCTCGGCTTGTGATTCGTGAAGAGCCAATTTGATCGCCTCGATATCCGAGAGATCCCCTTGGAAAAAATGTGCCCTTGAGTCGATGGCCAACCTGTGACCCTCGCTCAGATTATCAAAGACCGAAACAGTGAATCCTGCGTTAAGCAGTTCTTCCACACAGATACTACCGATATAACCCGCACCGCCGGTGACAAGGATGTGATTCATGCAGCCATGCTAATGGGACTAGGCTTCGTGAAAATCAAAAAACCACCAAGCGTTTTCTGGTATGGCGTTTGCTATGTTGAAAGAAGATGTCCACTCGCAGCACGCAAACATTCTGGAATTTAACGATTCATCGTTGCAAAGCGGAGCTTCTCGCCCTTCCGTCTAGGCCACGACTTGCTTTTTTGATCCGGTTTTTACTCCCCTGAGCGAAGGCAGGCAAAGCGGGTTCCAATCCCAACCGAATACCACGACGATGTTTCTGCAAATCGATCATACCACTAACTACCGCTACAGGAGCGCCGTCGAGTTTACCCCGCACACACTTAGGTTAACTCCCAAGGCCACTCCCGGCCTCCACCTTGTGCGATCTTCGCTCCGAATCATCCCCCAAGCCACGGTCCGCTGGAACCTGGACGTGGAGGAGAATGTTGTTGCCGTGGCCACTATGATGGGGAAGGGGGAGGAACTCCTGATCTCAAGTAGTTTTCTTATCGAGCAGAAAATCACGAACCCGTTCGATTTCCTGCTCGATGAGCGTTCCTTGACCCTGCCTGTCACCTACACAACCCGTGAGATCTCCCTGCTTTCCCCTTACTTGGGTGTCCAAGAATTCAGACATACGCCGGTGCGCTCTTGGTTGGAACCGTTCGTCCGGGAGTCCGGGGGTGATCTCCCGGGATCACGCCCCGATACACTCGGGCTCCTGATTGCATTGAACCGATCAATCCCGATACAGCTCCGCTACTCCCTGCGTCATGAGTATGGAGTGCAGTCACCGGCCGAGACAATTAGCCGCGGGGAGGGGACCTGTCGGGATTTCGCTCTCCTGATGATGGAATCCGCCCGTTCGCTCGGAATCGCCGCCCGATATGTGAGCGGCTATCTCTGCTCATCCCCTGCATCTGCAAGCGTAGACGACAAAGGCGGGGCCCATACCCATGGATGGTGCGAGTTCTATCTGCCCGGAGCGGGTTGGCGTGGATTTGATCCTACCAACGGCATCCTTGCCTCCTCACACCATGTTCCCGTGGCGACATCAATCAGCGCCGGTGAGATTCCACCCGTCGAGGGAGCTTACCTGGGGGCGGTGGGAGAATGTCTGCGACATGAGGTGAATATTTCAGCCGTCGAGGTGGAACCTTGGGATAAGAATGACACAGTCTAAGACCTCCATTCTCTCAGGCCTTCACGAGCAGGGTCTTCATGCGGATGAACTTCTTGCAGAAGCCGGTGTTATCCTTACCCAGGGCGGAGAGCCGACCTTTATTCCGGAGAATCCGTTGGGACCGGAATGGAATCTCGAGGCTCTGGGAGACGAGAAACTCGATTATGCCTGGAGACTTTGCAGTGAGCTAAGCCACAATCTCCTTCCCGGATCGCTGCTCCTGCGATCCAACGGAAAACATTATCCCGGCGAGCCGATTCCCCGCTGGAAGTTGATGATCCTGAGGGCTCCGGGTGAGGCTCCGCTCTGGCGGGATCACAACCTCCTGCTCAACGGCGGCAAGGGGACCTCGGTGGATGGTAAAAGAAAGATGATCTCCCCTAGGAAATTTCTCTCTTCGCTTGCCCGTGAACTGGGGCTATCGGGTGTCGCCATCCCTGTTTACGAGGATGTTCATGCAGCAATGAGGCATGCCGCGGCCTCGGGTGAATCGCCGCCGCTACCAAGGTATTCCCGCACGATGAACGGATTCATCCTTCCCCGTTGGACATCTGCAGAGCGTCAAAAATGGCGTTCCTTGAACAGGGCCAAGGGATGGGTTCTACCCCTTGGTCGTGACCAGGAGAGTTGGAAAACGGACCACTGGACCCCCATGTCTGGTGGCGACCTTCTGCTCTTGCCGGGATCCAGCAGCATCGGGTTGCGTCTGCCCCTGCATTGTCTGCCACCGGGATCGCTTGCCAGCGCAATCACCGCGGAAATCCGTGAGAACTCACTCCATCTCTTCTTGCCCCCGCTTCCTGACGGAGAGTCGTTTGTCAGGCTCCTTGCAGCCATCGAAAAAACCACGGCTCAACTTGGTTCCTATCCACTTTCCTTGGAGGGATATTCCCCTCCGCATGAGGAAGGATGGGATTGCATATCGGTTATCCCGGATCCGGGGGTCATCGAGGTCAATCTGCCGCCCGCCTCCGATTGGAAAACTTTTGAAACGACAATCCTTGCCCTCTTCGAGGCCGCCACAAAGGTCGGGCTCAGGGGGTCGCGCCTGTCACCCACCGGTGAAGTGATTCCAACCGGCGGTGGCGCGCATCTGGTGCTTGGCGGCCATTCGCTCGATCAGAATCCTTTTCTTCTCAAGCCGTGGCTTCTCCCAAGTTTTCTCCGTTTTATTCAGCGACATCCGTCGCTTTCCTATCTTTTCAGCGGTCGCTTCGTGGGACCCTCCTCACAGGCTCCACGCATTGATGAGAGTTGTTTTGAGATTCCCCATGCACTGGAAATCTCATTGAGGATCCTTGAGTCATTGCCGGCCCCTCTGAATCCTGACCTGGTCGATGCGATCCTGAGAAACCTGCTGCTGGATCTGCATGGTAACACCCATCGAGCCGAAGTGAGTGTTGATAAGTTCTTCAATCCTTACATGCCGAATGGCCGTCTGGGCCTTGTTGAGTTCCGCTCCATCGAGATGTCGCCCGATGCATCCTCGTTTCTTGCCATTCATGCCCTTTGGCGTGCATTGGCGGCAGTCTTTGTGACGTCGCCATTCAAGGAGCCTTTGATCGACTGGAAAGATCAACTCCATACCACTCACCTGCTTCCCTCCTTCCTAATGCACGATTTTGAGGAGGTCCTGGGGTTTCTCAATAAAACCGGCTTTAATTTCCGGAAAGAATGGTTCACTCCACACTTTGACCACCGGTTTCCGGTGCTTGCTACGGAGCGGTTGGGCGACCTGGAGTGGACGCTGAGGCGGGCTGCCGAACCATGGCCGCTGTTGGGAGAACAACCTGTGCCAACGGGTGGATTAGTGAGATGTGTTGACTCCTCAACCGAGCGTCTGGAGATCATGATCAACAGCCTGGGTTCACTTGAGATCACCGTTAACGGACACACTCTCCCATTGAAGCCGTTGCCGGGAGGAGGGATGGCGGGAGGTGTGCGTTTTCGAACCATCCTGCTTCCAACCTGTCTGCATCCCACGATGACACCGCACACCCCGCTTGAAATCGTCCTCTTCGATGCTTCGGGTGAGGAGATGGGTGCGTGGGACTACCACCCGATGCCTGTCGTGACAGGTGGGGGTAAAAAATTTATCCTGCCGTCACAGGGGAAAAAAGGTGAAAGAAATCACCCCAGAAAAATCAAAACGGAAATATCTCAAAACGGCACACTCGACCTGATGGCCGATTTGAGTGGCGGTTCATAAGGTCACAGGGAGAAGGGTTCACAAGTAGAAGGCAGGCCGGGGATCCTGATAAAAACCTTACGGACAACCGCTTGATCCGGCCGTCTTAAACCGCCTGGTCGCCAGTTTCGTTTGTCCGAATTCTGATCGCATTCTCCACCGGGAGCACAAAGACCTTCCCATCACCGATCTTCCCTGTCTTTGCGGCTTCCACGATGGCGCTGATGGCGGCTTCCACGGCGCTGTCGGCAAGAACGATCTCAACCTTGATTTTAGGCAGGAAATCCACGGTATACTCGCTTCCCCGATAGATTTCGGTGTGGCCTTTTTGTCTGCCGAAGCCCTTCACCTCCGTCACAGTCATCCCCTCAATGCCCATCTCGCTAAGGGCGGCTTTGACCTCTTCGATCTTGAACGGCTTGATAATGGCTTCGATCTTTTTCATGACTGGGTTGTGGTGACTGAAGGATTGTTTCGAATGTGTGAAAACGGAATCGTCTCTCGATGACTCTATATTCCCCGCTCAAGGGTGGGAATGTCGAGCCATTGTGGTTGAAATTATTCCGGACAGCCCCTGCTCTCCATTGGAAAACGAAAAAAGGCGGGAACCGGAGTTCCCGCCTTTCCTTGATTACGAAAATAAGAGTCTTTTGCCAGATTTTTTTAGACGGCCTTATCTCCGCTCTCTTCCGTGCGGATCCTTATAGCATTCTCCACGGGCAGGACAAAGACCTTCCCGTCACCGATCTTTCCCGTCTTGGCTGTCTTGACAATGGCTGCCACGGCGCCCTCGACAGCCCCGTCCGCAAGGACGATCTCGACCTTGATCTTGGGAAGGAAGTCTACCGTATACTCACTGCCGCGATAGATCTCAGTGTGGCCTTTTTGTCTGCCGAAGCCCTTGACTTCGGTCACCGTCATTCCTTCGATACCCAACTCGTGGAGAGCGTCTTTGACTTCTTCCAGTTTGAAGGGCTTGATGATTGCTTCGATTTTTTTCATAGGTGTGTTTGTTATGGATTGAATCGTCTTTTGTCTTAGTGGTTGTAGCCCTCCTCACCGTGATCGGTGATATCAAGACCCTGATACTCGGCTTCAACCGAAGGACGGAGGCCGATGACAAGTTTCACGATGAATGCGATGACGATGGTGCCGACGACTGCGAGTGCGATGGTGATGCCTGCTGCCTTGGCCTGTGCAACGACCAATGAATGATTGGCGATGGCAGTGATGAGGCCATTCTGCATGGCAGGGTTCGGGGCTCCGGGGGCCGCAACGGCCTGCAGGTTTCCGTTGACGCTAGGATCGACCAGAAGGCCGGTAAGGAGAGCGCCGCAGGTTCCACCGATGCCATGGACTCCGAAGGTGTCAAGGGCGTCATCGTATTTGAAAATATTCTTCACGACGGTGCACATGATGTAGGGGATAATGCCGGCGACGACGCCGATGATCACCGCACCCGTGGAATTCACAAATCCGCAAGCAGGCGTGATTACGACAAGACCTGCAACTGCTCCCGAGCAGAATCCGAGAATACTGGGCTTGCCCCTGAAGATCCACTCCATGAGGGGCCAGACAAAGGCTCCGACCGCCGTTGCCAGTGTTGTGGTGAGGAAGGCGTTGGCGGCGACACCGTCAGCGGCGACTGCGCTGCCGGCATTGAATCCATACCAGCCTACCCACAAGAGGGCGGTTCCGATAAAGGTAAGAACCATGCTGTGAGGAGGCATCGGCTCCTTGCCGTGTCCGACTCGCTTGCCGAGGATGAGGCAGAGGATGAGAGCCGTCCAACCCGAGGACATGTGAACGACCGTTCCGCCAGCGAAGTCAATCGCAGGGATCTTGGCGGCCGCGTTCCAGACCCCGTTCATGAGGCCGGTTGCACCCCAGACCATGTGGGCGAGAGGGAAGTAGACGACGAACATCCAGGCGAAGACGAAGGCCATCAGCGCGCTGAACTTGAGACGCTCTGCCGTGGCTCCGAAGATCAGGGCCGGGGTGATGATCGCGAAGGTCAGCTGGAAGATGGAGAAGACGTTCTGGGAAACCCAGTAGGCATAATCCGTGTTGGGGTTGGAATCGACTCCCTTGAAGAAGAAGAATTCCGAACCGCCGAAGAAGGGGCTCGCGAAGTTCTTGCCGAAGACCAGGCTGTATCCCACGGCCCACCAAATGATCGTGACCATGGCAGTGATGCCGAAGCACATCGCGATGATGGAGAGGACGTTCTTGGAGCGGACAAGTCCTCCGTAGAAGAGGGCCAGACCGGGAAGGGTCATCATCAGCACAAAGGCTGCTGAGACCATCATCCAAGCGTTGTGTCCGGGATCGGATTCAGGAGTGATCGTTGAAGGCCCAGCGATATTGCTGTGGGCTGCTTCTAGGAACGCGATTTGGTCGGCAACCGTTGCCTTGGCAAAAGGTCCCGGAGTCGGGGCTGGTGCCGCGGCGGTTGCTGCGACCGGAGAAGCTGCTGGAGCATCTTCGGCATGGAGGGCTGAGGTGACGGCACCGAGGATCGCCAATGAGGCGACCGCAGCGAGTAACCGTACCATTGATGTTGTTTTTTGTATCATAGGGTTGGTGTTGTTGTGGCGCCCCTATGGGGGCGGTAAGGAAGGACAAAGCAACCACCGTGCCAACTTCTAAAGGCTCGTTTTTTAGTTTGGATAGCTTTGCCCCTCAGTCGCCGTATGATGGAGGGGAGGCTTCCTTCGAACACCATGCCCAAACTACCCCCTTTGACTTCACAGGAATCCAAGAATTGAGGGGCAGGTATTTTTTGGCGATATTTAGCCTTCCAGCGCCCAAGACTGAGTTAATGGCTATTTTTAGCCATGCTGGTTACGGGATTGCATAATCTGATATCATCATTCATGCGTATTTTGTTACGGGTCTTCGGTTACACCGCCCGCTATCCTTGGATGGCGGCGGCCACGATGTTCTGCGCGGTTGTTGGGACGCTGATGGTGGCGGTCTTCCCAGCCGTGACCCAACAGGTGATCGATGTGGTCCTGCGCCAGCATCACCCTGAGAAGTTAATGCCGCTGATCGTGACGGGGTTGGCTGCATTTTTTGCCCAGGACCTGCTGAACTGTCTCCGCATCCTGCTGAACAATCACTTCGAGCAAAGGGTCATCTTCGATCTCCGGAGCGATCTCTACGCACGGATCCAGATGCTGCCGCTCCCGTGGTTCGATAACAGGGCGACCGGTGACATCATGACGCGCCTCGTCGAGGATGTGACCAATGTGGAGCGTGTCCTGATCGACGGCATCGAGCAGGGAACGGTGGCCCTCCTCCAGATCGGGATCGTGCTGGCTCTCATGGGCCACTACAGCGGTAGTCTCATGCTGGCCTCCTTGACCCCTGTTCCCTTTCTGGCCGTGGGGGCGCTAGCCTACACGCTCTCCGCAGGCAAACGCTACCGGGCCACCCGAAAGGCGACCTCGGCGCTGAACTCCCTGCTCCATGACAACCTCGACGGGATCCGCCAGATCAAGACCTACGCCACCGAGGAGAGGGAACATGACCGCTTCAATGCCGCGAGCGATGCCCTCCGCAAAGCTTCACTGATTGTCATGCGATACTGGGCGATCTACAGCCCCACGATGAACTTCCTAGGCAATGTCGGGATGGTGATGATCCTGGCAGTCGGTAGCTTTCAGGTGCTTCATGGCACGATGGATCTCGGGGTACTGGTTGCCTTCCTGGTGCTGGCCCGCTACCTCTACGAGCCGGTCGGCCGCCTTCATTCGCTCAACCAACTCCTCCAGTCCGGGCGTGCGGCAAGTGAGCGGGTCTTCTCGATCCTGGACGCTCCGCTTGAGGAGGGGTGGAAGAATCCCGCTCCAAGCGGTGAAGAGATCACCCTGAAGGGCGATGTCTGCTACGAGCATGTCGGATTCGAGTATCAGAAAGGGGCCACGGTGCTTCACGATATTTCTCTTCATGCGAGGCCAGGAGAGATGATTGCTCTGGTGGGGCCCACCGGGGCTGGAAAGACCTCTCTCGTTCACCTGTTAAGCCGCTTTTACGAACTGACAGCCGGCAACATCCTGCTCGATGGCCGTCCGATCCGGGAGATCCCACTAAGCGCGCTGCGCCGGTCCGTTGCCATGGTGACCCAGGAGAGTTTTCTCTTCAATGGGACTACTGCTGACAACCTGCTCATCGGCAAGCCGGACGCCACCGAAGAGCAGATGTGGCAAGCGCTGGCCGCCGCGAATGCCGAGGCTTTCATTTGTCGTCTGCCCAAGGGTCTGCACACCCAACTCGGAGAGCGTGGTGTGAAGCTGAGTGTCGGCGAGAAGCAGCGCCTTTCGATCGCGCGAGCCCTGCTCAAGAATCCACCCATTCTCGTCCTCGATGAGGCCACCGCAAGTGTGGACAATACCACCGAACGACTCATTCAGGAAGCGCTGGCCCACCTGTTGGATGGACGCACCAGCTTCGTCATCGCCCATCGACTCTCCACCGTCCGCCACGCAGACCAGATCCTTGTCCTGGATCGGGGCCGGATCGTGGAACAAGGAGATCATGCTTCGCTGATAGCGGCCGAGGGACTCTATGCCTCCCTCTGCAAGGAGGCGGAGGCTCATCACGGAGTCTTCGGAGTCGTCGCTTGACAGTAGTAGTTTATTTGGCATATTTGCCAAATAGATGTCGCTACGATTGAACAAGCTGAAAGCCAAGGCGGAGGCGCGTTCCCCGATCGTGAAGGCGATGGCACATCCCACACGGCTCCTGATCATGGAGACCCTGATGGATGGGGAGCGGTGCGTGAATGATCTCACGGAAATGGCCGGATGCGATGTCACCACGCTCTCAAAGCACCTTGCGGTCATGAAGCGCTCTGGACTGCTTGCCTGCGAGAAGAGAGGTCTGAACGTCTACTATCAGATCGCCTGCCCCTGCTTTACAGAGTTCTTCCGCTGTATTGACCTCATCTCCAGCTCCAATAACCGCAGGCTTCGGTGCGCCTGCTGATTTTTTATGAAGACCATCCAAGTCTACGACCCGGCCATGTGCTGCTCCTCCGGGGTTTGCGGTCCTGACATCGACCCGATCCTTCCCCAAGTGGCAACCTTCCTTCATCAGTTGAAGGAACATGGGGTGACTGTGGATCGATTTAATCTCTCTCAACAGCCTATGGCCTTCGTGCAGAACCCTGAGGTGAAGAACCTCCTCCAATCCGAGGGAACTGAAGCCCTACCCCTCTTCTTCATCGACGGGCAGCTCGCTCTCAAAGGTGCTTATCCCGATCACGACAAGCGGAAGGAGTGGCTGATCGCTCACAAGCTGCAGGCCACCCAGTGATTTATCTGCACCTTTCCAGCCTTATTGGGAGTGCGACGCGGTTTCTTTTTTTCACCGGCAAAGGGGGTGTAGGAAAAACGTCCCTTGGCTGTTCCACAGCCGTGGCCCTCGCAGATCAAGGCAAGAGGGTTCTTCTCGTCAGTACAGATCCTGCTTCTAACCTTGATGAGGTGCTCGGGGTACAACTCAGCAACCAGCCCACACCTGTACCGGGAGTTCACAATCTCTTCGCATTGAATATCGACCCCGCGCAGGCGGCTCATGCGTACCGAGAAAAGATTGTTGGCCCCATGCGTGGTATCCTTCCCGCGGCTGCCCTCCGCAGTATGGAAGAACAACTCTCAGGAGCCTGCACAATGGAGATTGCGGCGTTCGACGAGTTTGCTCGGTTACTTGGAGATCCCTCCATTACCCAGGAATACAATCATGTGGTTTTTGACACGGCCCCCACAGGTCATACGCTGCGCCTGCTCACTCTTCCGAAAGCCTGGACTGGCTATTTTCAGACTAATACTTCAGGAACTTCCTGCCTCGGACCACTGGCTGGATTGGAACAACAGAGGGCTGTTTACGAGGGTGCCCTGAATGCCCTCGCCAATGCCGAACAAACAACTCTGGTTCTCGTCAGCCGAGCTCAAGTTCCCCCACTCAGGGAGGCAGAACGTACATTCAAGGAGCTTTCTCAACTTGGAGTCACCAATCAGCGACTTGTCCTTAATGGTCTCTTCAAAACTTCAGAACCGGGAGATCCAGTGGCCGATGCCTTGGTAGTCCGAGAACTCAAGGCCATTACCCAGTTTAAAGATTTTCTGACTCAGCTTCCGGTTTATTCAGTTCCGCTTCATGCCAACAATCTCCTGGGACTTGATGCACTTCGGGCGATTGTTTCAGAATCAACATTGGACAATCGATCCAAACCACAGGAAAACAGCCCTATTACCCCGGAATTTCTTTCTATCGAAAGTCTGATTGAATCCCTTATCTCAACGGGACGAGGCGTCATCATGACGATGGGCAAGGGGG
>CAIKFI010000106.1 GCA_903826635.1 uncultured Spartobacteria bacterium | reverse complement strand
TCTCTGGCAACGCAAAAGCACGATGATCGCGGTGCTGGCCGTCACAGCGATCAGTGTTTATCTGCTTCTCCGCTTTGTTTTTCAAGCAACACCTCAAATTTCTGAGCTGCCTTTATTGGTAACGCTAGTTGTCGGCGGTTTGCCGCTTTTGTCCGACCTCTTCTTGAAGTTGATAAAGCGGGAGTTTGGTTCGGACTTGCTCGGTGGGATTTCCATCATCACCTCTGCTCTGCTGGGTGAATACCTCGCTGGTTCCATTATTGTTCTCATGCTGTCAGGAGGGGAAGCCTTGGAAGGATATGCTCTGCGCAGTGCCTCCTCCGTGCTGGCAGCACTTGCAAAGCGGATGCCGTCCATCGCTCATCGTAAAAGAGACTCCGGAATCGTAGATGTAGGACTTGATGAGGTTGTCGTGGGCGACACGTTGGTGATTTATCCCCATGAAATATGTCCCGTGGATGGTGAGGTCATTGAGGGGCATGGCGTCATGGATGAATCCTATCTGACCGGCGAACCGTTTCTGATTACCAAAACCTCCGGTTCACTCGTGATCTCAGGAGCGATCAACGGCGAATCCGCCCTCACCATGAGGACGACTCAGCGTGCCGCGGACTCGCGTTACGCAAAGATTATGGAAGTCATGCGAGAGTCCGAGTCAAAGAGACCCCGGTTGCGGCGTCTGGGGGATCGCTTGGGAGCCATTTATACTCCGGTGGCGCTGATCGTTGCCATCCTTGCGTGGGTGATGAGCGGTGACGCGCTTCGTTTCCTGGCGGTTATTGTGATTGCCACACCTTGTCCTCTGCTCCTTGCGATCCCAATCGCTATCATCGGTTCCATTTCCCTGTGTGCCCGCCGTGCGATCATCATCAAGAGCCCTGTTGTGCTGGAGCAGATCGCCGAGTGTCGAACCGCAATATTTGATAAGACGGGAACGCTCACGTATGGCGAGCCAAAGTTGACGGATCAACTCATCGCCCCTGGATTTTCGCAGCGTGAGGTTCTGACGCTTGTGGCCAGCCTTGAGCGATACTCCAAACATCCCCTGGCGAGAGCCATTCTTTCTGCGGCATCGGAGGATGGGATTCCGTTGCCGGAGGCAGCCGAGGTTAGCGAACGGCCGGGACAGGGACTGCGAGGGAGGGTCTCCGGACACCAAGTCCAAATCACAAGCCGCAGCAAACTTGCGGCTCAAAATCTCCCGAACATGGATCCTCCTCAGCAGGTTGGTGGACTGGAATGCGTGATTGTCATTGATCTACGCTACGCGGCGGTCTTTCGTTTTCGGGATGCTCCCAGGGCGGAGAGTCATTCTTTTGTCAACCATCTCGGACCCAAGCATCAATTCAAGCGCATCATGATTGTATCGGGAGACCGTGAATCCGAGGTGCGCTATCTTGCAGAGGAGGTGGGCATCAGCGAGATTTACGCCCAGAAGAGTCCGGAGGAAAAACTCGCTATCGTTCGCAACGAAACCGCGAAGGCCAAAACTCTTTATGTTGGTGACGGCATCAATGATGCCCCTGCAATGATGGCATCGACCGTTGGACTGGCGATCGGACAGAACAGCGAAGTGACAACGGAAGCAGCAGGTGTCGTCATCATGGATAACTCCCTAAAAAAGGTGGATGAATTCATGCACATCAGTCGCCGGATGCGGTGGATTGCACTCCAAAGCGCTGTGGGAGGAATGGGACTCAGTGTCATCGGCATGGTATTTGCCGCCTTGGGTCATTTAACTCCGGTCAGCGGGGCCGTCTTTCAAGAAATCATCGACGTGCTCGCCGTTCTTAATGCTTTGAGGGCGGCCATTCCTCCCAAGGTTATTCATGATCTCTGATGGATTCTACTCGTCGGAATCTTTCGACTCTTTCTGCCTAGATAACCCATGAACCAGCAGCGTTGGCTTCGCATCATCCCGATCGCATTGGTCATGTATACGATTTCTTACGTGGACCGGACGAATGTGTCGTTGGCTTTGGACCCGGGGATCTCCTCCCTCATGCACGATCTGAAGATGGATGACCGGATGAAGGGGGAGGCGGCCGGCATCTTTTTTCTGGGTTATGTCCTTCTTCAAATGGCTGGCGGTTATCTCGCCGGGCGATGGAGTGCAAAACGCTTGGTCGCCCTGTGCCTGGTTTTCTGGGGGAGTTGTGCAGTGGGTTGCGGTCTCGCAAAGTCGTTTCATCAGTTTGAGTTGTCTCGCTTTCTTCTGGGGGCTTCGGAAAGCAGCGTCTATCCGGCCACCGTGGTGCTTCTGGCTCATTGGTTTCCGAGAGCTGAGAGGGCTCGGGCCAATGCCTTCTGGAACTTGTGTCAACCGCTGGCGGTGATGGTCTCGGCCCCCTTGACCGGATGGCTTCTCGGGGTCTATGGCTGGCGGACGATGCTCATTCTGGAGGGACTTCTTCCTTTCCTCTGGCTGCCAATCTGGTGGTTTTTCATCAGTGACCATCCGAGGGAAGCTGCCTGGATTTCTTCCTCGGAGAAAACCTTCCTCGAAACCACCTTAAAAAAGGAGGCTTCCTCCCTTGAACCAGTGGTTAGGATTGCCTTCTGGAGAAGGCTTCTACGATGGGAAATTCTTGTGATGATCCTGATGAATTTTCTCCACAATTCCGCAGCCTATGGGTGTATGACCTTTTTCACCGAGGGGCTGAAGGGAAAACATTTCTCCGCCGTCCAATATGGATGGCTCTTCGCTGCTCCCTATGCACTTACAGCTGTGATCATGGTGCTGAACTCCTGGCATTCCGACAAAACCGGTGATCGGCGCGGTCATGTCTCGGTGGTTTATGCGATGAGCGGGATTGCCCTGATTCTTAGTGTGCTGACACGGGAGAATTTCTGGCTTTCTTACGGATTCCTGTGCCTGGCAATTCCTGGCCCCTTTGCCGCCCTTGCCCCGTTCTGGGCGATTCCTACGGAAACACTCCCCTTGAATGTCTTCGGTCCGGTGATCGGGTTGGTGAACGCTTTGGGCAATACGGGCGGCTTCGCCGGACCGTATATTGTCGGATGGCTCAAGACGGCCTACCAGGGTATTGCGGTCCCGTTCACTGCACTGGGACTGGGCCTTCTGGTTGCCGCCGCACTCGCCTTCCTCTTGCCGAAGAGTCCGACGAGATCCTAGAAGGAGTCCATGACCCGGAGGGTGGGAGCGAAGGTTGAAAATCAAGGGAGGCTTCGATTCATCGACCCTGCACAAAACTTCCAACCCGTCTCTTAGTTTATTTTGTTTCCGCGTGCTTACGGTTCTGGATGTAGGAGCTGCGGAGTGCGAGGTAACGGTCGAGTGTGTTCTCCGTTGCGGCGTCATAGGTTGCCATTCGATCGTGGAAGTTGCGCAATGCGTCCGGAGCAGTAAAGGCTGTCGTCCAGGCCGCGCTCGGGAAGATGAAGAACATCCAGGTGAGGGGACTCAACGCCATGTCACCCGCAAAACCGACGAAATCACGGGAGCTCTTGGGGCCGATGATGGGCCAGACGTGGTAGATGCCGTGACCCATGCCCCACTTGGCCAGGGTCACACCGGTGTCCGAGTGGGGGACGTCTGCGATGGCTGGGATATGGTTAGAGACCTTGATGATGCCGCCGATCCCGACAACGGAATTGACCAAAAACTTCTCGGTCTCCAAGCCTGCGGTGGAAAACCGTGCCTGAAGAAGGTCGTTCACGACACGGTCGGGATACTCGAGGTTGTCATAGACGTTGAAGATGCCGGTGCGAACGGGGCGGGGAATCACGGTGTCATAGGCACGTGAGATTGGTTTCATGACGTAACGATAGAGCTGGTGATTGAACCAGAAGATCCCGCGGTTAAAAGGAGACACGGGATCGGGAATGCTGGCGGTCTTGGCGTAGTCGTCGCCTGGGTCGTCTGCGGTTGCAGATGTTACCGAACCTTTCTTTGCCCCTGTTTTTGCGGTAATTTTTACAGCCTTTTTCCCTGATGGGATCGAAGAGGTGTTCCCGTGGGTGCTCTTGGGTGCTCTTGGGGAAACATCTCCCGAGTCGGAAGACTGGTCTGCACTCAGCTTAGGGGAGAATGCCAGGACGGCGATCAGTCCGAGGATGAGGAAAGAATGGAGAGAGGGCTTACGGATGGGATTCATTGTTGAGGGGATGGTTTTTGACTTTGGGGGGCTAAGAGTATTTTTGGAAATGTGGCGAATGATGATCAATCAAGGACGCAGTGTGTTGGGGGTAAGTGTGGTCCCGGGAGTCGTTCTTTCTTATGGATCGTGACCCTGATTGCTTGACCCGATTTATTTTGATTCCGAGACGGCCCGGTGTAACGAGGCAAGGACTGCAACCGCGCCTCCCTGCTTGTACTCCTCGTCAAACTGCGTCCTGTAACTTGCGACCATGCTGACCCCCTCGATGACGATGTCGGTGATGGTCCATCCATCCTTTTCTTCGAGCCGGTAGACAACCTCGTAACGGCTCCCCCTATACATTGCCGTAGTGGGGATCTCCACCCTGCCGGGGGAGGGGGAGGTGGCGGTTTTGTAGATGACGGAGGGATACTCCCCGGGAGTGAATTTCGCAGTGTAGGTGCGCAGGATAAGTGTGGTGAAGAGTCTTACTGCCTCGGCTTGCTGGTCCGGGGTGAATTCCCTCCATCCGGGACCCACGGCACGACGGGTCATGGTCTCGAAACTCAGGATATGTTCCAGGACCGGCTTGACGTGGGCGATGAGAATGGAGCGGTCGGAGGCGTTCTTGGCGATGGTGACGACCTGATCAATGGAGGACTTAAGACGCGTCTCGGCCGCGCTATTATCCGACGCATTCAGGGCGACGGGGCAAACAAGGAGTAGTGCTGTGACGAAGAGATGCTTCACGGTGTTGTTTTCACTTCTTTTTCTTGATTCTTCTTCTCTTTGTCAACTGATCCGAATGCCATTTTTCCGATGAGGGACTCCATGTCGACCGCAGACTCCGTGAGGGTGATTCTGCTCTTGGGGGCAAGATAGGCCTCATCGGCTCCCGGGGAGAGGGCGATGAATTTGTCACCGATCAGGCCCGATGTCTTGACGGAGGCCATGGAGTCTGTGGGGAGCTTCAATTTGGAGGAGACCTTCATGGTGACGATGGCGCTATAGTCCTTGGGATCCATGGCGACGGCCTCCACGCGCCCCACGGTGACGCCCGCCAGCAGGACGCTGCTTCCGGTATGGAGTCCTCCGGCATTGGCAAAACGCGCCTCGATCGGGTAGGACTCTCCTCCGATCATGGAGCCGGTTCCTGTCTGGAGGCTCAGGTAGGTCACCGCCGCGATGCCCATGAGGACAAAGAGTCCGACGAGAAGCTCAAGATTGTGTTTTTTCATAAGTTATTCAGTGATCAATTCATCAGGAGATGGTCCGTGGTTCCGTACGGATCGCCGCCAGGGAGCTCTCGAGGGACCCCACGCTGTCGCGAAAGGCTTGCACGACGGGATTTCCGGAAGCGTGGAATCCATCGGGAGTTCCCTCGAAGCATACCCTACCCTCGTTGAGGAGTGCAACACGGTCGCTCGCAACGAGGGCCTCTACAATGTCGTGGGTGACGACGAGCGCCGTGAAATCGAATTGTCGCTTGTATTTGGCAATCATCTCGAAGACGGCATTCCTGCGCAGAGGGTCGAGACCGGCGGTGGGCTCGTCGAAGAGCACAAGTTCGGGTCTGGTCACGATCGCCCGCGCAAGGGCGAGCCGTTTTTGCATGCCACCGGAAAGCTGGGAGGGATAATGCCCGCCGAAGCCATCGATCTCAAGCTGTCGGAGTGCCTCGAGGCTCCGTTCCCTGATCTCCTTATCGGCGAGTGTCGTGGTCTGTTCAAGGGGCAGGGAGACGTTTTCCAAGGCCGTCAATGAATCGAAGAGCGCGTTGCTCTGGAAGAGGAAACTGCAACGCTTGCGAAAGTCCATCCGGGCTTCGGAATCCGAGTGATCAAGAGACCTGCCGTCAAAGCTGATTCGTCCTGAGTCAGGCCGGATGACGTCGGCAAGGCACTTCAGGAAGACGGACTTGCCGGCTCCGCTCGGCCCGAGGACGGTGAAGAGACTCCCACGGGGAATCTCGAGTGAGACTCCGCTGAGAATGGTGCGATCCCCGAAGCCTTTCCGGAGATCCTCTACGCGGAGTAAAGGCGATTGTTTAAGTCTCTCCATGATCAGATGAAAAAGGAGCTGATGACGTAGTCGGCCACCAGGACCATGATGCTTGAGAAGACCACGGCCCGTGTCGTGGAGGCGCTCACGGCGCGGGCTCCGGTTTCCGCCCCACCGCGATGGGAGTGGAATCCCTGGTAAGCGCAGATACTGATGGAGAGAAGTCCGAAGGCAGCGGCCTTGAGAAAGCACTCCCTGATGTCGCGGGACTCCACGGCATTCTGAATTGATGACCAATAGACTCCCGAATCGACTCCGAGCAGCAGGGATCCTGACAGTCCTCCCCCCCAGAAACCAATAACGACAAAGAGTGCTGTTTGTGCGGGAAAGACTAGCAGTGAGGCAAGCAGGCGGGGAGCCACCAGATAGCCGTGCGTGCTCACCCCCATGGTCTCCAGTGCGTCGATCTGTTCGGAATTCCGCTGGATCCCAAGTTCGGCTGCAAGAGCGGATCCACCCTGCCCGATGAGCATGAGGGCGGCCAGTACCGGTCCCATCTCCCTGACCAGACTGAGTGATACAAGCGACCCTAGCAGTCCGACCGATCCGAATCTGCTGAGGACGTGGTATCCCTGCAATCCCAGCACGAGTCCCGTGAAGAGGCCGACGATGAGGATGACGGGTAGGCAGACCGTACCCTGCTCGTAGACGGCTCGGATGATCCTTTTCCACATCCTTTTGGAATGCATCACCGCAGAGAACGATCTGCCCGTGAAGAGGGCGTAGTCGCCGAGTCCAAAAACAGTGTCGAGCGCCTTCCGGCCAATGAGATGAAGCATTGCCATCATTCTTGTCATGAAGTGGCTCCCTGCACAATCCAACAGCGTGATTGCTTGGAGGAAAGAAGGGATGATGGGGAAGGATATGGAAAAGGATGAAACTTGAAACCTGAACCAAATCCGTAGGAACGGAAGCAAGGCGAATGACATCAATGATGAAGTATGGACTAAGGCCGTCGAGGGTCGTGCCATCTGTCCTCCTATTGCTGATTGCTGAGGCACGGGTCAGGACATATGTACCCGGCCCTAAAACTTTAGGAATAAACAATCAACAATGAACAATCTGTCGCAACGCAGCGCAACGCGACTTCCGACCTCTGCGCTCGGGATCACGTTGCTTCGCCATCTCTCAGAGGGTAGGCTCCCTCCGTGTCCTTTTCCTCCTCCGGTAGAACGTCACCTTCGTCCAAGTGTTCCAAGGACGCCAATTCGTCCAAGTGGGTGGTCCTGGGCCTGCTCTGGTTGGTCTGCTTCCTGAACTATGCCGATAGGCAGGTGATCAGCTCCCTCTTTCCCCTGCTGGAGCACGATTTTGGTTTTAGCAAGGCGCAGTTGGGGCTGATCGGAAGTTCCTTCATGTGGGTCTACGCATTCTCCTCACCGCTTGCAGGTTTTGCCGGGGACAGGGTGTCCAGAAAGGGGTTGATCTTGGGAGGTTGCCTGCTCTGGAGTGTGATGACCTTTTTTACGGGTCTTTGTGGAAAGTTCTGGCAGTTTCTGGCGACCCGGGCGGTGATCGGTCTCGGGGAGTCACTCTACTTCCCGTCCGCGACTTCGTTGATCAGCGGGTGGCATGGGTTGAGAACCCGTTCCACGGCCCTTTCCCTCCATCAGTCGGCGGTCTATGTCGGGACGATTGCCGGGGGTGCCCTCGGAGCTTATGTGGGTGCCCGCTACGGTTGGCGATGGGCCTTCTACGGCTTCGGAGGTGCCGGGATCCTAGTGGCCATCCTCATCAGGAAACACCTTGCGGATCCTGTTATCCCTACTGCGGACCTCCTTGAACGGGATGCGGAAACCACGATGAACACGACGGCCACGAATGGTTTGATTCCGACGTTTCAAAAACTTCTCACCAAACCCAATGTTCTTCTCCTTATGGTTGCTTTTGCATTCGCCAATGGTGTTGCCGCGATCTTTCTGCTCTGGGCCCCGACTTTCCTCTACGAGAAATTTCACCAGAGCCTTGTGGTTGCGGGATTCTCCGCTGTGGCCGCCATCCAGATTGCAAGTGCCGTGAGCGCCCCTCTCTCTGGTCTTTTGGCTGACAGGCTCTCGATCCGGATCAGGGGTGCCAGGATGATCGTGCAGGCGGTAGCCCTTCTCCTCGGTTCCCTCACCATCGTTGCGGTGGGAAGGGCGGCGACCATGGAGGCACTGATTGCGTCCATGATCTGTTTCGGAATCTGCAAAGGGGGCTACGATGCGGGAATCTTCGCTTCGGTTTTTGATCTTGTGCTCCCCGGTGAGCGATCCTCGGTGGCGGGGTTGATGAATACCCTGGGATGGATCGGGGGTGCAGTCAGTGCGATGATGGTGGGAATATTCTCCACCTATGGATCGGGAACCCCGATGGAGAGGATGAGTGGTGTGATCGTCTGGAGTTCCGTGGGTTATCTGGTGGCTGCCACACTTCTCTTATCGGCCCGCACCCTCGACGATACGAAGCCCGCAGAGACGCTCCATCTCGGCTGATGAGGAGGAGCGGTACTCAAGGGAGGCCAGATAGCGGTCGGTAGGCGGGAGCAAGGAGGCTCGAAGAATCGCCTCGGGATGCTCGAGGCGTGAAAAGAGCATCCTATGAATCCTCCTTAAGGGGACCGATTTCTTTCCGAGTCCCCCGGGGATGTTGCTCGACCAGAAGCTCACGCAATCGACTCCCTGGATGGATTCCCTCCCGAGGTAGATGACCGAGTGACCGTGCTCGCTGGCTCCGATCCCCTCATTCCAGAAAATCTTGAGAAAGTCCCCGGACCGGGCTTGGTTCAACTCAGTGAAGTTCTTCCCAAGACCAAGCTCATAAAAGAGCCGAGCTGTGCCGGGGCCGTTGGCATTCCAGCGACCCCAGACGCCATGGCCATCGGGCTGTCCCGAGGGCTTCAGGAGGGCAAGAATACGGGGAGTGAGCTGAAGTTGATCGCGGGACTGCAGGGAGGAGAGTGCGCTGAGGAAAATCAGGTAGGTGGCACCCGAGCAGTAACTCGGCATTGCCTCGGCAGGGGAGACCTTGAGGTGATCTCCCGCGATGCTTACCGAACGCGTCAGGGCATGATTGGCGGCTCCCGACGTCGAGTATCCGCCACCCGGTGGCATCGCCGCCACGGATTCCATCACAAGGGCATTGAGATCAATCTCTGTGGCCCTGATCTGCGATAACGAAAGAAAAAGGAGCGAGATCGAAAGGAGGACTTTCATGAATTTCACCATAGCCCTCAAAATCGTACTGGTCACCCATCAAGAAGGATCAAGAGCTAGGGGAAAGAATTAAGGCGGAAGAGATTTGCCACAAGAGGCACAAGACGAAACAAAGGGAGAAGTCGAAGATCGAAGACTTGAGCGGGAGGCATAAGGAAAGCTGATGACTGATTGCTTAATCTGTCGCAACGCGAACTCTGCCCTCTCCTGTGACCCTTGTACATCTTGTGGCTAAGTCCCGCCGCCATCTGCCCTCCGACCGCTGACTTCTGATTGATGCCCTCTGAAAACCTCAGGAATTAACAATCTACAATCAGCAATCTGTCGCAACGCGACCTCTAATCTCTTCTTCACATTTCTCCCTCCATCAACTCGTGGTTAAAAATCTGGAAATCGGTTGGATTGCCTCCGTTTTCCCCGCTATTGCAGAGGGGTGATGAAAAGAAATTCCGCCCGCTTTCTTCCTGTCGTAGCCTTGACAGGGCTCGCTTTGACTCCTCTCACCCCCCTGACACCGATGCCCCTTTCAGCCGATGTGACTACAGCGAAGGCGGCCAGGATCGACCTTGGAGGCAAACCTCTTCTGACGGCGCCCAATCCCACCCTTCCACGGGAAGGAAAGCCTCCCGCCATTCTGAATGTCTCGCTCCCCAACCTGCAACTTCACCGGACTTCGATGACTCCCGCCAAGGGGACGATCCTCCTCCTTCCAGGTGGGGGATATCGTACGCTGGCTGTCGTCCATGAGGGACTGAGTGTGGCCGAGTTGCTCAACCGCTCGGGTTTTGATGTGGCGATCCTGGAGTATTCCGTCGGCAAGGAGGATGCCACGATCCGTCCCCAGGCGCTCTCGGATGCGCTCCGGGCACTGGATCTGATCCATCTTCACGGCAAGGAGTTTGGCCTTAGTGAAGCTTCCTTTGGTGTGATGGGATTCTCGGCAGGGGGGCATTTGGCGACAAGATTGATTCATGAAAAAGGCGGGGATGTCCGTTTTTCAGATATAATTCTCATTTACCCCGCATATCTCGACGCATCGAATGGTCTGAAACCTGAAGTCATCCTCCCGAAGGGTATCTCCCCATCAACAAGGGTTTTTGTCCTCATTGGGGAGAAAGATCTCCCTGAACGGGTGGCCAGTTCCCGATCCTATGCTGATTCCGCAAAAGCTGTGGGACTCGATTCGGAGTTTCATCTTCTCCCCGGAACTCCCCATGCTTTCGGGATTCAACCTGGACAACAGGGAGTCGTTGGAAATTGGCCAACCCTTCTGGAATCATTTCTGAAAAAGGGCGGGAATCAGAGCGGTTCATAAGATTTGAAATCTCTCCAGAGAGTTTTCGGTCTCCTGCCCCGCGTTCTGGGCGGCGTAACCTTGCTCACCACAGGGATTTTATTGATGCTTTGGTTCTGGAGGCATCCTCTAGGTCCAAGGGGTGGGCTTCCTTTTCCAAGTGAGTTGGTGGTCGATGTGCCTCAGTTTTTTCAGGCCGACCCGAGATGGGGGGATGACTTCTTGGGAAAGACGCCCGGAACCCTGGGAGGGGAGGGGTGCGCCGTGACTTCTGCGGCCATGGTCTTGAAATTTTACGGGGTCAGTTTGGATCCAGGACGGCTGAATCGTTTTTTAACGCTTCGCGAGGGCTATGAGGGAAGTGGATGGATCAGGTGGGAGGTGGCCGCGTTGTTCTCTCCCGGAATCGTTGAAAAGGCTTATGAGGACCTTCCCTCTTACGGACGGATCGATTGGAATCTTTTAAAGAGAAATCCGGTCATCATTCGCTTGCGCCTGCCGGATGGAATCACCCATTTTGTGGTGATTGTGGGTAAAAGAGGTCTGGATTATCTGATACGTGACCCTTCAGGAAGGGGAGGTGGAAGGGTTTATCCACTGACCGATCTCGGCGTCCCCATCGAGGCCCTGCGGTATTACAGGAAGCTGCGTTGAAGAGCGCTGGTCGGAGGTCGGAGGTCGGAGGTCGGAGGTCGGGTTGCGACAGATTGTTTATTGTTGATTCCTTACGTTTTCAGAGGTCAGCAATTAGGAATTAAAAATCAGAGGTCAGAACTCAGAGGGCAGAGGGCACGCTATTTCATACTTCATCATTGATGTCATCCGCATTGCGTTAGTTCCTACAGATTTGGTTCAGTTCTCAAGTTTCAAGTTTCATCATTCATACTTTTCCTCTCCAATCTTAATCTCTTTTTGCCCCTCCTCCATTCAGCGAGGAAGGGGAAAAAACAATGCAGATGGGTGTGGGGACATTGACGAGCCCATCTGTTTGGAAAGTCAGTTTTCCGGTTGCCTGATCGATCCGGTGAACAGAGACTGTGTCGGAGTGCTCTCCGGCGGCAAGTAACCAATCACCCGTTGGGGTGATGTTGATATTCCGAGGGAAGGCTCCACGGATCGGTTGCACTTGAATCAACTCGTGATGGCCGGATGTGGGATCCGCCTTGAAGACACTCACTGAGTCATTGCCCCGATTGGACGAGTAGAGGAACTTTCCTCCCGGATGCGTCAGAATCTCCGCGGCAGAATTAAAGATTTCTCCGGCCTTTAGGCTTTCCGGGAGGGTGGAAACCGTCGCAAAGAGCGTGGCGGTTCCCATGGTGGGATCCCACGAGAATGTGGAGAGGGAGAGCGAGAGTTCGTTAAGGAGATAAATCAGCGATCCATCCGTCGAGAACTTCATGTGTCGGGCACCGCCACCCTTCACTGAGGGATAAAACCCGGTGCGTTCCATGGCGGTCCTCTCTGCGTTGACCTTGTAAGCGACGACCCCATCCAGGGCGAGGTCGGGTACAAGAACATAGTTTCCGTCCGGTGAGATGTTGCTGGAGTGCGGATGTGGGGAATCTTGACGACCCTTCACCACTCCCGATCCACCTTCGTGGCGGTAGAGAATCGGTTCTCCGAGTTGCCCCTCGGCATCCAGAGGGATGAAAGTAATTGTCCCGTCATCGTACTGGGACGTGACCAAAAACTTGCCTGAGGGATGCACTGCGACATGCACCGCACGAGCGCCCGGATTGAGCGCTTTGGTGAAGGGAGTAAGAGCTCCCTCGGGGCCGATGTGATAGCCGATCACGCCGTATCCCTCCGGGAGTTTGGCAACTGCATAGAGTGTCCTGTGAATGGGATGAATCGCCAGGAATCCCGGAAAAATAACTTTTGCGGCCATCGACGCCGGACTCAGTTTCCCGGTCAGGGTGTCAAAGGTGGCATGATAAATCCCATCCCCCTTCGGGATACCCGTCCCGAAGTAGACGTCGAAAGACTCCGCGCGGGAGCAAACTTGGGATCCTGCTCCTGTCAGGGCCACTGCAAGGAGTAGTGATCTGATGCCCATGATGTGTGCCTCACTCCAATACCGAGCGGCGATCCCGGGAAATCCCCTGCTCTCCCCTTTTAAACGTCCAGATTGCGGACGTTCAGTGCGTTGTCCTCGATGAAGATCCTTCGGGGTTCCACGACGTCTCCCATGAGGATGTCGAACATCCGTCCTGCTTCGAGGGAGTTGTCATCGTTGAGTTCCACTTTCAGGAATCGACGACGCTCGGGGTTCATGGCGGTTTCGTAGAGTTCCTTGGCGTTCATTTCTCCAAGTCCCTTGAATCGTTTGATCTGGACGCCACGGCGACCGACCTCCTTGACTAGTTCTAGGATGCGGGGAATCGAGAAGATCTCGTGGGTGGTGTCACCCTCAATGAGGTGGAAGAGAGGGGTCTTGCTGTCGGCGTAGTGTTCGATCTTGAGTCCTTTTTTCTCAAGTTCAGCAATCAGTTTTTCGATGCTCTTGGATTGGTGGATCTCCACAAGCCGTGCGCGTCGCCTGCGGGCATTCCTTTCGGCCTTAGTGGTCTTTTCCACGGCGGCAGGTTCGCCATTCTCACCGATTTCTCCCTCGGTGGGTTCCGCATCAAAGAGATTGAGATCAATGTTGGTGGCGGTGAAGTCACGAAGGTCGTTCTCATTTTGGAAATACTCCACGCTCTCCTCGTTCCCCGATCGGATCACGACGAGATAAGAGGGAAGGACTCCTTCCTTGGAGCGGGAACCGAGATAGGCCTCGAATTCACCCCCAAGCCTGCGGATCGCCTCGCTCGACTTTTCAAGCCTGTCGAGGAGTTCCAGCGTCTCCTTGAGCTGTGCGGTCGGTACCTCCTTCTTGTCCGGCATGCTGACAAGTTTGATCTCCTCGGCACCGAGGGAGATCAGGATCCGGTTGAGTTGGACGTCGTCATCGACATACTCTTCGCGCTTCTTCCTCTTGATCTGGTAGAGGGGCGGTTGGGCGATGAAGATGTGGCCGCGCCGGATGAGCTGGGGCATCTGGTTGTAGAAAAAGGTCAGGAGCAGTGTTCGGATATGGGATCCGTCTACGTCGGCATCGGTCATGATGACGATCCTCCCGTAGCGGAGTTTCTCGATATTGAAGGCGCCCTCCTGATCACCGTCACCGATTCCGGTGCCGATGGCCGTGATCATGGTCTGGATCTCGGTATTCTGAAGAACTTTGTCCAGACGGGCTTTCTGAACGTTGATGAGCTTGCCTCGGATCGGCAGGATAGCCTGGAAACGGCGGTCACGTCCCTGTTTCGCACTGCCGCCTGCAGAGTCGCCCTCGACAATATAGAGTTCGGTGAGGGCGGGATCGCGCTCGGAGCAGTCGGCGAGCTTGCCGGGGAGACCTCCCCCGGTGAGGGCGCTCTTGCGGACAGTCTCACGGGCTTTGCGTGCCGCCTCACGGGCACGGGCCGCGGTCAGTGCCTTCTCGATGACCTTCTTGGCCACCGGTGGATTCTGGTCAAAGTGATCCATGAGCCCCTCGTAAAGGGTCGAGTTGACGACTCCTTCGACCTCTGTGTTGACGAGTTTGACCTTGGTCTGGGATTCAAAACGGGGATGGGGAAGCTTGACGCTCAGGATGGCTGTGAGCCCCTCGCGGACGTCGTCGCCGGAGAGTGCGGGGTCTTTCTCCTTGAGGATGTTGTTTGCCTTGGCATATTGGTTGATTGCACGGGTGAGCGCCGTGCGTAAACCTGTGAGGTGGGTTCCGCCGTCCGGATTGGGGATGGAGTTGGCGAAGCAGAGGATCTGGTCGCTGTAGGAGTCGTTGTATTGCAGGACGGCGTCTACAAAGATCTCGTCACGCTGGCGCGAGATGACGATCGGCTTGGGGTGCAGCACCTGCCTGGTCTCGCTGAGTTGGCGGACGAACTCCACGATGCCGTGCTTGTAGAGGAAGGTCTCGCTGCGGGGGCGATGCTCCTCATCGTCGCGTTCGTCGGTGAGGACGATCTCGATGCCCGGATTGAGGAAGGCCAGTTCGCGAAGGCGTCCCGAGAGGCGTTCGAACTTGAAAGTCGTTGTGATCGTGAAGATCTCGGGGTCGGGTAGGAAGGTGACAAAGGTTCCCGTCTGCTTCTTGTTCTTGAGTTCGCTCAGGACAGTGAGCGGTTGGGTGGTTTTCCCTTGGGCGAAAGCCATGAAATGAACCTTCCCTTCGCGCATCACCTCCACCTTGAACCAAGTGGAGAGGGCGTTCACGCACTTGGCGCCGACACCGTGGAGACCACCTGAGTACTTATAGGCCCCCTGGCCGAACTTACCGCCGGCATGCAGGTTTGTCAGCACCAACTCGAGGGTCGGAATCTTGAATTTTGGATGGACCTCTACGGGAATGCCTCGCCCGTTGTCGCGGATCGAAACGGAGCCGTCAGAGTGAATGGCCACCTCGACGCGCGAGCAGTAACCGGCAAGGTGCTCGTCGATCGAGTTATCAAGAACCTCGAAGACGCAATGGTGAAGTCCTCTCTCGTCAGGGTCACCGATGTACATTCCGGGGCGCTTACGCACCGCCTCGAGTCCTTCGAGTTTGTCGATCTGGGCCGCTCCATACTCTTCTCCTCCGGCTGTGTCCTGCTTTTCAGGAATGTCTGAGTCGTCGAGGGGAATGATCGGTTCTGCGGGTTCTTTTTTGGCCATGGGAAGGGTCTGATTCCCCCGGAAAAGGGGGTGGTTTGTGGTTGCCATAAGATAGGGATACCAAGAGAAGGGGGCAACGCTTTTTTAGACATTGGACACTCTATCTGGATGTCTTATCGCATTATGAGCACCATATCTGGGGGTTAGGGGTAAGATGAAGTCAGAGTGGTGGTCATAAGATGCATTGGGGAAAAGAGATCAGAGTTCAGAAGTCGGAGGTCGCGTTGCGATAGATTGATGATTGTTGATTTTTTATTCCTGAGGTTTTCAGAGGGCAGTAATCAGAGATGGCCTAGACTTTTACCATTGTGAATTTTGTGCACAGCCAAAGGCTAAGGCAAAAAATGCTTTGGCATTTAGCCACAAGATGCATCCATTCCGAAATCCTGATTTCGTGATTACAAACCCTCACTCTGTTTCCCACCTTTTCAAAAAGATTGGTGGGGAGCAGAGTGAGTTGATGAAGGAATACGATTTTGCCGTCATCGGAGGTGGGAGTGGCGGATATGCGGCGGCGCGAACTGCTAGCTCCCTGGGGCTCTCCGTCGTGGTGATCGAGGGGGGGAGTGAGTTGGGTGGGCTGTGCATCCTGAAAGGGTGCATGCCCAGCAAAACGCTGATCGAGTCCGCTAACCGCTTCCGGACACTTCGTCATGCCTCGGATTTCGGATTGATCGCCGGGACCATTGGTTACAATGCCGACAAGATCATCGAGCGAAAAAAGCGTCTCGTTGATGAATTTGCGGAGTACCGCGCCGGGCAGCTTGTTGGAGGGGCTTTTGACCTGATCCGCGCTCGGGCCGAGTTTCTCGATCCCCATTCTCTGCGAGTGGAGTTGAGCGATGGGGGTGAGGAGACTGTACGTTTTAGGAGCGGGTGCATCGCAACAGGTTCCGTGATCAATTACCCCTCCGTTCCGGGTATCGCGCATTGCATGACCAGCGACGGCTTGCTGAATATGAATAGGATTCCCGCTTCGGCTATCGTGCTGGGAGGGGGACCGGTGGCGCTGGAGATGGCCCATTATCTGGAGGCTCTTGGCGCGAGGGTCACGATCCTCCAACGCAACAGCCAGTTGCTGACGGGTTCTGATCGTGATGTGGCTGAGGCCCTTGCCAAGTCCTTTCGCAAGAGGGGGATGGGCGTGATCTGCGGAACCAAATTGCTTCGGATTGAAAAAGAGGGCAAGGAAGGGAATTCAATGTCTGTTTGCTTTGAGGACGGAACTGCCGAGCATCGATTGGAGGCGGAGGTCGTGCTGAATGCGCTGGGACGTCGTCCCAACATTGATGCCCTGAAGCTTGAAAGAGCAGGGGTGGGCATGGATGGGCGTGCGATCCTCACAGATTCTGAGCAGCGCACCACGAGCCCCCATCTTTTTGCCGCCGGGGATTGTTGCGGTCCTTATGAGGTGGTTCATATCGCCATCCTGCAGGGAGAGACGGCTGCCAAGAACGCTGCGGCCTCTCTCAACGGGGGCCGGCCCGTGAGGATGGATTACCATTTGAAGCTCTTTGCCTGCTTCACCGAGCCGCAGATGGCAGTGTGCGGGATGACCGAGGAGGAGGCTCTTGGCTCGGGATTACAGATCATCACGGCGGCCTACCCCTTTGCCGACCATGGGAAGTCTATCGTCTTGGGAGAGACCGATGGTTTTGTAAAACTGATCGCCGATGCCTCCGACGGTCGTATCCTCGGAGGGGCCGTTGTCGGTCCCGAGGGCTCGGAGATCATTCATGAGATCGTTGTTGCGATGGCTTTCAATGCAACGGTCGGACAGTTGGCCTTGATCCCTCACTACCATCCAACCCTCTCTGAGATCTGGACATATCCAGCGGAAGAGATAGCCAATAAGATCCATTCCAATTCAAAAATCTGATACCTTCCGCGGGAACTAAAAATGGGTTTCTGATTTAGGGGGAAGATCACTTTGACGCCGGCTTGGGTTCCGTCGGTGAAGGTGGCCCAGATTCCTGACCAAGTCTTGGTATAGAGTGGGACGTGAAATAGTTGTCGTTTGCACCGAGGCATTCGAGGCCTTGATCACAGGGGAGGCCATTGCATAGACCATGGGGTATGGAGACCTGCGAAACAGTGGCTTGGAAGGCCACATGATTATAGTCGTTGAAGGCAAGTTTGCCGAAGTTGGCAAAAGTGGTCGTTCGTGGATCCTCCCGGGACAGAATCCAAGGTTTTGAAAACAATGGAAACCGTTGGATTCAAGCTAGGCGAGTTCGTGGGAAGTTCCCGCGCTCCCACGGCAAGAAGCGGGACTGATAAAGCGATGACAAGATGCTTTTGAAGGAACCGCTCTCTGATGGGCCTTAAGTTAATCCTTTCCGCTGAGTTGCCGAGAGGCGATCGGAAGCCTTAACTCGGAAATATCGCCCCCCTCAGAGCTTCTTCTCTAATTTCTAAAAGCCCCGGAACCTGCCAGGCTCTGAGCGATAACGGATCCGGAATATTGGGTTCCAATCGTCTGAAAAATACGTTTTGACTCCTCGATTTTGCCCTGCTGGGCAAGTAGACGGGCATTGTTAAAGAGAACAAACGGTGCTCCGTAAGATTGAGGAAAACCAGCGGCAGCCTGCTGGTAATCACTGATGGCAAGGTCCGTTTGATTGGATACTCTTGCATTGGAGGCTCTGCCGATGAGTCCCGAAACAGCCAGGGAGTTTTTTGGGAACGTTTCCGTGAACCGGGAGTAGAGGGCATCGGATTCCTCAAGCTTACCGGAATTCCTGAGTGAGGCGGCCAGAAGCAACATGGCATCCGCTGATGCGGGAGTGCGAGGGTACTTGGAGATAAGAGCTCTCCATCCCGCTTCATCCGTTGCATTTGAGAGTGCCGTCTCGGAACCTCTGATCGTGTTCCGGGATGAGATGATTAAAGCCAATACGATGAAAAGCATTACAATTGCGGCTCCAATGCCCCCAAAAACGGTCCCCCGGTGATTGGTCCAAAGAAGTTCAAGCGCGGAGGGACCTGCAATTTCAAGTTCGGTATCTGGAGGAGTGAAGGGAGAGGACATGTGAGTGAAAGGATGAGGTTAGAAGTATGAAAGATGAAGTTGGAAGGATGAAATTTCTAAATTATCCGGCAATTAGGAATGAGCTATGGTAAGATATCAGGGGTTCTGAATGTCCCGTTTATCCTTTTTTCCTAGCCTCCCACTTGAGCGCGGGCCTCTTCAGCCAAAGCCGTGCTGAGATAGCGCTCACCGGTGGAGCAGGCCACGGTCACAATGAGTTTGCCGGCGTTTTCCGGGCGCTTTGCCAGTTCGACAGCCGCATGGACATTTGCTCCGGAGCTGATCCCCGCAAGAATTCCCTCCTCCTTTGCAAGGCGACGGGCCATGACGAGTGCCTCCTCATTGGTGACGGTCAAGACCTCGTCAATCAAATCAAGATGGAGGTTCCCAGGTACGAATCCTGCGCCGGTGCCTTGGATTTTGTGTGGACCGGGTTTGACAGGTTCGCCATTACGGGTCTGTGTGATCACCGGGGAATCTTTTGGCTCCACGGCAACCGAGCGGAAGGCGGGATTGAGTTTTTTGATGACCTCGGTCACTCCGGTGATCGTTCCACCGGTTCCGACAGCGGATACTAGGATATCGACCTTGCCGTCCGTGTCCTCCCAGATCTCCATCGCCGTTGTCTTCTGATGGATGGCTGGGTTTGCCGCATTGTTGAATTGTTGTGGCATCCACGAGTCGGGGGTCTCTTTCAGGATCTGCTCGGCCCTTGCAATAGCCCCCTTCATTCCCTCGGCACCCGGAGTCAGTACGAGTTGGGCTCCAAGCATTGCAAGGAGAGTTCGGCGCTCGACGCTCATTGTTTCCGGCATGGTCAGGATGAGTTTGTATCCTTTTGCTGCCGCCACAAAGGCAAGGGCGATCCCCGTATTGCCACTAGTGGGTTCAACGATGGTCGTTGATTTCTTCAGGAGTCCCTTTGCCTCGGCATCCTCGATCATTGCGGCGCCGATACGATCCTTCACGCTGCCAAGGGGATTGAAAAACTCGCACTTCACGGCAATGGTCGCATGAAGACCCTTGGCGATGTGATTGAGGCGAACCAGCGGGGTGTGACCGATGGTATCAATAATGGAGTTGTGAATGCGTCCCATGGTGTTGCTATTGGTTCCTTAATCTTACAGGGCCGACGACCTTGATCCAAGTCAATCTTGCGGTTCATCCGGAGAGTGAATCAACCTGATTGAAAAGTCCTTGGTGCTCGGAGAGGGGGTCGAACCCACACACCTTTCGGTACTAGATCCTAAGTCTAGCGCGTCTGCCAATTCCGCCATCCGAGCTTTTACTACCAAGATTTGAAGAGCCTTACCTATTCGGACTGCCTGCTCAAGGCTAAAGCTTTTTTTACATACGCACTCCATCCTGCACAACGACACTAGCCAGTTCGATGAAAGTGGAAAAACAGAGGAGGTATTTTGGTCTTACCTAAGGGAGGGACAGGTTTTTCAGATCAGCGTTTGTGAAGATCGCTTCCCTGAAGGTAACGCACCGATTTTTTAGCAACAGCCGCCTCAATCAACCCAGGATTCGCCTTGACGAACTCCTCGACCCTGTGAGTGGAGAAGGATTGCCTCAGTACGATCCCATCGCAGAGAACCCTCACGAGATAGCCCTCTCTGGGGTATTCGAGGGAAGGGTTTGGAGGAGTCTGAGTTTTTGAACCCTTGCCTCCTTTCCCACTTTTGGAGGTTTGGGTTCCCGAGGAGGTATCCCTTCCGATCTTGATCGGTTTTGCCAGCACGGCGTAACTTCCGTGGGGATTGGTGACATTAAAGATCACCGTATCATCGATCGTTGCCGGATGATCCCCTTTTCCCTTCTTGAGGAAAAAGCATTGGACCTCGTAGATCGTGCCGGGTTCGGTGTAACTGACCATGCGAATTTCCAATCCTTCGACACTCTCCCGGACACCATCATGACTGGATGTCCCGTAGCAGGTCTCGTGGACGGAGAGCGTCGGTGCATGGGGTGCAAGGGTTGACGCTCCTGCGTTGGCGGTGAGTAAGACCGCAAACGCAAGAACCGCACCACAGGGTCTGACGGGAAGGAAGGAGGCCACTCAGCGCCCGATGTTTTTAAGAGGCTTCCCCGAGAGGAGGTTTGATTCGATTTTCTCAAGCGAAATCCCCTTGGTCTCCGGAACAAAAAGAAGGAAATAGATCACGAAAAGTGCATTCAGTCCGCCGTAAAGCAGGAAGGTGTTTCCGTTACCAAGTTTATCGAGCAAGGTCAGGAAGGTTCCGCCCACGATGGCATTCACGATCCAGTTGGTTGCGGTGCTGAAAGTCACGCCGAGGTCGCGGCCCGAAAGTGGGAAGATCTCGGCACACAGCACCCAGATGATGGGACCGGCGCTCATGGCGAATCCGACGATGAAGATCAGAAGCGCTCCGATGGCCCACACCCCGAGAGAGGGTGATTTCTCAAGGTCCATGTTGAAGAGCAATCCGACGGCAAGCATGGCGATTCCCATGACGACAAAGCCGGCATACATGATCGGTTTGCGTCCGATCCTGTCGACGAATGCGATCGCGATGAATGTGGCAAGCACATTGGTGACGCCAACGATGACCGTTCCCCAGAGCTGTTGCTCCGTGCTGGCGAAGCCGGCGATCTTGAAGATACGGGGGGCGTAATACATCACGACATTGATTCCCGTGAGCTGCTGGATGATTTGGAGGCCGATTCCCAGTCCGATGGCGCGGCGGAAGTTCGGATTTTCAAGGAACATTTGGAATCCGTTCTGCTTGACGCGGAGACTCTCCTCGATCTCCACGACCTCCTTACTGATTTCATCCCCGGGGAGATGCATCCTCTCAAAGACGGAGACCGCGAGGGCTTTCTTTCCCTTCAGGAAGAGCCATCGGGGGCTCTCCGGAAGGAAGAGCACACCCAGGAACATCAGGATTGCGGGAATGGAGACGATCCCGAGCATCACCCTCCAGTTACCGGCGCCCAGGATCGATTTGTAATGATCCCCAAGCAACCAGTCGAAGTTTGCGTAATTGGCAAGCCATGTATTGCTGAGAAAGGCCAGGACGATGCCGATCGTTATCATCAACTGGTACATGGAAATCATCGATCCCCGGATGCGCTGAGGGGAGATCTCGGAGAGGTAGAGCGGTGCGGTGAAGGAGGCCACCCCGATGGCGATGCCTAGAAAAAAGCGGGCGATGATCAAGAGGTGGGCATCGGGCGAAAACGCGCAGACAAGCGAACCGAAGATGAAAATCAGGGCGCTGATCAGGATGGCGCCGCGCCGCCCCAGTCTATTGGAGAGAATGCCGCTGATCAGTGTTCCAAAGACGGCTCCCCATAGAAGGGAGCTGACAACAAGTTCAATCACCTTGTCCGTGATAGAAAAGCTCTTCTGAATCAGTCCCTCCGCACCCGAGATCACCCCGATGTCGAGTCCGAAGAGGAGACCTGCCAGGGCTCCTGTGAAGCCGATGAAGTAGACGATGGGGCTGAGTTTTGCAGGAATGGGAACTGTGTTTTGCATGGGGGTGGTGGTAGTGAGGGGGATGAGGCGTAGCAGACAATGTATGATTTTTTAAATGTAAATCCCTCGTGTGCAGAAGGTCAAACACAGCCTGACGCATGTAGGGATGGGAGGGCGGCGCATTCCCTGACACTTAATGACATTAAATGAATTCTCTGTTAGCCCTTGGAAGAATCTTCTGCCAATGGTTGATCCCTCACGACTTCCCACCGCCCTCGGTAAGCGTGCCGCATCGCAGGGATGGCTCAAATGGGCGATTTTATTTTCCGCATGCCTCGGTGCGATGATGGAAACAGTCGATACGAGCATTGTGAATGTTGCGGTGCCGGACATGAGGGGAAATCTGGGGGCCACGTTGTCTGAGATCGGATGGGTATCGACAGGGTACACCATGGCCAATGTGATCATTATTCCTCTCACCGCATGGTTGGGGGTTCGCTTCGGAAAGAAAAATTATTTTCTCTTCTCCCTGATCTCGTTCACCGTGGCTTCTGTCTTTTGCGGGATGGCCGATTCCCTCGGCACCCTGATAGCGGCCCGGGTGTTTCAAGGGTTGGCAGGGGGTGGTCTCCTGGCGAAGGCTCAGTCCCTGCTCTTTGAGACGTTCCCTCCCGCGGAGCAGGGGATGGCCAGCGCGATTTTTGGACTCGGTGTCATCGTGGGGCCCGCCATCGGTCCCACATTAGGAGGTCTCATCACTGATGGTCTGGACTGGCGTTGGATCTTCTATGTGAATGTACCGGTCGGACTCGCCGCCATCTGGATGATCCACACATTTCTTCCCCAGGATGATCCCGTCCATCGAGCCGATGGTAGGGGAGCCACGGTCGATTGGTGGGGCCTGCTCTGGCTGACGCTGGGACTTGGCGGATTCCAGTTGGTGCTGGAGCAGGGACAGCAGGAGGATTGGTTCTCCTCCCCATTCATCCGTTGGACTTCTTTCATCAGCATCTCAAGTCTCATTCTCTTTGTCCGTCAGGAACTCGGTACCCGTCACCCCGCGGTCGACCTCCGCGTTCTCCGGCACAAGGCCCTCATGGCCGGAAGTCTCTATTCCATCGTGCTTGGATTCGGTCTTTACGGCGCTGTCTTCATCATCCCTGTTTTTGCCCAATCGCAACTTCATTTTACGGCTACAAAGACCGGTCTCATGCTATTGCCGGGTTCGCTTGCTTCCGCCGTGGTGATGATCCTGTTCGGCAAATTCCTGAAGAATTACGACCAGAGGATTCTTATCACGACAGGGGCCCTCATCCTCTGCGCCTCGATGTGGTCGCTTGGAAGTCTCAGTTCCGAGACCGGAGAGGATGACCTTTTTTGGCCACTGATCGGGCGTGGAGTCGGAACGGCCCTGATCTTCCTCCCCCTCTCGATCGCCACGTTGGGAGGGATTCCCCGGCACGAGATTCCCGCCGCGGCGGGGCTGTTCAGTCTGACCCGGCAAATGGGTGGGAGTGTCGGGATCGCGGTCCTCACAACCATGCTTGAAAAATGCACCCTCATTCATCGAGGTGATCTTGTGAACGCTATCAATCCCCTGAGCGTTCCGTACGTCCAGCGCTCCCTGATGGCAAATTTTGCACTCGCCCCGAACACCCCCGACCTCCAGATGGCCTCCACCAAGACCCTTGGCGTGTTCGACAACATCATTAACCTCCAATCGAGCATCCTGGCCTCCATCGACATTTTTCAGTCGCTTGCTTGGATGTTCCTGCTGACTCTTCCCCTGATCCTTCTCCTGAGTCGTGGCGGGATGAAGCCCTCAACTGCTCGTTGATGCCAACTCGGAAAGGATGAATGATGAATTATGAAAGATGAAAAGAGACGTTGCTCAACCATCATTCCGCCGATTTCCTCCCATTTCACCCATGAACCCTGAAAAAGCCCCGCAGTCACCGACGTCCTCTCCCGTTCCCGGAGCCCCTGCCCTACCCGGGGAAAAGTCTGCCCCGATGAGTCCAAAGAAAAAGGTTCTCCTGATCGCCCTTGGTGTGATCTGCTCCATCTTCGTGCTGAAATACGGTGTCTACCGCTTCTTCCACGAGACGACGGACAACGCCTACATCACCGGCCATGTCCATTATATCGCCTCGCAGGTTAGCGGCGTGGTTCAGACCGTCGCCGTTGAGAACAATACACCGGTCAAGGCCGGCGATCTCCTGATCCAGATCGACCCTGCGCCCTTCGACGCCGCGCTTGCCGATGCAGTTGCCAAGAATGAGAAGGCCAGTGGTGATTACGATCGGCAGCAAGGGCTTGCCAATACTAGAGTCGTCTCCGTCCAGGATCTGGCCCATGCCAAGGACGACGCCAACTCCGCCGCCGCCCAGCTCCGGATGGCTCAGATCAACCGCAAATACGCCACCATCGTCTCGCCCGTCGACGGCATCGTCGGGGGACGCAGTGTGGAGGCAGGGAATTCCGTCATCCCAAGCATCAACCTGCTCGCAATCGTCGAGGGGAATCCCTGGGTCGAGGCCAACTTCAAGGAGACCCAGGTCGCACACATTCACAAGGGGCAGGAAGTCAGCCTGACCGTCGATGCCATCCCCGGCCATGAGTTCAAGGGAAGGGTGGTCAGTGTCGCGCCGGCAAGCGGTCGGCAGTTCGCGCTTCTGCCCGCAGATAATGCCACCGGCAATTTTACCAAGATCGTCCAGCGTCTACCGGTCAGGATCGAGTTCGAAAAAGAATCGGTGAAGGGCTGCGAGGATCGCATTGTTCCGGGACTATCGGTCGTCGCCTCGATAAAAGTCCGATAGAGATTCGCTAGCCTGACAGGCGATCGCGCCAGGAGTAGGGGTGACTGCTATCGTGTTTGTTGAGCAGGAGAGCAGAGGTCAGAGGTCGCATTGTGACAGATTGTTTCTTGTTAATTCCTGAAGTTTTCAGAGTTCTGCAATCAGTAATCAGCTCTTTTCGGCCTTTTCAATTTTGGTTACGGCACGATTGAGTTTGTGAACCATCGCCGGGACATGAACCC
>CAIKFI010000105.1 GCA_903826635.1 uncultured Spartobacteria bacterium | reverse complement strand
CCCTCGACTGCAGGGAGGGGGGCCTTGCCCTCCTTAAAAGCCTTTTCAACTGCAAGCGCGCACTCCATCGGGTCGAGAAGTCCGATATTGAGCATGGGGGAGATGATGGAGTGAAAAAGGTCGGGGGCGTCAGCAACCATGAGGTCCTGCCAAGTCCCAAATTCGGGCAAACGTGACTGAATGAAGTCATGGAAGCACTCCAGTGATGCAGCCCGCGTGACGGGCAATGCAAAGTCCGAAGCTTTTCCAGGAGCCTCCGGAAAGATCGCCTCGAGTTCGCGACCGACCTCAAGCGTGATGCTATCCTGGGGTGTTTGATGAGGTTTTTTCGGTCGTGGTGAGCCCGCTTTCTTCCAATCGGAAAAGGTGCCTCTGTTCTCAAGATCGTAATTCCACCGCCCGCCCAGAGGTTCGGATCCACTGTTGCCCTCCATGAGGATTCCAATACGCCTTCGCATCTCACGATAAAAGGTCTCCATGAGAAGTCTCTTCTTACCTCCTGCCATCTCCAAAAAATCCTCCCTTGAACACAAAAACTGAGTCGTTGGGATGATTGTCAGAGGGACAGGCAATCTGGCTTCGAGCATCTTGAGAGCCTGCTGCTCGTCATAATTGTTCGGCTGAGTGACCAGAAGGGATGTGGGGTTCTCATTGCTGCAATGCTTTTCCAGAACAGTTGGCATGTCGGTCGCCGCATCCAGGCGATGATACTCGACCTCCCAGCCCTCCGCCTCCCTCTCCGCAGCATAATGTCTCATGGAAGAGATCAGGAGCATCAATCGATGCCTATGGTAACGCAATTTTCCGAATGTCCTCCTCGACTCAATAAAGAGCAACCGATCACGACCTTTCTTTGCCGAAACCAGTGCGGCATTGCGTTCTGATAATTGATCCACAAGGATCAAAATGGTGTGCTTTTCAGCGAAGTTATCCATAGAGCAGTTATGGGAATTTTTCCTCTTCCAAAGAAGATTGCAGAGTAAAATCTCGGGGTTTGCCGAATGATTTTAAACGGATTCTGCGATAGGAAATCAGGATTTTTTGCGCTTTACCCCTTAGCAGTTGATGCAAAATTGACGTCTTTGATAATCTTTCCCAGTTATGATAAATCTTTCGGCGACCGAGCAGCATCTCGCAGAGGTTCTTAAGCCTGACTTGGAGACCATCGCTCAACATCCCATTTTCGGGTCCGTACAATCGGAGGCCCATCTTCGCCTCTTTATGGAGAATCATGTTTTCCCGGTCTGGGATTTCATGTCTCTCCTCAAATCCCTTCAGTTCACTCTGGCGCCTTCATCATGGCCATGGATGCCCAGACCCCTTGCTCATGGAGATCTGGTGCGCCTGATCAATGACATCGTTGTCGCCGAGGAGAGCGACAAACTACCCAAATCCCATCGTGGCGATTCCTCGCACGCCAGCCACTTCGACCTCTATCTCATGGCCATGCGGGAGATGGGAGCCGATACGGCACCGATCACGGAGTTCCTAAAGATCATTGAAACAGGCGGCCTGGACGCGGCTCTCGAGGCGCCAATGGTTTCCGCTGCATCACGGGCATTCATGAAGGATACGTTCGCCCTTCTTCGTGAGGGAAAACCTCACAAGATAGCAGCCGCATTTTCTTTCGGACGTGAAAATGTGATTCCGGGCATGTTTAATTCACTCCTCGCTAAACTTGTGATTGGCGAGGATAAGGCCCCGATTTTCCATTATTACCTGAGGCGTCACGCTGAACTCGACGGCGACGAGCATGGTCCGGCTGCACTTCGCTTGGTGGCCATGCTTTGTGATCATGATTCCATCAAACTGGATGAGGCGGTTAGTGCTGCAAAAGCTTCCCTGGCAAGCCGGGGCCGTCTCTGGGATAGCTTACTGGAGAGACTCCTTTCCGATCGCTAGTCATGAGGATCAAGGGGAAGGCGGTTAAAAAGACCGACTTGCCGGAAAAAATCTGCCTGCAATGCCATCGTCCCTTTAGTTGGAGGAAGAAATGGGAGCGGGATTGGGGTTCCATCACCTGCTGCAGTGAGGCCTGCAAGGGTGAACTCAAACGCACGAGGCATGCGCCCCGGAACGGATCATGAGGGACCGTGAGCGGATCTCGCTTGTCTGGCTGAAGCGCGATCTTCGGCTCCACGACCATGAACCTCTGGCTGAAGCTTCAAGAAGATGTGCAGACGGGGGAGCGGCACTTGCGGTCTATGTGCGAGAAAGCGATTACTGGGCAACGGACAAGGCTTCCGAGGATCAGTGGGGCTTCGTGGTGGACTGCCTCCACGATCTATCAACAGGGCTCGAGCGGATCGGGTGCAAGCTGATGATCCTTGAGGCGGCCTCTGCAGAAATCGCCCTGACTCCGATCTTTGATCACTATGACATCACGGACATTCTTTGCCACCAAGAGACGGGAAACCGCTGGACCTATGACCGCGACAAGAGGGTTCTCCAACGTTGCCGGGAACGCGGCATCAGCGTTCATGAATCTCTTCAGAACGGAGTCATTCGGGGAAGGTATCGCCCGCCGGAAAAATCCGATCATCAGACCTTCTGGCGACATTGGCTTGGCAGGAAGCTTCCAGAGTCACCAGTTTTTTGGCGTGAACCTCTGACGAGGCCGCCAGCTGTCGAGAACCTTTTTTTTAAAAACTCCAATTCAACTTCCCGTCAGAGGGGCGGCGAGAGAAGGGCTCTGGAATTGATGGCAAGTTTCTTCTCGGCGCGTTGCATGCTTCATGGGGGATACCGAATGGAAATGGGAAGTCCTCTCCATGGAGATGAAGTCTGCTCGCGACTCTCCCCTCATCTCACATGGGGCAGTCTCTCGACCAAGCACGCCGCACAGACCTCAATGCTCCGGGATGCCAATTCCATTCGCGGGAGCGTCATGCACCGCAATAGCTTCCATAGACGACTTCGTTGGCGGGATCATTTCCTCCAGAAGTTCGAGTCCCTCTCCTGGATGGAATTCCGTTGTATCAATCCGGCTACGGAGACTCTCCATGGATGGGATCAGGAGGCCTATGAGCGATGGTCTTCTGGCATGACAGGATACCCCTTCCTGGATGCCTGCATGAGGTCGCTCAACGCAATGAAATGGCTTAATTTTCGAGCTCGGGCAATGCTTGTTTCCTTCGCCTCGTATGCGCTCAATCTGGACTGGCGAAGCTTTGCGCCACATCTCGCCCGGACCTTCCTAGATTACGAGCCCGGCATTCACTACAGCCAACTCCAGATGCAATCGGGGACAACCTTTGGATCGATCCCGAGGATCTATAACCCGATTAAGCAATCCTTGGAAAAGGATCCCAAGGGTGAATTTATCCGCAGGTGGGTCCCGGAACTCAGGGATCTCTCCAATACGGCGCTGCATCTCCCTGCGCCAACTCCTAGAAACGGATACCCGACTGCCATCATTGATCCGGCGAACCTCTGGAGGATCATGCGTGCGAATGGTCCAAAATCACCGCGACCGCGGCCAGTGTCCTCACCACCAAAATCCCCCGCGAAGACGCGATCCCTCTTTCAAAGAAAGATTGATGAAGCTCAGCCAGAACTATTCCTTCCCGATTGCTGATCACTCCAAGTGCAATAACCTCTTGATCAGATGAACTCCGTTTCGACCTGGATCCAAGCTTACCAGGGCTCTCTCGCCGCCGATGCCTTGGCGATGCCTGTCCATTGGTATTACGACACAGCGGCACTCCAACGTGACTACGGTACGGTGGATCGCTTCCTCGAGCCGAGAAACCCGCATCCGGGAAGCATCCTTTGGCGTTCCAAATACCATGCCATTAACGAGCGGGGGGATATACTCCGTGACCAAGCACGCTACTGGGGAGAACGGGGGATCCACTATCACCAGTTCCTCAAGGCGGGGGAGAACACCCTGAACTACCGTCTCGCGAGGGAACTCTTCGCCTTAGTGAAAGAGCGAGGCAGTTATGATGCCGATGCTTGGCTTGATCGCTACATCGCCAGAATGCTCGAACCGGGATGGCATCGAGATACCTATGTGGAAGAATACCACCGGGCATTCTTCACCCGCTATGCTCAGGGGAAGAAGCCGAGAAAATGTGGAATCAGCGACGAACACATCGGAGGGCTTGCCATGGTCCCGGCCCTCTGTGCTGCCGTTTGCTCCCAGGAACTTGGAACCGGCCTTTCAGATTTACGGAGGATCGTGAAGGAACATGTCGGGCTGACCCATGCCCATGCCAATGTCCTCCGCGCTGCCGACACCTTGGTTCGTCTTCTTTGGAAAGTGGCGGAAGGGGCACCGGTGCACGAAGCGATTCGCAGCGAGGCCGGGGATTGGATCTCAGGGAACAAGTCCGACTCCTGGCTTCATCAACCCGACGAGCATGTGATCGGATCCCGTTTCAGTCCCGCCTGCTACATTGCAGATGCCATGCCTGCGGCCCTCTACCTGGTCTGGAAATACCACCGGGATTTCTCTGCGGGAATCATCGCCAATGCCATGGTAGGAGGTGATAGCTGCCACCGGGGCGCAGTCGTCGGAAGCATCTTGGGTGCGGCCTGCTGGGTGCCGGAAAGATTTTTCCTAGATCGCTGATCAACGAGATTTTGCACCATGAAACCCGACCGCAAGACCGGCTTGAAAAGATTAGAGGCTTTTTTGCCCCATGCCGGGGCAGATTATGGAAAGCGGCGCAATGAGGTTCCGGGAGTGGTTTCGGGTCTTTCTCCTTACCTACGTCACCGTCTGCTAACCGAGGATGAAGTCGTCGGGGAAGTCCTCAAGAGGCATTCTTTCGGTGAGGCCGAAAAATTCATTCAGGAAATCTGCTGGCGCACTTATTGGAAAGGGTGGCTAGAGATGAGGCCGTGGGTCTGGTCGCAGTATCTGGACGAACTTCAGTCCATTCGATCAACCATGGAGGGAGAGTCGGATCTAAAAACGCGCCTTCTCTCAGCAGAACGTGGAGAGACGGGCCTTGAATGTCTGGATGACTGGGTCACAGAATTACGAGAGACAGGTTATCTTCACAACCATGTCAGAATGTGGTTCGCGAGTATCTGGGTTCATACGTTGCGCCTGCCATGGCAACTCGGTGCGGACTTCTTCATGCGTCATCTCCTTGATGGAGACCCCGCATCCAATACGCTTTCCTGGCGCTGGGTTTGCGGTCTGCAAACGAAGGGAAAAGTCTATTTGGCGAGTGCAGAGAACATCCAACGATTCACCCATGGGCGGTATGCTCCGCACGGGCTCCTTGCAAATGAAGCCCCGCCTGTGACGGAACCTTCCCTGCTCACCCCTGCACTCCAACCTGCTATCACGCCTCCTTGCGCAGATATCCCTATCGTGGGAGAGAGAACCCTTTTGCTTGTCACCGAGGAGGATCTGACACCGGAGAGCTGGGGAATCCCTGAAAGCAATCTCGCCGGGATCGCACTTGTTGATGCGAATGATTCAGACATTGGGTTAACGGCATTACCGAAGTCTTTTAAACGCATGGCCCTTGAGAATACGGCAATACGATTGGAGGCCGGGTTCCAGTGTCCAGTGGTAACTTTTCATCTAGGCGATATTTCACTGCCAGAAAAAGCACATGCCCTTTTTAATGAATGTCGCGCAAGTAGCATCAGCGTCATGAGCAACCCAGTTGGACCTCTACACAGTCTGATTGAACCCCAGTTAGCCAATCTGGAAAGAAGGGGTGTCTTTCTCCGCAGGCTACGCCGTCCTTGGGACCATGCTTTCTGGCCTTATGCAACCCATGGCTTTTTTAAGTTGAAAGAAGAAATTCCCTCAATTCTAAGGCATTTGTCGTTGAGCTCTTAACCGATTTCTTTCGCCGTCACCCCATCACTTTACGAAGCTTAAAATCACTCAAATGTTCCAGGATCGAAGGGTTTCAGTCGCCTCTCAAGAAGCTTGCGGTGTTTGGTAACCCGACCGTTCACACGCTTTCGCCACATCGTAAAACTAGAGGGTTTTAGCTCACGGCGCATGATGGTGATTACCTCTTGCTCGGCAAGACCTGTCCGCTTTTTTATTTCTTCAAAACTTGTCCGATCTTCCCATGCAAGTCGAATCACAAGCGAAATCTGATCAGCGTGGATATCAGTCACAACGTGAAGTGTACTTTCATGCCCGATGACTTTTCGATCACAGAATGAGCCCATGGCTTTGGGTTTACCCATGCCTCTCAAGATAATCCTGCGCCGCCTTGAATCCCGAGAGCCACGCCCCCTCAATGCGACCTCCCTGAAGACCATCTCCGATCAGGTAGAGTTGCTCCTCAAGGGCTGACCGAAGGTACCCCTCCTCCATTCCAGCCTCCAAGGGAATGGCATAGTGCCAGAGATGAGCGATGGCGGAGGCCGGGCTTCTCATCCAGTTTCCGGCAACTCTTGCAGCTTCCTGGATCATTTCATTGATCGCCCTCTCTTTCCCTTCAATGGTTGTGATTCTTTCTTGAGCACTGAATTCGGGAGATGCATGAAGGACGATCGAATCACGGGGGCTTTTCTGACCTCTTTTGGAGGAATCCCAGGCTATCCACGAGAGGATCGATCCCGGATCCCTCACTTGAATCCCTTTCCAATCTGGAGTGATTGGCATGCCATCAAAAAGCGCCATCACGGCCAGACAACGCCCAAAGGAGATTTTCCCAAGCTTCCCTCTCTGCTCCTCAGAGAGATATTCCCCTACCAACTCCAAGGACTGGGGAACCGGCGCCGAGCAAAAGAAAGCGCGTGCTTGGATCGGATTTCCAGAATCTGCCTCTTTTGGATAAATCATCCAGCGGTCTCCATTCTTAACGACTGACGCAGCGTGGAAATTTCTCTCCACTCGGAGACCTTCCGCAAGATCATTCCCAAGAGCACTCATTCCTTGACGGCAGGCATAACGGGGAGCCTCCCACTGCTGCTCGGAGTGACTGAGACAACTGCCATCCCATGTATGAAATCCGCTCGCCCACTCGAAGCAAATCCCCCGCAGCAACCATTCGTTGAGCTGATTTCTGAAAAGAGGATCCCTTGCTGTAAAAAACTGCGCTCCATGATCAATTCCCAGGTAGTTTCCGTCGGGGAGATCCACCCGACGCGTGGCGGAGCGCCCACTTACAGCGCGGCTTTTTTCCAAAACCAACACGTTCAGACCATTAGCAACAAGGTGACGCGCGGCGGAAAGACCGCTTAACCCCGCCCCGATGATCACGAGATCGTGAATCATGATCGGACAAGAGGGGCCTCCGATGGGATGGTCCCAACGAAATATCGGAAAGTAAGGTTCATCCTGGGTTTTGAGACCTTTTTTGTTTTGGGCACTGTATGGACCCAGTGGTGCTGGGTTTCCCCTTTCATCACCAGTAGGCTACCATGTTCAAGAAGCACGGAAACGACCTCCTTGGATTCCCTGTGCTTAAGTTTGAAGGTTCTCTCCGCGCCAAAGCTGACTGATGCAATCACGGGATTACGACCAAGTGTCTTCTCATCATCGCTGTGCCATCCCATCCCTTCGGATCCATCGTGATAGAGATTGAGCAGGCAGGAATTCAAGGGATGGGAACACTGGCGCTCAACACGTTCTTTGATCAATAAAAGGGGCTTCGTCCAAGGAGAGGCCATCTTGCTGGTGCCGGAATAGGAATAACAAAAGTTTCCGTCCCCCACCCACGCCACCTTTCTCGAGAGAACCCTGCGCTGCCCGAAGAGAAACACCTCATCCTGCTCCCACGGCATGGTGGCCAAGAGCTCGTTGAATACATCAACAGACTCCTCGGGGCTGAAGAATTGAGAGTAATACTCAACAATCCCGTCCTGAGGCAGAAGATTGCCACCGGCATTTCCCCAAAGGGATGCCTGTCGCAGGTTCACGACCAATTAGGAGGGTGGTTCCAGAACCTCGGCTTCCCAACATGGCAGTGAAGCGACGTGCCGATCGCATTCCCAAACCATCGGGTCACAAAGAACAGGAGTCGGGGAATCTGATTCATGCGAGTTGGTCTAAGTTGGAGAGGCGATCTTGCAGGGGCGGGATCGGATGAAATACTGCGGTCTTCGCGGGAGAGAGGGAGATGTCGGTGGCATTAAGATGCTCAATCTTGGATAATAAATCGCGTACTTCATCGGCAGTCACAAATGACGCCAGGAACGCATCCGCTTTCCGCATCCAGACCCTGTTCAGGGTGGGCCAGACAAAAAGAGCAAGAAAGGACCAGGTCGTCATCATCGCGGCTCCGTTCAGACCCGCCTGCACTGCATTCATGGCCGGCAGGAAACGTGTCAGAAGGATTCCCAAGAGGGTCCAAACCGCTACAATGATCAGGACCATGATCCAGGTGCCGGAGCGCCTGTAATATTCTTCTCTCAACGTCATGAGGGCCGCTTCTCGGGGCGTCAGCCATTGAGCAACCGTCCTTGAAAGTGAAAGGAGGCCCCGGGGGGTGATGTATCCATTCACCGTTTCAGCATCGCCCTGATCAAACCATCGAACTGGCCTCAATTTTATCTCCAAGGTCTTCAATTCCAATTTCAGACTCGTCTCAAAGGCCTCCTCGGTAGAGCACGCAGCTGACTGATGCCCTGCTGGAACAAGCAAAAATAAGATCAGGATCACAATCCCAGCAATCAACAGCAGGAAAGGTTCCCAAGAACGGGGAAGTTGTTGAAAAGCGGCGAAGAAAAGCATCCCTGTCCACAACCCCGAAAAGGTCACAGCCCGCCCTCTGATCCAATCCTTAAACCAGTCCCAGGCTGTGCCCTCAATGCGCCCTGCCGCTCTCTCCACGGCATCCCCTGTGAGGAGATCGAACGGGAGATTCGTGATCGTTACAAGTGCCGCCATTGCGAGAAGGAGCACCGAGGTCGTCATGAAGCCTGCCAAACCACTGCCCCACCAAGCCGAACTGATTGCCAGACCCCAGATCAGGGCGAGATTGGTTCCGATGGAGGTGATCCCGGCCCAAAGTCGTATGCACTGGTAATTTGAAGGCTCCATCGAGTTATTTTATTCAAAAGAAAAGGCCGGGTCAATGACCCGGCCTTTTCGGTGAGGATTAGCTCTTGGGGGGAGCGCTGGAGATTACTTTTTTTCCTCAAGATACCGCGCGATGCGGTTGGAGAGGATCAGGAAGGTCGGGGCCCATAGGCCGACGAAAATCCCGAAGAGTTCGCCATGAGTGCGGACTTCAAAACTCACATCCTTGCCGCCGGCATAATACCAGAT
>CAIKFI010000104.1 GCA_903826635.1 uncultured Spartobacteria bacterium | reverse complement strand
CCACCTATCGAGCTCTTCTCGGAGAAAGTAGCTCAACCAGAGACAGACTCCCATGAGAAGCCCATCCATAAGCATTGGTAAATCCTTCGAGATGTCTTGTTTCTGGGTCACGATTCGTGGTTAATTACTTGAAGAAATTGTGATTGTGAAAGGAAATATCAAACAACAAGATGTGTCACTACACACTTTATTGGCAAGTGGAAAGACGATGGTTGTTGGGACTCTTCACGAGGCCTCGGGGATTCGATCTCTCTCAAAAATCAACAGAAGTAAGATGTTAGGAATTGATTTGCTGGAGGCCCGTCTTGACTCGCTCCCTGCAAAGTTCATCGACTCGCTCCCGTTGTCTTCCCTGCAACCGTTTCCGATGATTGCCACTGCTCGGCATCCCGCAGAGGGCGGGGCGGGTGACCTCTTCCCGACTAAGCGGCGCGACTTGCTTGAGAGATCCCTTAATTGGGCGTCTGCGATCGATGTGGAGCTCCGTTCGGCACGGGCTTTTGCCCCGCTGATTGCGACGGCACACCAAAACGGAAGGACTGTGATTCTTTCCCACCACAATTTTTCCTCAACCCCAACGCTTGCAGCGATGAACGAGTTGGCTCGGCGTGCATCGGACCTGGGGGCCGACCTATTGAAGGTTGCGACTTTTCTTCGCGGCCCTGCCGATCTCGGGCGACTTATTGAATTTCAGAGTGCGAAACTGCAGGTTCCGGTCACATGTATGGGAATGGGGCCGGCCGGCCGCTTTTCACGGATTGTCCTAAGCGGTTTTGGAGCGCCTCTTTGTTATGGTTGGCTCGGCAAGCAACAGGTTCCCGGGCAGTGGCCCGCCCTAAAGTTGGCGGGAGTCTTGTCCGAGGTCCTTCCGGTGTGAGTCCTGAGGCCCTTCTCTTGCCCCTTGGGGCCGGGTTTCTCTACTCATGTGCGGCAATAGCCCTTAAGCGCGCTCTTGGTGCGGGCATTTCCGGCGGATGGGTCAACCTGCTCAGCAACGTCTCCATGGCCTTGCTATTCCAGATCTTTTGGCTTTTTCCAGAAGCCACCCATGGGGCAGAAATCCCTCTCTCCCTGTTTCTTGCTCCGATTGCTTGCGGGAGCCTGTTCTTTTTGGGGCAGGCCTGCACCTTCCGGGCGATCTCTGCAGGCGATGTCTCGGTCGCCACTCCCTTGCTGGGGACCAAGGTGCTGATTGTGGCGCTTCTCTCGTTCCTACTGCTTGGAAAAGCATTGCCTGTATCCTGGTGGTTTGGCTCCCTACTAGCCACTTTAGGAATCGGTCTCATTTCCTATGCTCCCGGAAATTCGGCCCAGAATCATGGACTCACCATCATCTGGTCGATGCTTGCGGCGGGAGTCTTTGCTCTGACCGACGTGCTTGTTCAGCATTGGGTTCCACGGTTTGGATTTGCTCGGTTTGCTCCACTCATGTTTGCCGTTCCTGGAATCCTCTCCATCGTTTACGTCCCAAGACTTCTTCGCGAGGGAATCTTCCTGCCCACTGTGGGAGGCAGGATTGCCTTTCAATGGCTTGCTGCAGGGGTTCTCCTTCTCGCATTGCAGTGTCTCGGAATGTATACTTCAATTGGGCATTTCGGCAGTGCGACCGTAACCAATATTCTCTATGGATCCAGGTGCCTTTGGAGCGTTATCCTGGTCTGGTTGCTGGGCTCAATTGGAGGAACTCCTCCGGCATTAGGAGTTCACCGCGCAGTCATGATACGCCGGATGATTGGTGCCGTGCTTCTCTTTGCTGCGATGGCTCTCGTCCTTTCTTAAAAAATGAGTTAAAAACATGATGAGCGTGATTTTCCCTGACCCTTTACATTCTTCCTCCCTTGATGCACAGGAAATTGCCACCGCTGTGAATCTCCTGCTTGATCCCTTTGTTTCCGACGAGCTGAAAGGCGGATTTCTCTCGGGCCTCCATCGTCGGGGTGAGAGTGCCCAAGAGCTTTCCGGATTTGCTTCGGAGTTGCTCAAGGGGGCTGTCACACCTGTGATCAGTCGGTCTGAAGACAACCCGATTCTTGAGTTATGTGGAACGGGTGGGGATCAAGCCGGTCTTTTGAACATCTCCACGGCAGCCATGTTTGTCGCTGGGGGAGCAGGAGCCAGGGTGGTGAAGCATGGAAACCGTGCCGTGAGTTCCAAGTGCGGCAGTGCCGACGTGCTTGAAGCGCTCGGAGTGACCCTGCACCTGAAACCGGATCTCGTCGGTGTGGTTTTGGAGCAAGCAGGGTGCGTCTTCCTATTGGCGAGTGATTTTCACCCCGCGGTTGCAGCCGTTGCGAGTCTGCGCCGATCACTTGCCACGCGAGGTCAGATGACCATCTTTAATCTCATTGGACCTCTTCTTAACCCAGCTTTCCCCGAGGTTCAACTCACGGGGATCTATGTCCCGGAAAAACTTGATCTTTACGCCCAAGCGATGGGCTTTTTGGGCCGTCGAGTCGCCTGGGCCGTGCATGGAGGTGGAATTGATGGTAAGGGGGGATTCGATGAGATCTCCTTGGTCGGTGCAACCCAGGGTGTCTCTGTCAGTAATGGGGCTCTGGACAAATTCACCGTCAATCCTGAAGATTTTGGGTTGACCACAGCCTCATCAATGGAGGGGTTGGTCGGGGGCGACGCCAAGGAGAATGCGGTTAGGATTGCGGCTCTCCTGTCGGGAGAGGAGCGGGGGATGGCCAGAGACATGATCCTGCTGAACGCGGGCGCAGCACTCTTCCTTGCAGGCATTGGATCGTCGCTTCCAGAGTCGGCCGAGCTTGCCGCTGAGAGCATTGATTCCGGTAGGGCTTACCGTGCTCTGGAAATGCTTAGGGAAGCCTCCGAAGCTGCCCGCATCTGATCGTTTATCTTAATTTTTCAAGAAGGCTGGCAACTCCTCCACGCCGAAGTCCGCAAGGACGCGTCCTTGATCGTCCACGAGAACCGGAGCCTTCGACTGGCCGGAAACCCTTTTCATCTCCGCAAACGCCTTCTGATCCGAGATCACATCCACCGTGCCATGAGGGACTTTGTTTTTACCAAGCCACGCCTCCGCCTCGACACACCACGGACAACCTCGCTTGATGTAGAGAATCATGATTGCAAGGTAACACTTTATTTCTCCACTTGCCAGCACGCATGGAATCAAGCAGGTTAGTCGGCTGCATGGCGCGTTCGTCTAGTCGGTTAGGACACAGCCCTCTCAAGGCTGGCGCACGGGTTCGAATCCCGTACGCGCTACCACTTTCATGATTGATTCCAAGGAATCGGCATGGTTTTTAATGCAGTGGCCTTTTTCCTGTCTCTCTTTGAAGGAGCAACAATAGAAGGCTGACCAATGAGGCGACGATGAGGAGTCCCGCCGGGGCCATTCGGTTGTGCGTTATCTCGATTAGGGTGACGCACAGGAGGGGAGTGGTCCCACCCAGAATACCGGCAGAGACATTGTAGGAAATTCCAAGACCGGTGGCACGGAGTGTTCTCGGGAAGACCTCGGCAAGCCAGACCCCGTAGGGGGCTCCGCCCAAGGCAACAAATGACATGAAGGAGATCATTGCTAGAAAAGCCAGGGTGTTGTTACCGAGATTGACAATAGTGTAGAGGGGGTAGGCACTCAGGATTATTCCGATGAGTGAGAAGAGAGCAATCGGCTTGCGACCGAATTTATCGGAGAGGAATCCGGCAATCGGCGAAACGATGATAGCCGAGGCAACCGCAGCTGATTGAAGGCCTAATGCCGCCGACTCACTGAAGACTTTACCTCCTGAAAGATAGGAAGAGATAAAAATAGCTATCGTATAATACCCTGATTGGAAGCCCCAGCCGCCAAAAGCACCTCGTATCATGGCCCAGGGATGTTCGAAGAGGACATGAAGCACGCTCGAACGGCGATGCCTAAGGCCCGAGTGGAGTTCGGGTTTTGGCTCTTCAGGCAAGCTAGTGCGAAGGACAGCAATACATAATCCGAGCGGAATCGAGATGAGGAAGGGAATCCTCCACGCCCAGTCAAAAATCTGCTCGGAGGAGAAGACTGAGAAGAGAATCGTGCCAGCACCGGAGCCAAGAAGAATGCCTCCAGAAGCCGTTGACCCTGCCAATGTGCCGATTAGTCCCCGGTGTTTCGGAGGGGCATTCTCGACCAGGTAGGTGATCGAGGTGATGAACTCACCTCCCGTTGAGAGTCCTTGGACAAGGCGGAGGAATACTAGCAGAAGTGGAGCCGCAATCCCGACAACCGAATAGGAAGGGAGGAATCCCACCAGCGCTGTCGTGATCGCCATTACTGTTGCTGAGGTTAGCAGGGCGATCCGTCTCCCGTAATGGTCTGCAATGTGGCCAAAGAAGGCCCCGCCCCCGAGTCGCATGATGTAACCGGCGGCAAATACTCCAAACACCGAGATAATTGAGATCAGATGGTTGCTCTGTGGGAAGAAAAGCTTCCCGAGCGTCGAAGCCATGACTCCGTAGAGTGCGAAATCGTACCACTCCATCATGTTGCCGGCCATCCCGGCGATGACGGCGATGGGTTTTAGAGGGATGGGTTCGGGCCTAGACATACTCTACTCTCTTCATTCATTCCAGAAGGTCTAGTAAAACACGACAATCGATTGAATAAGGAATCGATATGTCCCTCTCAACCGACCCTTAGGATCTTTGAAATCTCGAAAGACAGTCCTCCCCTCGTGATTTATTTTTATTAAGGAAAGAGGCGGATTCATCGATGATGTCCCGGGTAGTCAAAGTGCTGACTATTTCCATGGATTGCTAAATTCTTCGACAACCTTCTGTCACGTGGCTCTTTTTTTATCCACCCATGGCATCATGAATAGTAGGGCAGCCGATCCGCTTCCAAGGCCAATATTGAGCCTGGGTGCACGGAGCCACAAAAAAGCGGAACCACTTTTGGTGGTCCCGCTTGATCGGTGTGAACCCTTCTTAGTATTGGCGTGATCCGCGGTCGCGGTCGCCCCCAAACGAACGTCCGCCACCACCGCCACCACCACGAGGACGATCCTCGCGTGGACGTGCCTCGTTGACGGTCAGGTTGCGACCTTGGAAGTCCTTGCCCTCGAGGGCGCTGATTGCTGCCGTTCCCTCGGCCGCGCTGCTCATGGTGACAAAGGCGAAACCACGTGAGCGGCCCGTCTCGCGGTCGGTCACAAGACCGATCTCTGTCGGCTTGCCGAACTGCTCAAAGAGCTCGCGGAGATCATTCTCGGTTGCGTTGAAGGTGAGGTTGCCTACGTATAGTTTCATGGTCTGTATTTTGGTTAATGACGAAATCAGGTCATCAGAGCCGTTCCCGAAAACCGGGTTTCAAACCACCCTTGAGAAACTCAACCGGCGGCCCACCATGCAACGAATCGTTAAAAATCGAACTCACTTAATGTGACTGCTTAATGAGCTAGCGCAAGTTATTACTTCAAAGTCGAAAAAGAGAAGCCCCTCACAGTCATGCAGAATGTGTTGCTGATTTTATTCGCACACGGGCTCATACTGGAATATCTTGTCGGAAGTTTGCACCACCCGTCCCACTCATCACCCGACTTTTCAAGCGCCAAGGAAAGTCATCTTTCCCTTTCCTGAAGTGGGAATAGGCACTAAAAACCGTCAGAACCAGACGGCCGATCTCTGCAAAGATCATCTTCGTATCACCTACGCCTCACAGGGAAACCTTGTGGAGGATTTCATCCTTGAAACGGAGGGATCAGGTAAGTCCAAGGACATTCTCAAGTGGGGCCAATTTACTGACATGGCCCGCGATCATGCCTTGATGATCGCAAGACTCGACGAACACTTTAACCGATGGCTGAACGGTGATGTTTAGCCCCAACACAAACCACCAAACGTAGAAGACCATGGTCAAAATCAATTACGGATTCGAGAAGCGCAGGAAAGAAATGGAAAAAAAGCGCAAAAAGGAAGAGAAGAGAAAAGCCAAGGCCGAGGGCAAGAGTTCTGATTCCACGGAGCCTCAGGATACCGAAACCAATGAGCCTGATACTGCGACTGGGGAATTCAACACGCAGGTGACATCTCCTACTGCCGAGTAGACTCTCTCAGTTTTCGCTTCAGGCAATTCTGGGGATAGAAATAGGATTGGAAAGATCACTTTCATTCCCTGAAAGTGCAGCAATGGAAACCCGCCCAAATCATTGGTATCGGGTCCACTTTTCCCTGTTCCTGATTCTTTTTTTTGGAGGAATGCTCTTGTCGGACTTGGATGCATCCGTAAATTCCCCAACATCTCCCGGTATCGATCTCTCAGTTGCGCCGGATTATCCGGCCATCGCCTCCATGGTGAGATCGGGTGGTCTCCCTGAACTCAGGAATGCTCTCGGTAATGCCTTGGCCTCAGCATGGAAACCCGCCGGAAACGGCGTCCATGGATCCTGCTCTCTGGAGAGCTTTGCCAAATGGGTCGATCTCTACCAGTGGGTCGATCTTCTCGATTTGGACGAGGCATCGGTGACCAAGCGCTGGTTGTCGAGACATCTGATTGTCCAAAACTCCTCTCCCGAATCGGGAAATCCTATTAAGAACGGCCCCAAAAAAAATCACGCCCCGGATCATCAGAGGGTCACGATCCTACTCCCTGGAGCTCCACTGGTTCGTCGCTACGATACGCTCCAGCACCGTGTCACGGAGGAGATCTCAGCGGATCCGGTTATGCTTGGGAATGTTCTGGGCTCCTTGGTAACCCAGCCTTTTACACCGGGTAATGGTCTGCTATCCGCTCGTCTCGACGCAGACTTTCTTGCGGCAACGATCTCTGACTCCGCTTTTCTTTCTCAATGGGCTCATTCCTTCAGCGGGGATGATTTTGCTCCCAGGGTTCTGATGAATCTCCAGTCGATCCGGAAAAGCCACCCGGACACATGGCATGAATTTCTTCCGCTGGCCTTGGCGATCTCCGTGGTAATGGATCAACCCGCTCCCGATTTCTGGCCCCACCATCAGGTCGAACCACGCGATGTTCCGAGGGTGAAGACAAAACCGGAGGATGCGTTCGGGCAGTGGGTTGAGGCATTCAAGTCGGGTAAACTTCTCAGGGATCCACGGAGGATGAGGGTCGATGAACTCAAGTATGTGATCGATGCCCCGTTGGATCCCTCGGAGTTCAACTCTGTGCGCAACACGCCCGCAATCTTTCATGAGGATCCAAGGAAAGCATTCAATTCGATCACGTATGACAAGGGGCGGGTGCTCCAGAGTAAGTATACTTGGACTTGGGGTGCCTATGAACTTTGGCGCATCAAGGAGATCGGGGGCATCTGCGTCGATCAGGCCTACTATGCCTCGATGATTGCCAAGGCCCAGGGCATCCCCTCGATCTTCTTTGCCGGTCAGGGCAAGGACGGCGGGCATTCCTGGGTCGGTTATCTCAAGGGGCCTGATCATTGGGATTTCAATGTGGGAAGATATGAGGGACAGAATCTGGCCACCGGAGAGGCGCTCGATCCCCAAAGTTGGACGCCGATCACGGACCATGGAGTTGATCAACTGACCCGGCATCTCGGTAACAGGGAATCACAGGACGCCGCTCTCAGGGATCTGGTAATGGCCTGGAATTTCATCCGCCGAGGTGATGCGGAGGGAGAGGAGAGGGCTCTCAGGAGTGCTCTGGCAAACTGCCCTGACAATCCCGCTCTCTGGGATGCGCGCGAAGACTGGCTTGTTCGCAACGGTTCCCCTGCCTCGGATCTCAAATCCCACCATGAGGCCGCCATCCATCAGTTCTCGGGTTTCCGGGATCTGAAGGCCCAGCATCAGGAGGCATTGGTCCGTATGGCGCTCCTCTCGGGTGATCAATCCGGTGCCGAGCTTCTCTCCCAGCAGATCGTTCACGAAAACAAAGGGGGCTTCGGAGCAAGAAGCGATCTGAGCGCTACCGCCGCATGGGATCTGATCGGGTCATTTCTGAAATCCGGCAACCCGGATCAGGCGCTTCGCGAGTATGACCTTCAGGTCAATCTTCAGGCATCAAGCGGGGGCGGGAATTTTTTCTACAAGGTAGTGAAACCCTTGAGCGAATATCTGATCTCTCAGGGAAGACCCGATCTCGCTCGATCCGTCATCAAGAAGGCCTTCGACAGGCTAAAACCAACCAAGGGTTCTCTGGTGGAGGGTGATCTCCGGGCTCTCTGGTCTAAGGCTGGAGGGGTCAGATAAACCGGGGGATGGGTGTTTCGACTAGTCCGATTTACCGAGACGTATCTTGTCCTTCTTGAGATCCCTTTTTTCCTCGATTGTTGCTATCTCGGAAGCCAGTTGACGTCGGAGTTGTTCTTCCGCAAGGGGATCCCCCAAAGATTTTGCGATTTCACTCTCCAGGAAGATTTTCCGTTCTGCGATCCGTGCATCTTGCTCGGAGTCGATCTCTGCTAGCAACTTCTTCTGCTCCTCGGTGAGGGGGGTGGAGGGTGCTGACTTCTCCAACCGGCTCATTGCAAGTTCGTAAGCTGATTTCATGATTTCATGATAGCAGCGATCGCCATTGCAGGCACATCATTTGTGGGTTGCCTCCCCACTCCGGTGGGTTGATGATCCAACGGTGTCTTTCATACGACTCCTCAGCACCGATTTTGACGGCACCCTTGCCGGGGGGGCTTGGGGGGAAATCTGTGCGCCGACGCTGGCCCACGAACTTCCGGCAGTTGTTGATGGAGGATCTCTCTGGGTCGTCAATACAGGGCGCCCTCTGGAGAGTGCCCTTGACGGTCTGGAATCGCTCCATCTGGGAGTCTCACCGGACTACATTCTCGCCAGTGAGAGGCATATCTTTCAACCCGACGGAAAGGGAGGCTGGATTGACTACGGAGACTGGAATCAGACCTGCACCGAGCACCATGATCTGCTTTTCCTCGAGGGTGGTGGCTTTTTTTCCCAAATCGAGAAACTTGCTGAAAGGACCACCGGAGTAAGGGTTCTTCACAATGCCGAGGGTGTCCCCGAGGGGTTGGTTGCAGATACCGAAGAGACACTCAACGAGGTGACCCTTGATATCCTGGATTTGCCTGGGCGTCCCAAAAACTTCAACTTTCAGCGAAGCAATATCTATCTTCGCTTCTGCCACCAAAATTACAACAAGGGAAACTCCCTTGCCGAACTCAACCGCCTGCTCGATATGCCGGTCGAGTCGATCCTTGCGATAGGGGATCATCAGAACGACCTCTCCATGCTCTACGGGGATGTCGCAGCAATGGTCGCCTGCCCCTCGAATGCCCATCCCTTGGTCAAGGAGTCGGTCATGAATGCAGGGGGACACGTCTCCGAGTTGGAGGCAGGTGAGGGGACGGCAGAGGCAATCCACCTTTATCGGACCGGAAAGAAAAAGCCCCGCGTCCTGCCCTCGATGCATCCGGTGCCCCCTTCCGTTCGCCTCAATGAGTGATATTGGAGAGGACTCCCTTCCCGAGAGTTTTATTAAGACCCGCTCAGGGAAGCAATTCGAGTCAACTTCAGGTCCTTGGATCGGGAATGAAATCACAAAAGGATTGGGCAAAGGTGAGGCTTTTGTCATTGCCGCCACCCTTGATTCGTTCGGTGATGTCTCCCTTCCCCGGGGGGAGATCGGCCTCTCTCTATCACTCAAGCACCTCGACTCCAGGCGAAGGTTTCTTGCGGGACGACGCCTGATCAGGGGTGTCATTGCTCCTTGGTTCGGTGTGAAACCCGATCAGGTTCCACTCTCCCTAGGATCTGTCGGCAAGCCCTACCTCGCATGCCCCGCGTACGCTGTCGGAGTGGAATCAGGCAACCCGACTCCCCATCTTGGACTTGCTCACAGCGGAGAGATTGTGATGGCGGTTTTTTCTGGAGTTGAGTGCGGGATCGATGTCGAACGTCAGCGGCCTCTTGATGCATTGGGCCTGGCCGAAAGGTTCTTTTCCCGTGAGGAATCCCTTTTTTTAGCGACGCTCGACAAGGGAGCCCTTGAAGAGAATTTTTTTCGTTTCTGGACGATGCGCGAGGCGGCCATCAAGGCCGACGGTAGGGGGATGGGAGCCCTGCTCTCCTCCACTAGGATTCCCCTGGAGAGCCAGAGTGATCATCAAAGTGGATTGGAGGGACTCTCTGATAGGTGCATTGCGGTAAGTATCGGAGAGACGATCTGGCAGACGCACCCCTGGAGGATGCGTGGCGGCTATCACGCTTCAGTTGCCTTTGCCGAGATGCCCCGTGCAATTCACTGGCACGATCTCAGATAGCTGATACCTTCCATCTTTCATGTCATTTCAGGATCTTGGACTCTATGAAGCCGTTGTCCACGGCGCACAAAGGATGGGTTATGTGGAACCCTCACCCATTCAGGCTCAGGCCATGCCTGTCGTGCTCAAGGGGGGGGATATCATCGCCTCCGCACAGACAGGTACCGGCAAGACGGCTGCATTTGGACTTCCGATCCTGAGCCTCCTTAAGGAATCCAACGGGAAAACCCGGTGCCTCATTCTGGAACCGACCCGCGAACTCGCGCTCCAGGTGGAGCAGGCCTTCAAGGAATTTGCAGCTTTCACTAACCTTCGCACCGTAGTTATCTACGGCGGCGTTGGATACGGGGCCCAACGTGAGGCACTCGCCAAGGGGGCCGACATCATCGTCGCCACTCCGGGAAGACTCCTCGACTACATCCAGCAGGGTGAGATTCTCTTTGACGACCTCTCCATCCTGGTGCTCGACGAGGTTGACCGCATGCTTGACATGGGTTTTCTGCCCGACGTGAGACGCATTGTAGAGAAGTGCCCCAAGGAGCGCCAGACGCTCCTCTTCTCGGCCACCGTGCCAGACGAGATTGAGCGCCTCTCCTCCTGGTGTCTCCGCAATCCCGAGAAGATCTCCATAGGTGCCCGACGCTCTGCGGCCGAGACCGTGAAGCATGCCTTCTATCCGGTGGCCGCAGACCAGAAATTCGATCTCCTGAAGGCCATGCTCGAGCGTACCGATTACCACAGCGTGCTGATCTTCTGCCGCACCAAGGACGGAGCGGACCGGATCGCCCGCCAGTTGGAGAGTGAGAATCACAAGGTCGCCGTCATGCACTCAAATCGTTCCCAGCAGGAGCGTGTGGATGCCCTCGAAGGATTCAAGACCGGCCGCTACGAGGTGATGATCGCCACCGACATCGCCGCCCGAGGCATCGATATCGCCGGGGTCAGCCATGTCATCAATTACGATGTGCCCCAGCACCCGGAGGACTACGTCCACAGGATCGGCCGCACGGGCCGCGCTCAGACAGAGGGCGACGCCTTCACGATCATGACCGCCGAGGAGCTTCCCCATGTGAAGGCGATCGAGACCTTCATTGCCCAGAAGGTTCCCCGTGAGAAACTGGAGAATTTCCCCTACCTCTTCACGATGCTCTTCCAGGAAGAGGAGGCCGCCAGGGTCCTTAAGAATATTCGTGGTGCACGCACGCTCAAGGGATACAGCTACGGCTCCAAGCGCAAGAGGTAAAAAGCAAAGGGATAACATCTCATCATCGGAAAAAAGTTTTGAGAGGACTAGCTGTTGGTCAGTGGGATTAAGAGATAACGCTTCCTCTGTTTTTTGGTGCGGGAAGTTATCCGCCGAGATCCTACCCGATCGCCTTTCCCTTGCCATCGAACAACGTCATGCACAGCATGGAATGATGAGATTTTCCCCCGGTTTCCTAGGAGGATTTTTTTTTGCCTTTCGAGCATAGGTTTTTCTGCATCAACAAACACTCCGGTCGAGGGGGTTCATAAAAATTCCCCGTTGGAGTGGTCCGAAAAAACCGCCGATTCCGAGATGAATCGTCTTGGCGATTCTCTCAATTGGAGGGCATCCGGTATGGGATCGAAATGGGACTATGCCAAGTCTCTTTTGGCGCTTTCATTTGTTCGCCTTGGTGAGTTTACGGGCAACCGATCCTACACGGAATTTGGTGATAAAGTGGTCTCTTCGCATCTCGCTCCGGATGGGACGATCCGTGGCTACGTCCCGAGTGATTCTAGCTTGGACAGCCTTTTTCCTGGAAATGTCCTTCTCTTTGCAATTGACCGGGGAGAATCGAGTGTCTCGGTGTCCAAGGCTGTTGAGTCACTCAAAAATCAACTTTTGGTTCAACCGAGGACGCAGGACGGAGGATTCTGGCACAAAAAAAGGTATCCGAACCAGATGTGGCTCGATGGTCTCTACATGGCGTCACCCTTTCTTGCCCATTACGCCTCCACATTCAAGGTGCCTTCGCTTGCCGATGAGGCTTCCAAGCAGATCGAGCTCATGGATCGTCATGGATATGATTCGCTCCGTGAATTGCCTCGCCATGCTTGGGATGAGAAACATGAACAATCTTGGGCTGATCCCGTAACCGGTTGTTCGCCAAGCTTCTGGAGTCGATCCATAGGATGGTATGCAATGGCCATTATCGACACACTCGACTACTTGCCAGCTGACAGCCCCTGGAGGATGAAACTTTTGGAGATTTTTAATCGGATAGCCAAGGGGATTGTAAAATGGCAGGACCCATCCAGCGGAGTTTGGTGGCAGGTCACCGATGCCGGTGGGAGAGCGGGAAATTACCTGGAGGCCTCGGGTTCCTCGATGTTTGTCTATGCACTCGCAAAAGGGGTGAACAAAGGTTACCTCCCCCGCGAGGACTATCTACCACCTGTTGTCAGGGGTTATTGGGGCATCATCGACAATTTTATCCGTGAAATTGAGGGTGGTGGTGAGAGCCTAAGCGGGATCTGTGAGGTGGCTGGTTTGGGCTACACAAACTCAGCTGGGAGGGTGCGCGACGGATCATTCGAGTATTACGTCAGTGAACCCGTTGTGGAAAACGATCCAAAGGGCATTGGACCCTTTATCCTGGCTGGAATCGAAATGCAGAGATTGCTTGGTAAATCGGTTAAAGCAACTCCAACAACACTACCCTCCCAGCATCTTCCCAAGGTCGTCCTTGTAGGAGATTCGACCGTTACCGATGCGATCGGTTGGGGGGCAGGTTTCAGTAAATCTTTGGAGGGCAAGGCGGACTGCGTGAACACGGCGATCAATGGGCGAAGTTCAAAAAGTTTCCGCGCCGAGGGACACTGGGAACCGGCGCTCGCACTCAATGGGGACTATTATCTGATTCAATTCGGACACAATGACCAACCCGGAAAGGGGCCCGATCGTGAAACCGACCCCTGGACAACCTATTATCAGAATATGGGAAGATATGTTGATGAGGTGAGTGCAATGGGTGCAACATCTGTCCTTGTGACTTCCCTGACCCGCCGGGATTTCGACAAATTCGGGAATGGTAAAATCGTCTCCACGCTCACACCTTACGTGGAGGCAGTTAGAAAACTGGCCGCTGATAAACCCGTCCCCCTCATCGACCTGAATGCAATCAGCACGGCCTACTGTGAAAAGATCGGCCCGCAAGAATCAGCGGTTTTGAATCCCCCGACTCCAGCAAAAAAGGGAATCGCTCATGCCGATCAGAAACCTGACACAACTCATCTGACACATGAGGGTGGGCAAATCTTTGGACAGATGGTCGCCAAGGATTTTCTACGACTTTTCCCCTCCCTCAAAACAAAGGTTTCGGCTCCGGCCGATAAAGGGGCCATGACCAAGGTAAGCGGTTCTTCGCTCCTCAGTGACATCCCTTACGGGGAGGTTGATGGTGAAAAACTCCTCCTTGATGTCCATATTCCTGAAGGGAATGGTCCTTTTCCTGTCGCCATTCTTATTCACGGTGGGGGGTGGAGCGGTGGTGATAAGAGCGGCACGCAAAAACCTGGGAGCAGCGCAGATATCACCTCATGGTTTGAGCCGCTGACTAAGGCTGGATTCGCGTGGGTTTCAATCAACTACCGGCTTTCGCCCCAGCACAGATGGCCGGCTTGCTTCAGTGATGTCCAGACCGCTATCCGCTGGGTTAAATCTCATGCTTCCGATTACAAGGGGGACCCCAATCGGATCGCGCTCATCGGCCATTCGGCAGGGGGGCATCTTGCCTGCCTGGCCGGGACACTTTCCCAACAGGACACGGCGGTCCAGGCAGTCATCGGATTTGCACCCGTTACCAATCATGAGCAGGATCTCGGACAACGAGGGGGACTGAGTTCCTCACTTCAGCATCTGCTTGATCGT
>CAIKFI010000103.1 GCA_903826635.1 uncultured Spartobacteria bacterium | reverse complement strand
TACCACCCATCACTTGGGGATCGATCGTGATTCTGTCGATTTCCGGGAACTGCATGTTTGAATCCTAGCCCATATCGAGGGCGACAGCAAGGGATCGGACACTTCAACCTGGATTTTCAACTCGCCCCCAGCGATGTCCGCCTCAACCTTTTGTGCACTAACAGCCTAGATCCTGGGAAGATATCAGCGATGAGAGAAGGAATTCTCCTCGAAAGATTCTGATCCAGCAAGAGCTTCATGCATGGACTGCCATGAGGTGCTCCTCACGCTCCGCTGCAAACGCCAAACAAGCCATGATATCCTCGCGAGTCAGCTCTGGAAAATCTCTTTGGATTTCTTCTTCCGACATCCCCGAAGCAAGGTAAGAGAGAACATCGGAAACAGAAATTCTCATCCCACGGACGCACGGTTTGCCACTGCGCTTTCCTGCTTCGATCGTGATGATCTTGGAATAATCCATATGAGAGGGATAACTTGGCATGTGGGAATCCGCAAGTCGGTTCATCTTGCTTGGTGGATGATGTAGGTAACCACTCCGAAGATCGTAAGTTCCTGCCCGTCCATTACCTCAATTGGTTGGAAGTCTGGGTTCTCTGCTTCAAGGGTCACTCGTCCATTCCTGTTGCGGAATCGCTTTAAGGTGAAATTCCCATCAATCATGGCCACCACGATCTTTCGATCAGATGGAGAAAGGGATTTGTCCACGATTAGGACATCCCCAGCATGGATCCCGGCATCCCTCATAGAATCCCCCTTCACCCTTACCATAAAGGTGGCAGCGGGATTACGGATCAACTCCTCATTGAGATCGATCCCACGCTCCATGTGGTCATCTGCCGGAGAGGGAAATCCTGCCTCCACCTTTGCTGATACCAGAGGCAGTTTTAAATTCGTCCTCTTCTCAAAGGGGATGGGGGTCGAGAGGGACACAAAGATCAGCCGGTATAGGTCTCGTTATAAATGTCTCGGAGGGAGCGACCGTTAAAGGTCCAGTAGGGAGAAGGCTGGACGCTATGCTCGATCCCTAAAACGATACGGGTGGCAGCAGTCAGAGACATCTCATCGTCTTGAAAGAGAACCTTCTTAGGCGATACTACTATTACTGTAGAATCATCCTCCACCGAGTGCAGGACTGTTCCCTCGGGAATACCCATTTCAGCAAAGTTCATGTTGGGGCGTTTCGCTTTTAATGCTACAGCTGCTTGAGCTGATTCAGGGTCAATGTCGGATTTCTGGGCAGAGACTTCCTCTGTGGCATCCTCTGTATTGAGTAGCCGAAGGATTGCAATGGCTTGCTCAGGTTCGATCTGGAAGAACTCGCGCCTTGGATTGATCCGCTGGGGACCGAAGGCGATATGAAGCGCCTGCTCCACCTCATCAGGATTGCTGACATTGCAGGCATATTCGAGCGTGAAGGGAACAGGGACAGCAGTCGTGTAAAGCTGACCTATCCGGCTATTTGCATCCGTATTATCAGTTCGTCCGATCTTCACAAGACCGGGCATTGCAGGGTTAGTAAGGACGTAGACGATCATAGATTAGTTGGAGGCCACTTCGGAGCAGAGGAGTTCGGCTTGCTGGAGGACGGTTTGGACGGCTAGGTCCTGGAGATCAGGTGGGTAGCCGTATTTGTTGAGGATGCGCTTTACGATGACGCGGATTTTGGCTCGGGCGCTTTCGCGTAGTGTCCAGTCGATCGTCGCACTCTTTCGGACCTGCGTGATGAGTTCGGCGGCTATCACCTTGAGCTGATCGTTGCCGAGTGCCCGGACGGCTGACTCATTGGCAGCGAGTGCATCGTAGAAAGCCACCTCGTCATCGGTGAGCCCCAGATCGATGCCTCGCTTGGTCGCAGAGTCGAGTTCCTTGGCCAGTTTGATCAGTTCCTCGATCACCTCCATCGTGGAGATGGCGCGGTTGTGGTAGCCGTTGAGGGTCTGCTTCAGCTTGTCGCTGAATTGCTTGGCCTGGACGAAGTTCCGCTTCGAGCGGACCTTGATCTCATCCTTAAGGAGTTTCTCCAGCAGTTCGGCGGCGACGTTCTTGTGCTTCAGTCCCCTCACCTCGGCGAGGAACTTGTCTGAAAGGATACCGATGTCGGGACGAGGTAGTCCCGCCGCCGTAAAGACATCGATCACCTGCCCCTCGGTCGTGATCGCCTTGGAGACAAGCTGACGGACTGCTGCATCAAGTTGCTCGGAATTCTTGCCGCTCTTGCTCTCCTGCTTATTGAGTGCCGCCTGCACGGTCTGGAAGAAAGCGACGTCATCCCGGATTGCCGTTGCCTCGTCGCTAGCCGCCGAGAGGGCAAAGGCCCGAGAAAGTTCTGTCACGACTTGGACGAAGCGCTTCTTCCCATCCTCTTGCTCCAGGATGTGCTCCTGGGCTCCGGGGATGAGTTTGATCTTTTCAGACGAGGTGCCCGTCGCCCACTTGGACCAGTCGTATCCATGGAGCATGTCGGAGGCGATCTGGTGCTTCTCCAGCAGGATCGCGATGGCCTGCTTCTCGTCGTAGGTTGGATGGCCCTTGCCGCCGCTCTCCGTGTAGGTAGCCAGCGCCTGCTTCAGTTGATCGGCCAGACCGAGGTAATCGACGATCAACCCACCCGGTTTATCGCGGAAGACCCGGTTCACCCGAGCGATCGCCTGCATCAGCCCGTGGCCGCGCATCGGCTTGTCGGCATACATGGTGTGGAGGCAGGGAGCATCGAATCCGGTCAGCCACATATCCCGGACGATCACGATACGGAAGGGGTCCTTGCTGTCCTTGAAGCGGTTGGCAAGCTTCCTGCGCTTCTCCTTGTTGCGGATATGCTGCTGCCACTCGGGGCCGTCACTGGCGCTTCCGGTCATCACGACCTTCACCACACACGCCTTCCCCTTCTCGCCTTCGGAATCGTCATCCTTGGAACTGGCCCACTCGGGACGGAGCTTCAGGATCGCCTCGTGGAGATCGACGCAGATG
>CAIKFI010000102.1 GCA_903826635.1 uncultured Spartobacteria bacterium | reverse complement strand
GCCATGGGCATCTCCCGACACACCAGCATTACCAGCGCCTCAAAAAGCAGGGTAAAGCCGCTTCCCGCCCTTCCCCACGGCACGTTGATGAGCCTCACTCCATGCTCTGGGCAATCCACCCTCGGAACCCTGGCTTCGAGTTCGCATCGGTACTGGAAGAAGTCCAGATGCCTCCATCTCTTCACCACCGTATCGTGTGTAGGTCCGCAAGTGCCGCACTCCGGACACGCAAATCGGTGCCCTGCCTTGAAGTCCAGCTTTAGCAGTAGCTCCAGGGGCGTCCCTTCAAAACTGCAGCTCTTCACGCTCCATTCCTCTCCAAGTCCAAGCGCCATAGTAAAAAGTATTTCTGGGGTCATAGACCACCATTCCTACCCCTCTTCTGCCCCTCCACTCAACCCTTCAACCCACTCGCTTCAGCGAGGTGCCATTTTTATTTTAGGTCAACTTTAAGACTCTTCGCTCTTAAAAGAGTTGGTGATACTTTTTCAATACTTCTTGTGGATCTCCAACTGCTTCGATCCGTGAATTCTGGATGAGCAGAGCACGATCTGCAAAGCGCGCCATGGATTTTGGATCATGCGTCACAAGAATGATGGTCTTTCCTTCCTTTTTGTAGCGATCGAAGAGAGCAAAACACTTTTCTTGGAAGACAAAATCCCCGACCGCAAGCACCTCATCGAGAAGCATAATGGGAGCGTTGATCTGAGCCGCCACGGAGAAAGCCAACTTCACGGACATGCCGCTGGAGTAGTGCTTAACCTGGAGTTCCATGAAATTCTCCAACTCCGCAAACCGCACAATTTCATCATAGCATGCATGAATCTGGCCTCGTGTGAGTCCGAGTATTGTGGCATTCAGGAAGACATTCTCCCTCCCTGTAAGTTCCGGGTTGAACCCAACGCCCAGTTCGAGCATCGGGGCAATTCGTCCGTGAATGGTGAACTCGCTTCCTTTATCTGGCAGATAAATCCCGGCTAGAATCTTCAGTAACGTGGACTTGCCCGAACCATTCCGGCCGATGATGCCAAAGAACTCTCCCTGCTGAATTTCAAAACTGATATTATCAAGTGTCTTACGGACCTCCCGTTGATTCCGGACATGAAATTTCATGAACCGCTCACGCAGTGTGCCGCGACGCTCCTGAGGGAGACGAAATGTCTTGGATAAATTTCGGACGGTAATAGCCGGGGAAGGCATGAGTTTATTGAGGAGAAGAAAGAAGCCGATCAACTTCAGCAGACAATCGATGGACCGCTTCTGTGATTGAAAGTGTTCCTGTCTCAATGAGCACCTCAGGATTGAGCGGTGGCTCGTAAGGGGAATCAATCCCCGTAAAACTAGGAATCAGGCCTGCCCTGGCTTTCCGGTAGAGTCCCTTGGGGTCACGCGACTCACAAACAGTCAGTGGGGCTGCCACATGTACTTCCAGAAAGACAATTCCTTGCTCTTCACATCCCTTTCGAACCTCATCCCGTTCCCGGCGAAGAGGAGATATCAGGGAGCAGATCGAGACAATCCCGGAGCGTGCCGCCATCTTAGCGATTGCTCCGGCTCGCCGAATATTCTCCTTCCGATCCATGTCGGAAAATCCAAGATCCCGGCAAAGTTCATCCCTCAACCGGTCCCCATCAATAATCATGGG
>CAIKFI010000101.1 GCA_903826635.1 uncultured Spartobacteria bacterium | reverse complement strand
TGAAAGAAAAACATCCTTGAGAGTCGATGCCTCTGTGATTTCAAATTGCGGAGATTTCGATCTTAATTTTTCCCTGCCCGGCATATCAGGAGACCAAGAATATCTTGCAGCAGAATATCTTCGGATCTATTCAACGGGTTTTCTGCAAAGAAAGCCAATGCCAGGCTTTCACCCTGGGGTGTACGCTCAAATGCATCCCGATTGTCAGGGCGACCCCTTCCTGCATTTCATAAGAAATAAGCTCCCCAGGGGGAAATGGTTAACGGAAGTACTTAATCCAGAGACAAGAGAATCGAAAAGGGATTCATCCACCACGGGGAGATCTGCGCTTCACATACACATTCATTACACCGAGGACCTTCCTCAATTAATAAAACGGCTTAAAGGAACAAAACTAAAGCCACATATTTACATCAGTACGACGAGCAAGGGAAATGAGCAGAAAATCATTACAATGATGGCCCGCTCAGAAATTGAAGTAAAAAAAATCAGCATTTACCCGAACAGGGGCCGGGATATAGGCCCATTTCTTAGTGGATTTCTTCCGGAGATCAAAGATGGCTATGACATCATTGGACATATTCACCTTAAAAAATCCTTACATTCAGGCAGTCATGCCGTTAGGGATTGGAATCATTTCCTCTTTGAGAACACGATCGGGGGAAAGCACTTGATGCTTGATCTGATTGTTGAGCGCATGCTGCGAGATCAAAGCATAGGAATTATCTACCCTGACGACCCCAATATCTATGATTGGGGAGGCAACTACAGCTTATCCTACGACTTGGCAAAAAAGATGGGTATTTCCATACAACATGAGAGAGAAAAATTTAATTTCCCAGCCGGTTCATTTTTCTGGATGAGGCCTGCTGCCTTCAAGCCTTTGTTGGATCTGAATCTTCAATGGGATGATTACCCCGAGGAACCTCTCCATGTCGACGGAATACTGCTACACGGCTTGGAGCGACTTTTTGGAGTTATCCCTGAGCAAACCGGTTATCGTACGATTCTGACAAATGTTCCAGGAGTCAGCAGAATCGTCAGTTTTTACGATTACTATGAATATAGCTAAATTAGATCTGTTATTTTAATGGATCTGCAAACCAGTTAGGCACTTAAAATCTTCGAAAACGAGTAAACCAAAGCTTTTAAAGTCTTTTTTGCGATGCGGGATCGGGGCTTGGTTATCGAATGCATTCAATGCTAAAGATGTTGAAATTGTGTCCGTATCTAATCGAACAGAGCTAAGCATGACAGTCTGTTGCCTCTGCAGGGATGAGCAAGCCGCAGGCAACATGAGTGATCGAATCAGACGTAGCTTCCCAACCGCAACGGAACTTTTGATTCTCGATAACTCTGTAGGCGAGTGGGACTGCTATGGTGCGATCCGCCATTTTCTCAAGGAAGCTCAAGGTGACCTGATCGTCGTCATTCATGATGACATTGAATTTGGTGATTTATCAGCCTCTCTTTTGCTGGAACGCATTCGGGAAGTCTCCAGTAAGGATCAAGCCGCCAGCCTCTTTGGAGTCGCTGGCATATCCATCAAAGAACAACGAGGCATTGGGCATTTTTACGATGCAAGTTCTGAGCAAAACTGGGGCTTTCACGGTGGGGGACAGGCATCCTCCCTCGATGAATGCTTTCTCGTGATCAAAAATGGGCAAGGAATCAACGTCTCTGACGGACTAGAGGGGTATCATTTTTATGGGACCGACCTGTGTCTAAATACCATGAGGCTGGGTCTTTCCTGCTACGTGATTGATTATCCTCTTATTCACAAATCAGCAGGCAGTTTGAATGAAAACTTTTTTGCGGCCAGGGATCGGTTTGAGGAGCATTTACTTAATCAATGTTTGGATCGTTTTGTGAGGACGACATGCACAGTGTTCTATGGAGCTCAGAACCGACGAAAACGTTGCTGGGCTCTTGCTTTGTCCTATGTGCTGATTGAGTCACCCCGGCACAGGGATTTTGATCTAGCTCGTCGGTGCATTTTGAAGAGAGGATTTGATCGCTGCGGAAGGCTACTATTCTGCCTGATGATCCTCTTCGCCAGATTGACTAATCGGTGCTCGAGATTGTTAAGTGATGCCACATGGTGGAGACAGAACTGGCGGAAGCGCCTGCCGGGAGGCAAGGTGCCATGAAGCACTTACGATGTCGGATTACCGTGCCGATCTATAGATCTGCACTTTCTGGGGATGAGCAAATTTCCCTCTCTTCGATCAGAAAGCATCTCTCGGGATACGGGATCTGCTTTGTGGCACCTGAATCGTTGGATCTGGGGGGCATCATCCAATCAGGCGAATGCGTGGAACGCTTTACTGATGATTATTTCTCAGGGATTGAAGGATACAACCGCCTTATGAAATCGAGTGCCTTTTACGAGAGGTTTATAACCTCCGACTATATCCTGATTGCGCAACTCGATTGTCTCATCCTAAGCGATTCTCTTCATGAGTGGATCGCCGGGGGTTATGACTACCTGGCCTCGCCTTGGTTCAAGGGATTCGCAAAGGAGCATGGGCCGGGTCTCTGGCGTGTTGGAAATGGAGGCCTTTCACTCAGGAGAGTAAAGTCGTATCTTCGAGTTCTTCGCCGGCAGGTGGTCAAGGGATCCATCTATCCTCGCTGGGGGCATTGCGCATGGAGGCCTCCTCTGGAATCATGGGAGACTGGTCTCTATACCAAGATCTCTGCGCTTTACGGACTGAACCCCTTCGCCAAGAAACATTCTGTTGAGGAAGAATTAAAAAGCTATCCCTATAATGAGGATGTTTTCTGGGGAATAGAAGCAGGGAAGTTCGATCGTTCCTTCAAGGTCGTATCTGCAGAACAAGCCCTCTCTTTTGCTTTCGAGGTCTCTCCCCGATGGAGTTTGGTAAAAACAGGCGGAAAACTTCCCTTTGGATGCCATGCCTGGGTGCGTTATGATCGCACTTTCTGGGAGGAAGTTTTGTCGAATGCCAAGCATTCCATCTAAGATCGCAATTTCACTCAGGAGAAAAGATCGAGTTCCATGATGCCCGCCCGCAATGAACAAGAGACTGACGGTCCGTTGGAGAGAAGGGTTTTGCTCATGAGGTTTTTTTAAAAGTGGAAACTGGGATGAGTGGGATGAGCAAAATTGTGAGCGCAACAGGTTTGATAAAAAGAGAACACTGGTGGCCCCTACTATTTCTAGCAATTGGGGGTCTTTTCATTATCGATCCCTTGGTCCTTGGTGGGCATGTTCCGGGTAACAGCGGGGACTCAAGGTTCAATCTCTATGTCCTGGAGCATTTTTACCAATCGCTTTGCGGTGTTGGGAAAAGCTTCTTGGACGCCCCGTTTTTCTACCCATGGCCGGCGACCATAGGATTTTCCGACACGCATTGGGGCACGGGTTTTATTTATGCAGTCTTGCGAAGCGCGGGCTTGGACACGACCTGGGCATTCTCCTGGTGGTTCTTGATCGGTAACCTGCTCAATTTCTTAAGCTGCTATTATGTCTTCCGGAAATTTGGTTTGAGGCCAATGGGAGCGGGTTTTGGGGCCTTCCTTTATTGCTTCTGTCTGCCGGTGACATCCCAGTTCAGCCATGTTCAATTGGTCTATCGAGCAGGCGTGCCGCTGGCAGTCTTATTTCTTCAACGATATCTGGAATCCAGAAATCCAGTTCAGGGATCGCTCATGGTGCTGTTTTTTTGCCTGCAGGCTGCCGCGACGTTCTATCTCGGAATCTTTCTCCTCCTGCTTCTTGGGGGATGGGTTCTGGGTTGGCTTTTGCTGGAGCATCAAACATCCCAACACACTTGGACGAGTTCACTCAAAAGGCTACTTCCCTCCCCGTCCGGATGGCTTGGCAGGATTGCAGCTCTTTGTATCCTCATGTGCGGAGCCGTAATTCTGGCTTTTGCAATTTGGCCAAACCTGGAGGCCTCAAAGTTGTATGGATTCAAGCGGGGATGGGATGAAATCAAGATAGGGTTGCCTCAGCCGAGTTCCTTCCTGCAGGCATCCCATTCGATGATTTGGTGGCAGGATCATAACAAGTTTCCCTCTTCCCCATTATGGTGGGAAAAAAACCTTTTCCCCGGACTCGTGATGACGGTGGCGGTTTTAGCATCCTTGAGACGTCGTTCGTGGGCATCCAACCCGATGATCTATTTATCGCGAGCAAGTCTTCTTTTCATGGTCGTGGCAACCCTGTCGGTCTTCGGACACTCCTTTTATTACTTTCTGGGAAAAATGCCCGGTTTTGATGCGATCAGGGCAATATGCCGTATTGTTCTCGCGATGGTATTTCCGGCATCTTTCATCACGGGTGCATTTGTCGAGGGTCTTGCAACTCAGCCAAGGCTCCGCTGGATGGGTAAGATTGCTGCTGCGGGCCTGATTGTGTTTACGCTCTACGAAGCCTCAAAGATCGCCCATCAGCGAGATGAACGTGTAATCTGGTCAACTCGAGTTGATACCTTGGAAAAGGAACTCCATTCGGTTCATCCCGGGCCACTGGATGCAAAAAGCATCCTGGTCTTTACATATCCCGAGAACTCACATTCCGAGTGGTGGGAGTTTCAGAACGAGATTGATGCGATGTTACTCTCCCAAAAAATCGGGATCTCTACGATGAACGGGTATAGCGGTAATCTCCCTTACGGACTGAAGCGCATGTGTACGACGGATGACCTCTTGGATAACATTGCTTCGGCACAAAAATTCAGGGTTTCGCATGGGATGCCGGTGGGAAGGATCACGGCTCAAGACCTCACGATCTTGGGCAAAGGAACGATTGATTCCAGGATCATTGCCGAAAAGATGGGGTTTCCTACATTACTCCCCGGGAAGAAGTTCACACTCTCCGATGATCCCAAAGAAGTTAAACGATATTTTCTCAACAAGGGCTGGAGTGAGATCGAGGGAGGGCGGGTCATGAGTCAAGGGAATCGTGCATCCCTCATCGTCAGGACGCCCTCATCGGGAAACAGAAAAATCTCACTTGACCTAGAGTCTATGGAATCCTCCCCGGAGGAGAAGAGCGAGATTCAAATTGCAGCCAATGGGTTAGTCATGAGCACAGAAATCTTCACCCGCGGTAACAACCGAAAAAATCTGAAATTTCAGCTTCCTGAAGCCATGCCGGAGTATCTGATCCTAACGATCAAGACGCTCCCCGTGAATGTTTGGTCATCGTGGATAAGCAGTGTTGAACGAAGAAAAAGACGTTTTGCTCTTCATGGTATCAGTTTATCCATTGATAGTTCCGGAGAGTCACAGTAAAAAATCCACCTTATTTTAAGATGCCAGTATCAAGCGCCGCTATCTGAAGCAGTAGGCTTCCCTTGCAGAGATCATGACATCGCTTAAGTATCGAGCTGACATAGATGGGTTGAGAGCTGTAGCGGTGCTTGGGGTGGTGATCTACCACGCCTTTCCGAAGGTAATTCCCGGAGGGTTCATCGGGGTGGATATCTTCTTTGTGATCAGCGGCTAC
>CAIKFI010000100.1 GCA_903826635.1 uncultured Spartobacteria bacterium | reverse complement strand
ATCATCCGACTTAGTAAGGGGTATCCAAGTAGATCGAGGAGAGCTTTGAGGCCGCTCCGAAGCCCTTCAATCTCTGAGTATGAATCAGAGATGTTCGTTCGCCTGAGTGGCCTATGCACAATGTGCATGGCTAGCTGCGGTCTCTTGGAAAGAGGCCGAAATGGAGGGGTGACGTGCTACTCTTTCCCAAAATTCCCGAGCCATGACGGCCTCTCTCTCACGAGGAGAGGAGGGCTCTGGTAGTTGCTGTCTTTCGGGAATCTGACCTTCCAGTCCGGGCCGATAGATCATGGGAAGCATGTCGTAGACGGGTGCTAGGGTAAGCGGCGTCTTGGGAGTCAAAAGGAAAGAGATATTTCCAAGATGCATGTCGGTGTTTCCGATGAGTTGGCCGAAGCGCCAGATCGACGAGAGCTGTTGAGCCTGAGTGCTCGAAAGAAGGTTCAATTGCTCCATGGAGGCGGCCAACGTGGACCAAGAAGATGGGCCGATGCGCAGAAACGCCGCATCGAAAGATTGCAGGGAGACAGTGGGAATACGCCCACCCGCAGGGGTCCTGTCAAAACGCTCGACCTCGAGAAAGCGGCGATTCTCAAAATCGAACACTTCAGCCGAGGGGCAGCGGATCCCATTTTCCGAAAGCACATCGAGGGCAAGTTTTTCGGCAGTGAGCAGATCGGCCCAGCGAAGCCCCTCGGGCCGCTCCATTGCCAACGAGAACTTCACGAGAACATTTCTGTCAGCGCCAAGCCGGGTGGTGAATTTGGGCTGCTCACCTCCGGCAGAGGATCCAACGATATTGCCCTGCAGCACCGATGAGGCGAGGACTGGGTAATCCTGTTCCCTAGCGCTGCTATCGGTGATGCTTTCACTCGAGTCACTCAAGGCCATCTTCAGAGCGTCATTCCCAAGAACAAAAGCTCCGGGAAGATTGTGGCCAAAACGAATCAAGGACTCCAATACAGAGGGGTTCGACCACAAGGCGGGGTTACCTCCCTCTCCAAGTCGGGAGCCATGCTGCTTGGCAAAGACTCTTCCAAGGAAACCCTGTGGACGGGCATCATCGAGGAACCAGGGAAGACCGGGAAATACTCCATCCTTGAACTCCTCGCCGAGAAGGGATGGCCAGGACTCTGGAGATTCTCTTTCGAGCCAATAGCCTCCTCCTGCGAGGGAATGTAATCGTCCGAGCTGGCTCGGGGATGAATCCTCCCCAATGAGAAAGAGCGGCCATGAAGAACCGAGGGAGGAGATCTCGGAACAGAGGGCGTATCGGGTTTGAGGTCCGCGTCCGATTCTCACGACTTCCTCACCCAGTCCGGAGAGGGCACGGGAGACCGTGGGCTGGCTAATCTTCGCTGCTTGTGCAAGCTCTTGTGAGGTTCTTGCTCCTGTCAGGAGGAAAAGACGGATAGCCTGTTGGGTGGCGTTCATGAATAGATAGTATCATCTATGCAGAAGAATCCAATGACTTCTTATTCAGTAAGTTGTCGCATCTCCAAGGGGGGCTATTGAATAGAAAACCAGCAAAGGGAGTGATCCGGACTGTTCATGATTTGATAGAGTTAACGACATCGTGAACACTGCAGGAATTCTTGAGTGTGAAGCAAAGGAGATCTTTCTGCTTCAACCTCAAGATTCTCTGGCTGACTTTTAGAAAGGTCCTCCGCCGAGAAGGTGTCTCTCATTAGGGAGGACTTGTACCCAAGGACTATACCCGAAAGGGTGCTTTTATTTTAAATATCTCCTTGATGCACCCTATCGGGTATAGTAATTAGTAATTAAGAGATATTTATACCCTATCGGGATTATTTTATGAACCATACCTTGATCCAATTCGTGAAAGACAAAAGGAAGGCCTTGGGTTTGACTCAAATCGAGTTGGCCGATCGGGCTGGGCTCGGGCTGAGATTCATACGCGAATTGGAGCAGGGTAAGCAAACCCTGCGCCTCGACAAGGTCAACCAGGTTATGGCGCTCTTCGGTCACCGGATGGAACCTGCACCGTTTCGCAAGGAGGTAGGCAATGAGAAAAGCTGAGGTTCTATTGAATGATCATCCGGTCGGTCTGCTGGAGGAGTTGGAGGGTGGATATCGCTTCACCTATTCCTCTTCCCATTTGCAGACTCCCAATGCCATGCCTGTGAGTTTATCACTCCCACTGCAGGCGGAGCCATATGAAGACAAACGCCTCTTTCCATTTTTCGATGGGCTGATCCCAGAGGGGTGGTTACTCGACATTGCCGAGAGTACCTGGAAGCTGAACCCGCGAGAACGGATGGGTCTGCTCTTGGCCTGTTGCGGTGACTGTATTGGAGCAGTTGGCGTGGCGCCGATCAGCAAGGAGGTGGGCAATGAGTGAACGTGCCTGCAAAATCTGTCTAGAGCCGATTGAAGACGGTGTATCCGACTACCATGCCTCTTGTTCTCGAAGGCTCTTTGGGGCGTCAAATCCGCCCAAGCTTCCCTATTCAGGGAAGGATCTCGATGCGCTGGCTGAGCAGTTGGTGCGCCAGCATATCGCCATTCCTGGTGTCCAGCCGAAGCTCTCCCTGCACCTCGACCGAGTTGGGAGATCTGATTCGGGGCGTCTAACCCTTGTCGGTTTAGAGGGCGGGTACATCCTGAAACCCTCTGTGGAGAAATTCCCCGAAATGCCGGAGTTGGAGCATCTCACCATGCACATGGCCAAGGGCTTGGGAATTGAGACTGCAGAATGCGGCCTCATTGACCTGGAGGATGGAAAGAAGGCTCTGATCGTTCTTCGGATGGATCGTGTGAAAGGTAAGAAGCTTGCCATGGAGGATATGTGTCAGCTTGGCGACAAACTTTCGGAGGAAAAATACCGGGGCTCCATGGAAAGCGTTGGCAGGATCATTCTGAAGCATTGTACAAATCCCGTGTTTGATGTCCTGAGGTTCTATGAAGTCATGCTCTTTTGCTTCCTCACAGGTAATGCAGACATGCATTTCAAAAACTTTTCCTTGATCCGTGGCTTGGATGGAGAGATCCGTTTTTCTCCGGCCTATGACCTGTTGCCGACTTTTCTACTCCTACCCTCCGATACCGAGGAATCCGCCCTGACAATCAACGGAAAGAAAAAGAGACTTCGGCTCAATCACTTCCGGGCTTGCGGCGAGTCTTTGCAACTTACGGAGCGGCAGATGGCCAATTCCTTGCGGCGCTTAGAGAGGGGGCTTCCAGAGATATTGTCCCTGATTGAAAGGGGATTGTGTTCACGGGAGACCAAGGATCGCTATCGGCTGTTGGTCTTGGAGCGCTGGCAGCGGCTGACAGACTCAGCTAGTGACTCCTGAAAAATAGAGCGCTGATCGGTCCGGCATGCTCCGGGCCTAAATATCCGAGGGAACCGTTTCAATTCCCTTGGCTTTCCAGATAGGACTGCCTTTGGGTAGGATGATGAAGAAAATTTCCCAATCAATGAAGCGACTACTAATCATCGGTGCGGGTGGGCATGGGCGCTCGGTGGCTGAGGCTGCGGCTCTTTCTGGCGAGTATGAAGTCGTGGGCTTCCTCGATGATGGAGCCACCGAGAGCACAATCTCTGATATCCCTGTGCAAGGAAGGGTTGCTAATCCTTCCTAATCTTTCGGTGAGAGAAGAAGATGGGCTTGGCATTTAGACACGATTGGATTCATAATGACAAACCGTGCCGGTGTGGCGGAATTGGCAGACGCGCCGGACTCAAAATCCGGTATCCTCTAAAGATGTGCAGGTTCGACCCCTGTCGCCGGTACCACTTTT
>CAIKFI010000099.1 GCA_903826635.1 uncultured Spartobacteria bacterium | reverse complement strand
GCCGAAACCAGATACTCCACGGAAGCGATGCAACGGACAATGCCCCAAAGCCCCGCCACGATCTGGGAAAAAGCCGAAGTTTCGGATTTTCCGGCAAAGCCTAAAGTTGGACAAAATATGGCGGTTGCAGTTGCGCTTGGATTGGTGCTGGGTGTCGGCCTTGCCTTCCTCATTGAGTATCTGGACACCAGCGTCAAAACCATGCACGACATCGAATCAGCGCTTGGGATTCCTGTGTTAGCGATTATTCCCAAGGATGTAGCCATTCTTAAAGATGCTCCCTCTGACTGCCCGGACGCTGAGGGATACCGCATCCTGCGAACAAATATTGAGTTCAATCGCAAGAGTCAGAATGCCAACACCATGACACTTGTCAGCGGTGGCCCCGGGGAAGGAAAATCGACCACTCTCAACAATCTGGCCTTCACATTCGCCAAGGGTGGATATCGGACGCTGATCGTGGATGCTGATTTGCGCCGTCCTTCACAGCACAGATTCTTTGGCGTTGAAAACGAAAAGGGTCTTACCGATTTCCTGACACAGGACATCCCATTTGAACCTTTGGTGCTTCCAACCGATGTTGAAAATCTCTTTTTGATGCCCAGCGGCCGTCTGCCGATCGATGCGGTAGGGATTTTGAACTCTCAACGAATGATTGACCTCATCGAGGGGGTTAAAGCTGCTTACGATATCGTCTTTTTCGATTCACCTCCAATCCTGGGAGTCAGCGATGCTTCCGTGATTGCCAGTTCCGTTGATATGACCATGGTTGTAGTGCAGCATCGACGGTTTCCTAAAGCCATGCTTATCAGAGTCAAGCAGGCTTTGATCAATGTGAGCGCTAATATCATTGGATGTATTCTTAACAATACCGACACCCGGAGTGACCAATACTATGAATATTACACCAGCTACTATAGCTACTATCAGCCCAAAAACTTTGTAGATAAAACCTCCAAAGAGATTGGCACTTCAGAAAAAGAAATGAAAATTGCAACGGCTGATGTTGGAAAAACAACTTCTGGGGACTATTAAAAAACAAAATTTGGACATTATGAAACTTTTTGCCAACGCTCTTGTTGCCGTCATTCTGTTTACGTTTGGAAACCAACTTCTGCTTGCCGATGATGTAGCTCTTCGAACCGGTGATCAGGTATCCATTCGCCTCGCAGGGGTTCCTGCTGAAGATGGGGCACAGGTATCCGGAATTTACACAGTGGATGGTGCTGGCAACATTAACCTCCCATACATAGGGAAAATCCATTCATCGGACCTTAAACAAGCCGATGTCCAGAGCAGTATTGAAAACGCTTACAAATCAAGCGGTGTTTACACCACTCCCATCATCACTCTTTCCGTCCAATTTGACCGTCTCGTCGATGTTGAGGGAGATGTGAGGATGCCTCAGCGGGTTAGATACACTCCGGACCTAACACTTCTGGGTGCCATTGCTGCAACGGGAGGATTCACCGACTATGCTGACGAGTCAAAAGTCAGCATTCTCAGGGGAGGAAAACGGATTTTTGTAAATGTGAAAAAAGTCCGAAAAAGCACGGAGTCTGATCCCGGCCTTCAACCGGGGGACAAAGTTTCTGTTCCAAGAAGTTTCTGGTAGGAGACCCCACCGTTGTCGCAAGAAGACCACAAGTTTAAAAAAGAATGTTACAAGAGGGAGCGAATACCAATGAACTGAAGCTTCATGCGCTCGATTATTGGAGAGTCATCAGGTTCAGGTTGCCATTGATCACCCTAGTTTTTCTGCTTGTGGTCATCACGGCAGGAATCGGCACGTATCTGACGCCGCGTCAATACCAGTCATCGGTCACGATGCAGGTGAAGGAGGATAGCAATAAAATGCAGATCTTCGGGGCGGATTCCAGCGCGCACTACGACCCTCGGTTTGCGACAACGCAGTTTCAGATCATTCAGCGCAAGGAGATCCTCTATCCCGTCATCGACACTCTCAAGTTATTGAAGAAGTGGGATTTATATTCCAAGGATATTGCCTATTACCAACTGCTTTCAATGATGACGATTTCCGAGGTGCGCAACACCGATTTAATTCAGATTTCCGTGTTGGATCAGGATCGACAGGAGGCTGCGGATCTTGCCAACACTATTGCCGTGGAATATCAGAAGAAGCGCATCGACCAACAGCAAGGGTGGGTTTCCCGGTCGCTTGTTCAACTTGAGGATGAGGTGAATAAACAGAGGAAAAAAACGGAGGATCTCCGTGACGAAATGACACGGATCCGACTGGAGTCAAAAATTAACGACCTGAACCCCGAAAGCATGGAGGATCCTCGCATGGCCGAGGAGAGCATCCTAATTTCCGATTCCTCCACGGTGAATGACATGAGGTTGAAGGTGTCCTCCCTGCAATCCAAGGCACAGCAAATCGATTTGATGACAGATGACCAGAT
>CAIKFI010000098.1 GCA_903826635.1 uncultured Spartobacteria bacterium | reverse complement strand
ATCTTTTAGTCTTCCTATATCACGTGACAAGCATCAGTCCCATTGTGTCCCATTGCCCTTAGGAGCTCTATATATCTAGCCCAAACTGGCACACTGCGGAACAAGTCACGTTGTCCCATCACCTATTTGAAACTACCAAAAACAACGGAAGAGTCGAAAGGGGTGAACACCAAAAGTGTTGGGGTTAAATTTTTTCTAAAACCTAAAATCACCCGTAGAGGCTTATAAATACTTGGTGGACCAGGTAGGACTCGAACCTACAACCAATTGATTAAGAGTCAACTGCTCTACCATTGAGCTACTGATCCATGTTCCCTGCCGAAAAAGCAGGGTTAGAAGTTGTAACCTCAAGAATCCTCGACTGCAAAATCAAATTTGCATGGAGGGGGACTTTCAACGAAGTTAGGCTCCCTTTATAAGGAGGGTAAGAAAGAATTCCCCTATCGAAATCCAAACAAGGACTCCTTAGAATCCACCCCCGGCTCTTCATGACGACCTTGATGGAATCAAACCACTCAACACACCCTCACCACGGCAGAATCTGCTTTTTTGGAGGCCTCCTTCTCATTGCATTCTTACTACTTACGCTCCAAGGATGTGTGGCTCCGGGATCTCCCTACAATGGCGCACCGCCTCAGGGAGCGGCGCCGCAGGGAGGCGGTGTCGGACAATCCTATGGTCAGCCTGTTCTGGCATCCGAGGGCTCTCAAGCCGGAGTGATCTCCCCTGCTGTTGTCTATCCCTACCCTTATGTGTATGCGCCGGCACCTGCGCTGATCGCTCCGACATTCTACTCCGGTTGGGGCAATGGTTACTGGTATGGCAACCAATTCTGGCCCTACAGGCAGGGATGCGCATTCTACGGAGGACGCTACTATGGCGGGTATCCCGGACGCTACTGGAGAGGGAGAGCGGTCTGGCATGGAGGCAATGCGGCGTATCGCGGTTACGGTGCCCGCTATTAATCCCCAGAAGATCTTCTCATCCCGGGCAGTATCGGAACAAAGCGGGGTTCGTTGTTGTTTCCCTTTTCCATCTCTGGCATAGTCTGCTGCCCAAGAAATCAAGGAGAGCATGGATAAAACAACATTGGCGGCCGATCATTTGATGAATCCGCTGGAGGAGCGGATCGGATACAAATTCCGCAACTCTCTCCTGCTCGCAGAGGCCCTGACCCATGCCAGCATTTCTCTGGAGCGGAAAGACTACCCCTTTGATAACCAGAGGCTTGAGTTCTTGGGTGACGCGGTCCTGCAACTCGTCGTCACGGAGGAACTCTTCCGAAAATTTCCCGACTTCAGCGAAGGCCAACTCACGAAGATCCGCACCCGTCTTGTCTCACGCATGGCGCTCAAGGAGCATGCAGAGATCCTCAGGCTCGGAGAGCATCTCATGATGGGGCGTGGGGAAGACGCCAGCGGAGGCAGGGAGAGATCCTCGACGTTGGCAGATGCCTTTGAGGCGCTGATTGGGGGAATCTATCTGGACGGTGGCCTGGTTGCCGCGAAGACCTTTATCCTCAATGCCGCCAAGGATCACTTCCAACAGGTTGCCGAAGAACCCGGAGAGATCAACCCCAAGGGGAAACTCCAGGAACTGCTCCAGGCACTGGCTCCGAGCGCTCCATCCTACGAGGTCGTGGCCGAGAGCGGTCCCGAACATCTGAAGCATTTCCGATGCCGCGTCCTCTGGGAGGGGCTCGATCTCGGCGAGGGAGAAGGCAACAGTAAAAAGGAGGCCGAGGTGTCCGCCGCCCTCAATGCCCTTGTGACCGAGGTCTGGTTGACACGGTTCGCAAAAGCTTAGGCGCAGGAAGGACCGGCGACCCATGTCCTGCCCAAGTTTGAGGAAACTGAGGGATGAAATCCCTGCTAGGGAATTTGATGATTTCCTGATTTCCTAATCCACGAATCGACACCGCTTAGCTTTTTTCCGACATGGACTCCCTCTCTCTCTCCCTGGCCACCCCCAATCTTCCCTTGGTCGCCATCCTGATCGGCTTACTCCTTACCGGCACACATCTTCTGGGCCTGCTCATTCCGGAGCCAGCCATGGCGTGGGCCCGAAGTCTGCCGCGCTCCCGCTTCTGGGGGACGGTCTTTCTTGCGATCGCTGCACTCTGGACCCTTCTGATCGCGGCAACCACAGATCTCGGGGAGTTCTCCCCGATGAGGAATCCCATCCTCTTGGGGGTCGCTCTCAGTTCTTTCCTTCTTTGGAAATTCGTCCCCGACTTCCTGGCCTCACGATCGATCGGATTTCTCCTGTTGCTGGCCGCCCATCCGGTCCTAGAAACGACATTCTTGCAAAACGGGCTGCTCAAGATGGCGCTGGCACTTCTTGCCTATGGGTGGGCGCTGGCAGGACTCTTCCTGGTCGGAATGCCCTACCTTCAGAGGGATGCCATCACTTGGTTTTGTGCCTCTCCCTGGCGCTGGAGGGTGGGATGTTGGCCCGGACTCCTCTATGGTCTTCTCCTATTGATCGACGGAGTGCGAATGTCCTTCCTGGGCTGAGTCTTTTGATTTCTCCCATCACTCTGCGTCTCTTAGACTCTGAGTATCTGCAGGGGATGCTTTGTTCGACGCTGAATCACACCCTACTCGCAACGTAGGGCCTTCACGGGATCGAGGCGAGAGGCGATCCATGCAGGGATGAGCGCCGCCAGTGAACAGATCACAAAGGCACTCACGCAGATCAGCGCGACATCGGTAGGCACCACCTGGGCGGGGATTTCATTAAACTGATAGACACTCCGAGGAAAGATCTCGACTCCGAGCGTTGAGGCAAGCCATTGGCTGACCTCGTTGCGCCAGCGTATCAGGGTCATGCCGAGGATAAGTCCACTCGCAACTCCGATGATGCCGACGACCATACCCTGAATCAAAAAGACCGAGACGATCTGCCAGGTGCGGGCACCGAGAGCCTTGAGCACCCCGATCTCGCGTGTTTTCTGGACAGTGATGGTGATGAGGGTGTTCATGATCCCGAAGGCGGCCACCAGAATGATGAACATCAGCAGGAAGAACATCACGTGACGCTCCATGGCGATCGCATCGAAGAGTTGCTTGTTCATGTCCATCCACGTCACGCAGGAGAGATTTTCAGGAAGCACCTTCCTGAGGTCTTCGCGCAATTCTGCGGCCCGGTTGGGATCGGTCGTCCTGACCGCAAGTCCGTGAACACTCCCTCCGAGTCCGTAAAGCTCCTGTCCGATATGGAGAGGAACAAGCAGAAACTCGCTGTCGTAGAGATACCGCCCGCTCTCGAAGATCCCGGTGACCGTCAACTCGGTCGGCAGGACAAGCTGGCGCAGGGAATCGATGTCACTCTCCTTGGTGGACTGTGAGGATTTACTCGACTTGGATTTCAGCCGGTCAAGCTGTTCAAGAACTTCTCCGAGATTTCCCGGAGAATAGACCGTGATAACATCCCCGACATGCACTCCGAGGGTGCCGGCCAGTTCCGATCCAAGGACGGCGCTGTCGCCGGAGAGATCCAGTTTTCCGGAGACGATGAACTTGGAGAGGTCGCTCACCTTCTGCTCCAACTCGGGCTCGATGCCCCGGATCTTCGGAGCAAGCCGCTGGTGGTTGAACTCGACGATGACGGGTCCCTGAACAAATGGGGCCGAGGCCACGATGCCGGGGAGAGTCGCAGCCTTGTCAGCGATGCCTTTCCATCCCTCCATAAGACCGTTGTTGCTCACGAGCAGATGCGCGTCGAAGCCGATCACCTTGCGCTGAAGCTCCCTTTCAAAGCCGGTCATGACGGACATGACCAGAATGAGCACCGTGATGCCGAGCGTCACCCCGATGACGGAGATCAGCGTGATCACGGCAAGGAAGGTGCGCTTTGGCTTGAGATATCGTGCCGCTAGGAAAAGCGGGGCAGGAAGTTGCATTCCGTAAGGTGGCATGCCCACGCCAAAAGAAAAATTTTAAAAATCGGGGGGATTCCAAACCCAAGAATCCTTACTTCGCATGTCCCTCCAAGATTGCCTGTTGACCCGATTCCTGATGCTTAGAGCCTCTGGCTGCGCGGCTCGATCAGGATCCGACTGGCAAAGAGACAGGAACCACAGAGCAGGGTGATCCCAAGAAAGTAGATACTGTGTCGTGTGAAATGAAACGGGCCGATGACACGGTCGAGTCCTCCCAGTGAATCCAGGAGCCACCCCCAGAGAACCGGGACAATCCCCAGCCCGAAGCCGGTGATCACGGTGGTCACCGCGAAGTAATGGTTCTTTCCATAATCCGGAACCACGGACATCCCGAGGTGAAGGGAAGCCATGTTGAACGCAGCCACCGCCATGCCTCCCACCACGTTCAGAAGGAGAACCAAGGCCCAGGAGGGGGCGATCACCTCGGCAGACATCGCGAACCAGAAGGCGAGCACTAGGGTAAACAGGATAACCGAGCCACGGATCGTCGGAAGGCTCCCGAAGCGATCGATGCGATGACCCAGCATCTGGAGGACAAGCAGGGGTGCCAGGAAAGTTCCCGATGTGAGCGCATAGATCAACGAGGGTGAAAAATGAGCCTGAACCCTCAGGTATTCCACGGGGAAGACACCCAATCCACCTCCCACCGTCCCGAACAGGAGACTGAAGAGAATGGCATTCCGGAAGGGCTTCTGAGCGGCCATGCTTCTCAGGGAGACGGGTTCGGAAGGAGTCTGCGGATCCTGATGATGCTCCCCGTCGGGAATGCGCCGAAGGTAGTAAATGCTCAGCATGGCCCCCAGCAGGGAAAAACAGAGCACGAGCGAATAGCGCCAAGGCACGACATGACCGCTCATGAGGAGGGAAGAGAGAAGCATGGTGAAGAACGCCCCTCCATACATGAAGGAATGATCCAAAGAGATAAAGCGGCCCCTCACCTCACCACCCACCACACTCGTAACCCAGGGTAGGAAAGCCGCCGAAGAGATGCCCCGTAATAAGTAGAAGAAAAAGAGACTGGCGACGAGGAGGACAAGCCTCCACTCCATGGAGAGAAAAAAGAGGAGAGGAATCACCGCAGAAGTAGCGATAAAGAGGGTGCGAGTCGTCCATCCCATCAGGGCGAAGGAGCGGTAACTGTGCCTCCCAAGGTGACGGGCCGCCGGTAACTGGAGGATCGTCATCAGTGGCAGGAACGCCGCAATGATTCCAAGGATGAGGGAACTGGCTCCCAGATCCTTGGCGAGCAGGACGATCGGAGCACCCCCGATAATCTGAAAGCAGAGGGAATTGTAGAAATTGAACCAATGAAAGTTGAAGACCCCCCGGGAGTAAGGAACGGGAAAGAGACCGAAGGGTCCCCCATAGACCGAGTCCGCCCCCCCCGGAGAAGATTCAGAAGTTTTCACAAGCGTTCTAAGATCAGCAAGCAGATGTCCAGGGATGGAAAAACAGACATCCGATTTCCGATTGTTGATCTCTGAACCCTATCCCCTCCATTCAAGGATCCTCCGCTCAAGAGCGGTTCTTGAGATGGGGGAAGAGAATGACCTCTCGGATGGACTCCGCCCCCGTGAGAAGCATGACCAAACGGTCGATTCCGATGCCAATCCCACCGGCCGGGGGCATCCCGTATTCGAGCGCATCGAGGAACTCGGTGTCGATCTTCTGCTGTTCCTCTCCGGCCTGATGCTCAAGACGCTCGCGCTGAAGGTCGGGATCGTTGAGTTCGGAATATCCGGGTGAGATCTCCTGACCGTTGATGATCAATTCGTAGACATCAACGGTCGAGGGATCCGCGTCGTTCAGGCGAGCCAAGGGGACAAGTTCCTTCGGAACATGCGTCACAAAGCAGGGGTCGATGGTCTTCTCCTCGACAAGTTTCTCAAAGACATGCTGGGTCATCTCGAAGTCCGCCGGGCAGTGGGTGACATCCAGTTTGAGCTCTGCGCAACGACGCTTTTTCCCCTCTGTATCGAGCGCAAACCATCCGGGCACGGCCTCCTCGATGAGGTCCCTGTAGGAGGCCCGCTTCCAAGGGCGGGAGAGATTGAGCGTGCGGGTAATATTCCCCTCGCTGTCGCGGTGGTGGATCTGGTGATCGGAATTGCCAAGCATGACGGCCAGATGGCAGATCAACTCCTCCACCATCACGGACATGAGTTGGAAATCGGCATAGGCCCAGTAAGCCTCCAGCATGGTGAACTCGGGATTGTGACGGCGCGAGATTCCTTCGTTACGGAAACTCCGGTTCAGCTCGAAGACCTTCGGAAATCCGGCCACCAGGAGCCGCTTGAGGTAAAGCTCGGGGGCGATCCTGAGGAAGAAATCCATGCCCAGGGCGTTGTGATGGGTCTTGAAGGGTTCGGCTGCGGCTCCTCCCGGAATCGACTGCATCATCGGGGTCTCGACTTCCAGGAATCCCCGCTCGTCGAGGAATCTCCGGATCTCGCGCACGATTGCGGAGCGCTGGAGAAAGACTTCGCGCGAGGAGGCGTTGGAGATCAGATCCAGGTAGCGCTGGCGATAGCGGGTCTCCGCATCCTGAACGCCGTGCCACTTGTCGGGAAGTGGGCGCAGGGATTTGGAAAGGATAACCAATCGAGTGGCTCGGATACTGGCTTCTCCGGTTCGTGTCGTGAAGCACTCGCCCTCAACCCCAGCGAAATCTCCAATATCGAGCTGCGCGGCCACGGCCAGCGAGTTCTCGTCGAGCTCTTTGGAATTGAAATAGACCTGCATGCGTCCTCCTATGTCGGAGAGATCCAGGAAGCGACTCTTGCCCATGTCGCGGTAGGCGGTGATGCGTCCGGCGAGGGAGACGGCTCTCCTCTCTGCAAAGGACTCCCTGACTTCGGCGACCGTTCCGCTTGTCTCAAAGGCGGCGCCGTAGGGATCAATTCCAAGATCGCGCAGGGCCTGGAGTTTCTGCCGACGCACGGCGACGAGTTCGCTGATTGGTGAGGATGATTGGGATGACTGTTCCACACTCAAAGAGCAAACGGAGAGGCCCGTTCGATCAATCAAAAACGGAGAAAAGACTCATAGGGATCAATGAGGTGAAGGAGGCTGATCCTTAAAAGAAGCCATCCCTTGCAAGAATCCAGAGATTCCGACCCCTTCCTTTGGCACCCTCCCTTCCCTGGGAATTATCTCGTTGTTCCGGTTACCAACTGCGCGGCGAGATTCACGGCGGAGAGGAAACTGTCGGGACGCACCCGACCACTTCCAGCCAACTCATAGGCGGTTCCGTGATCCGGGCTAGTCCGCACAAAGGGGAGTCCGAGCGTGACATTCACCCCCTCATGGAAAGCGATGAGCTTGAGCGGAATCAGTCCCTGATCATGATACATGCAGAGCACTCCATCAAACTCGCCCTCTGCAGCCCTCCAGAAAATCGTGTCGGGACTAAAGGGTCCTGCAAAGAAGCTCTTGGGATTGGCGGCAGCCAGGGGTGAGAGTGCAGGGGAGATGATCTCCTCTTCCTCAGTGCCGAGATCCCCCTGTTCTCCGGCATGGGGATTAAGCCCTGCTACGGCGATCCTTGGAGCAGTGATACCGCGCCTGAGGAGATGATCCGAGAGCAGTCCACCCACCCTCACGATCTCTTCAGTCGAGAGTGATCCGGCAACCTCCTTCAGCGGCACATGGGCGGTGACGAGCGCAACCGTCAGGGGGCCTCCCGTGAGGAGCATTGCGAAATTATGGACTTGGGCTCTGGCAGCAAAGAACTCGGTCTGTCCGGGAAAGGCAAAGCCGGCCTCATGGAGCCCCTTCTTGCTGACAGGACCCGTAACGATAGCATCAATCGCCCCCGAGAGGGCAAGCGAGGCGGCCTCCTCTAGCGCCGCAATTGCCATTTCGGATCCTCTCCTGTCGGGGCGCCCGGGATGACGGGGTGCAGGATCGCCGATCACCCTGAAATCGATTTTCCCGGGGGGGTGAGCCAGCGCATGGGCAAGCAACTCGGGACCGACTCCGGCGGGATCCCCGGCAACGAGACCGATGACTCTCCTGCGGGCTGTGGTCGGGGAGGTCATCAGGGACTGACCCGTCAGAGGATCTTGATATACGCCTTCTCCCTCAGCGTTTTCAGCCACCGTTCCTGAGTTTGAATTTTCTCCTTCTGGATCAGGTTCTGAACGATTTCATCCTGAACCTGCGAGAGGGGTTTGGTGACCGAGGGCTTCGTCGATTCGACCATCAGGATGTAGTAGGCGTTGGCCTGCGTGATCACGGGACTGATCTGGCCCGACTTGAGGGAGAAGGCGACCTTGGCAAGGTCTTCATTGAGGGTCTTGCGTTCAATCCAACCCCAGTCGCCTCCGGCATCCTTGGTGGAGTCGTCGGAATACATCTGGGCAAGGCGGTCGAACTCGGCTCCACCGGCCAACTTGTCATGAATTTCCTGAGCCATCTCTTTTTTGCTCAGCGAGGCATCCGTGGGGGTATCCCCCGCAGCACTCCCCTCATGGAGCACGATCATCCTGAGTTTCACTTGGGCCGGAGTGGTGTAACCGGCGGCGTTCTTATTGTAATACTCACGGATCTTCACCGGGGAGACGATGACGTTGTCTCTTGCCTTGGATTGGCGCATCGCTTGGACGATCATCTTCTCCTTCTGGACATCACGGAATCGGGCCATCGTGTATCCCTGCGACTGAAGCGTGCGGACAAAGGCTGTCCGATCCCCTCCGAACTCCATGCGGATGATCCTCTGCACGGTGTCGTCCACCATGTAATCAGGAATTGTGAATTCCTTTTTCTTAAATTCGCCAAGGATCAGGGAACGATCGATGAGATCCTGAATCGCCTGTTGGCGCATCCCCTTGACTTTGCTCTCCAACTCGGCGCCATGGTAGATTTCTGAGGCTGATTTCTCCTGGGCCGCGACCAATTCCCTCACCTGCGAAAAGGTGACGACATCATTATTCACAATGGCCGCAATGCCATTGATAACTTCCTCGGCGGCATTCAGGGAAACCGAAACGGCGAGAAAAAAGAGGAGAATGGTGAAAATTCGGAAATGGATCATGGTGGTGGGAAGTGCTGAAGCAGGAGTTCCGAGGAGATCCTACAGTTTCAACGCCTCCAGAAAGCGCAAAATCTCCGAAAGCTTGGAAGCGGGCTTGGAGGCCGTCAAGCGTGGAAACCGGTGACCGATCAGGAGGAAGTCACCCCGACGGGTCAGCATCAGTTTTTCGCCACGGGTCTCGACCTTCGTAATCCCCCGACTTGAGGCGGAACGACGAATCTGTTCCATCACCACGAGATTCCTCACTTCGGGTGGGGGGGGGCCAAAACGGTCCCTCCAGGAGGCGGCAAGCATCTCGATCTGCTGATGGTCTTCTGCCGCGGCCAGCGAACGGTGCGCATCGATCCTGAGCTTCGCTTCCGGCAGGTAGTCCGGGGGAATGAAGGTCCCGCAGTGAAAGACTCTGGGGGATTTTCCCTCAACAACAACCGGGGAGGCGAGCAACTCCTCTCTCGAGGAGGCGACGAAATCGAGTCTCAAAAGGCACTGTTGGAGATCAAGACTCTCATTCGGGAGACCATTCCCCCGCTCACCTTTCATCCGTTCAACAGCCTGTTTCAACATCCTGCAATAGAGGTCGAACCCGACGGCAGCAATATGCCCGCTCTGAGCGGTTCCCAAAAGGTTGCCGGCCCCCCTGATTTCGAGATCACGCATAGCGATCCTAAAACCGGACCCGAGTTGGGAATATTGCCGGATGGCCTGCACGCGGCGACGGGCTTCCCCAACCATCATCATGTCCCGTGGCAACATCAGATAGGCGTATGCTTTCAGGGCACCCCGACCGACCCGCCCCCGAAGTTGGTAGAGATCGGCTAGGCCGAAGCGGTCCGCCCTGTCGATGATGATGGTGTTGGCGTTGGGGATATCCAGACCGCTCTCGATGATGGTCGTGGAGACCAGAACATCGGCTTCCCCCTCCACAAAGCTCTTCATCACACCCTCGAGCGCCCCCTCCTCCATCTGGCCATGCCCGATAATGACCCTTGCTCCGGGACACAGTTCGGTGATCCGGTTGGCAACCTTCCCGATGGTGCCGATCCGGTTGTGGAGCATATAGACCTGTCCGCCACGCGCCATCTCTCGATTGATGGCATCACGGATAATCCTCTCGTCGTAGGCGCAGATAACCGTCTCCACCGGTTGACGATCGGGCGGCGGAGTCTCGATTACGGACATGTCGCGCGCCCCCATCAACGAGAGGTAGAGGGTGCGAGGAATGGGGGTGGCGGAAAGGGTCAGGACATCGACCAGGCGGAAGCGGTCCTTGAGCGACTCCTTGTGCTTGACCCCAAAGCGCTGTTCCTCGTCCACGATGAACATGCCGAGATTCTTGAAAACGACATCAGGGGAGAGGAGTCGGTGTGTTCCGACGACCAGATCGACCGAACCTTCGGCGAGTCCCTTCACAACGTTCCTTTGCTCGGCGGTGGTCCTGTAACGGCTCAAGAGTTCGATCTTCACGGGATACTCGCTCATCCGCTCACGAAGTGTCCGGGCGTGCTGCTGTGCGAGCACCGTCGTCGGGGCAAGAAAAACAACCTGTTTTCCGCCCATCAGGCATTTGAAGGCGGCCCTCAAGGCGACTTCCGTCTTTCCGAAACCAACGTCCCCGCAAAGCAGGCGATCCATCGGAAGATGCGACTCCATGTCACGCTTGATCTCGGCGATGGCGCGGAGTTGATCAGGCGTTTCCCGGTAGGGGAAACTCTGCTCCAATTCACGCTGCCAGGGGGTATCGGGACCGAAGGCATGGCCCTGCCCCGTCTCGCGTTCGGCCTGGAGTTTCAGCAACCGACCGGCATAGAGAAAAACGGATTTCTCGGCGGCTTTTCGCGTCTTGTTCCATTTTTCGTCGCCGAGTGTGGAAAGATCCGGGGATAATTTTCCGACACCGACATATCGGGAAACCTGCCAGGCTTGGTCAATGGGAACGAAGAGCCTGGATTCCGAAGCAAACTCAAGGGCAAGCACCTCACCCTCGCCGCCGTCGGCATTAGGAAGGGACTGAAGACCCAAAAATCGACCAATCCCATGCTCGGCGTGGACAATGAGATCCCCCTCGACAAACTCCGTGAAATCGATTGCCGAGCGTGAGGCTTTCTGACGTTCTCGACGGAGGTGAAGCCTCCTGAGGCGTTGGCTTGCGGATCGGCCAAACAACTCCGCGTCGGAGAGGATGGCAAGTTTTCCGCGTGGAAAACAGAAGCCCCGTGAAATGGTGCCCAACCTTGTCTCAGTCCCCGGGGAGTCATCAGGTTGCCTTGTGGAGGCCAGCGCCAGTTCCCGGAAGCGTTCCCCCTCACCCTCGGTGGAACTGAAAAGAACGGTGCGCCATCCCTCCGATTTCCACACCTCCAACTGCCTGAAAAACTCCCCGCGGCGTGCCTCGTCCACAATGAAATCACCCGCACCAAATGCTGAAAACGGTATCGGATCAAAGGTCAAGGTGCTTCCCGAGGTGTCTGCAGGAAGATTCAAATTCCTATCCAGAACCGGAGCTGACGAGATGCTGACCCTCCGGATATTCCCCGGAAGAGAGCCCTCACCGGCTTCCTGCGCGTTGCCTGAGCTCTCCATGCCGACCATCACCAGCAGATCCCCCTCCTGCACATAATCCGAGAGCATGACACTCGGTTTTTCGGTATCACCCGTCTGGATCTCGCAGGATTCGGTTTCACCGACCGAGGTCTGCGTATCGATGTCAAACTCCCTGATCGAGAAGACTCCCTCTTCGTCAAACTCAAGACGGCAAGGCATCGCCTGCTGCCAGGAGAAGAGATCAAGGATGCCGCCACGAAGGGAAAACTCACCTCTTCGGGTCACCTGCGAGGAGCGCTCATAGCCGGCATCCGTCAAACGCATCACCAGGGTTCCCGGAGATCCCTTCCATCCCTTGGAAATGGTCAGCGTATTTCCGGTGAGATCTTCACGGGAGGGAACCTTCTCCTCCCACTGCGATGCCGTGATGACCGGGGCCATGGGCTCTCCCCGGGAGAGGCTTCCCAGAACGGACAAACGCTCCGAAGCCGTCTCGGGGTCCGGCAGACCGAGCCCGGCCGCCGGAAGTTCCAGATCAGGAAAAAGGATGGCCTGATGGATCCAGGATCCCAACTCCGAGGCAAACCCCTCCTGGGTTCTCACGTCCGGACAAACAAACCAGACCCGATGATTTCCACCCAGACTCCGAGCCACGACGGCTCCCAGGAATGGCCAGGCCTGCTCGGACACGTCACCCAGAAATAACAGCTCCGTGGGCGTTTTTGTTTTCGCTACGGAAAGGAGCTTGCGAAGAACGGGTTCCTTCGCAGCAGAATCCAGCAGGTCATCATGCTCACCCGTATACCTCATACACTGCTTACCGTTCCCCCGGGGTGGTCGATGCATACCGTAGATACTCCCGGGCCAGATTGATGGATAGGGAAAAATTGGGCGGCTCTTTTCCATCACATTGAGCCACGGGCATCACTCCCAATCTGGAGTTGGTGACCGCAAGTGCAAGGGCACGCTCTAAATCTTTCTTCCTAAATTCACGCTCCTCCACGCGGGTATGGCGGGTGACCCATGAGAGCAAAGCTCCACGGCGCGCCCCAATGCTGGCTGGTGGAGTGCAGAGAACCGGGCTTCCGGCGGGATGGGGGGATTTCATCCAAATCAGCAGATTTCCCATGGAACAGGATAGAATCCTCCCCTGGGTGTCAAAGACCACCGCCTCGTCGGCACCGAGGCCCCTGGCCTCGCGAAGGGCGTGGAGATGCGCCGCATAATTGCCGCTCTTCTCCCCCCAGGTTGCTCCCTCTGCGGGTTTTTTTAGGGAACGCAGGGAAAAACCCTTGATGAGTTCCACCTGTGTCGGGAAACGCACCGCTTCCCAAGTCAGGTAGCAGGGTGATTTTTTGACAGGTTCTCCGGGGGCTCCGGGCCCGGCAGTGAGGTAGATCCGGAGCATCCCGTCTTCCAGTTTCATTTTGGAAAAAAACCGGCGAAGACCGGCGGCTAGCCCCCTTGAAAATTTCAACTCCTGCCTCCTTGCAGCCTCCCCGAGAAGAGCCAGATGCTCGTCAGCAAGGAGGAACTTCCCCTCACGGGTGGCGATGCTTTCAAAAACATGCTCTCCATAACGGAACCCCCGGTCGGCCAAAGGTATGTTCCCGGAACAAGGAAGAATCTTTTCGCCCTTCCAATGCCACGCCCTGAACTCACCCCGACTCATGGCCGGCAGCTCATTCCACGGAGGAGACGCTTGAGATTCTCTCAAGTCGCTTGCGCAGGGTGGCGCGTGTGATGCCAAGCATTTTGGAGGCCTTCACCTGATTTCGACTGGTCAACTCCATGGCTCTTCTCGTGAAGTCCTCCTCCACCCAGGGAAGAAGCTCCCGATCATCCCCCTCGCGGACAAGAGCCTTAAAAAGGGCGGAAGCCGCCTCCTCGACGGTCAGGTCGGTGTAGGGGATGGTCATGTCACCCGAGTTCTCCTGCATATTGCTCAATTGACCGATGGGCAGATCCTTGGGCAGCAGGACATCACTCGTGGCCAGGACACAGGCGCGTTGGAGTGTGTTCTGAAGCTCGCGGACATTTCCGGGCCAAGGATAGGCCTCCATGATCTTGATGGTTTCCGCGGAAAGTTGCAGGAGAGGACGGTGCTGGGTATTGGCGATACGCGTGAGAAAATACTCGGCAAGCAGGTGGATATCCTCGACCCGGGCACGGAGCGGAGGGAGATGGATCCCCACGACGTTAAGGCGGTAGTAAAGATCCTCGCGGAACTCCTTGGCGACGATCGCCTGCTCGAGATTGCGGTTGGTGGCGGCGACGATCCTCACGTTCGACTTGATGGTAGCATTCCCGCCCACACGGGAAAACTCCCCCTCCTGCAGGACACGTAGGAGCTTGCTCTGAACGGCCAGCGGCATCTCTCCGATTTCATCTAGGAAAAGGGTCCCCCCGTTGCATTGCTCGAACCTTCCGATGCGCTGGGTTGCCGCCCCAGTGAAGGATCCTTTCTCATGCCCGAAAAGCTCACTCTCCAAAAGGTTCTCAGGTATTGCCGCACAGTTAATTGCCAGAAGACTCTTCTTGCTCCTCTCGCTGTAGTTGTGGATGGCGCGGGCGACGAGTTCCTTGCCGGAACCGCTCTCTCCCGTCACGAGAACCGGCGCGTCGCTCATGGCGACACGCCCCACCATCTTGAAGACGGATTGCATGGCCTCGGACTGTCCGACGATGTCGTCGCGGTATTGCTCGACCGTCAGGGAGGGCTTGGAGGGAGATGCGGAGCGAAGTTCCGCAGCGGCCTTGAGCGCTGTATCGACGACCACCTTCATCGTGAACGGCAGGGACTCCTTGCGCAGGAAGTCAAAAGCCCCGAGCTTCATCGATTCGATGACGGCCTGGGTGGTGCCGTAGGCGCTCATGATGATGACCATGGCATTGGAGGACTCGGCCCGGATCCGGGCCAGGAGATCAAGTCCTCCGGCCGGCCGGAGATGCATCTCGGTGATGACGAGATCCGGTTTCTCAAGACAGAAAATCTTGAAGGCGTTGGTGGAGTTGGTCTCCGTGATAACCCTCACTCCCGAGGCCTTGAGTTGAAGTCGGGCCCAGTCAAGAAAATCGGTCTCGCTATCAACAATAAGGACGGTCTGGTTGACGACTGAAGGAGTACTCATGAGTTGGAAGATGCTGTGATAGGATTCTCGTGGGCTTCGCCGAACCGGCGCTCTCTGGAAGAATAATCAGCGATGGCGGCGTGCAGATCCGCCGGTCCGAAATCCGGCCAGAGCTTGCGGGTGACATGGATCTCGGTGTAGCTGAGTTGCCAGAGCAGGAAATTCGAAATCCTCATCTCTCCCGATGTCCTGATCAGGAGGTCTGGATCGGGCATCCCTCTTGTGTAGAGATGATCGGAAAGCGTTTCCGACGAGATCTTGACCGGATCGAGCGTGCCGGCACGCACCTCCCCGGCAATCGCCCTTACGGCATCCACGATCTCTTCGCGTCCTCCGTAGTTGAGCGCCAGCGTGAGATTCAGTCGGTTATTGTGAGACGTCTCGGAAATGGCCCTTTCAAGGCGTTTACGGGCAGCATCGGGAAGTTCGTGCATGCGGCCGATTGTGGAGAGTCGGACGCCTTTCTCATTCATCATGGCGACTTTCTCGGAGAGAAAGCGTTCCAGAAGAAACATGAGTCCGGCAACCTCGTGGGCGGGACGCTTCCAGTTTTCGGTGGAGAAGGCATACAGGGTCAGGTATTCGACGCCTGCATCCATGCAGGCATTGGCCACTTTCTCGACGGACTGCGATCCCTGCTCATGCCCCTTGAGCCGGGGCCACCCCCTCTCACGAGCCCATCTCCCGTTGCCATCCATGATGATGGCGATGTGTTTGGGAATGTTCTGTGTCACTTGGTGATTGGTTGCCGATCTTACGGACGATCTGCGAAAAACGGCTTACCCCGGTTTCCCCCCACCCCTTAAAGATGGATGGTCTGCTCGCGCCCGGGACCGACACTGACGATCGAGAGTTTGGCACCGCTGAGTTTGGCAAGAGTCTCGGCATAACGACGGGCCTTCGCGGGAAGATCCTTATACTTGCGGATCGTTTCGGTGGGAGTCATCCAACCCGGCATGGTGGTGTAGACGGGACGGCAAAGGGCCAACTCGCCGGCATCGGACGGGGGAGTATCCAGCACGGGGCCCTTCCCGTTGATCCGGTAACCGGTGCAGATCAGGATCTCCTCGACTCCGTCGAGTCCGTCAAGGTTTGTTATGGCGAGTTTGTCCACACCGTTGACAAGGGTGGCATAGCGTGAAGCAACGGCATCAAACCAACCGCACCGGCGCGCGCGTCCCGTGGTGGCGCCGAATTCACGTCCCATTCCGTGGAGCATATCGCCGAGAATATCCTCCTCGGTCGGAAGGGGCCCCTCGCCGACACGCGTGGTGTAGGCCTTCACGACACCAATGACCGTGTCGATACGGTTGGGAGCGATACCCGATCCGGTGCAAGCTCCTCCGGAAGTGGTGTTGGAACTGGTCACAAAGGGATAAGTCCCGTGGTCGATATCGAGGAAGGTGCCCTGGGCGCCCTCGAAGAGGATCTCTTTTTTAGCCTCCATCGCCCTGTGAAGATAGCTCACGGTATTGACGACAAATGGCTTCAGGACCTTGGCTGCGGCCATGTAATCGGAAAGCACTTTGGCACCCTGCACGGGCTTCCCGCCAAGTCCCTTGAGCACAGCGTTGTTTTCCTTGATCCGGAGCGCCAGCTTCTCCCGGAACACATCGGGACGGATCAGATCGGCCATGCGCAGCCCTGTCCGGGCCACCTTGTCCCCATAGGCTGGACCGATCCCGCGCTTGGTCGTTCCAATTTTGTTTTTTCCTTTGAGGGTCTCGCGAAGCTCGTCGATCGACCTATGATAAGGCATCACCAGATGAGCGCTATCACTGATGAGGAGATTTTTATCGACTTTGATGCCTCGCTTTTTCAGACCTTGGATCTCCACAACAAGGGCCACCGGGTCAATGACGACCCCGTTTCCTATGACGCAGACCTTCCCCTTCCGGAGAATTCCCGAGGGTATCAGATGGAGGACATATTTTTTGTCACCATCGACGATGGTGTGACCCGCATTGTTTCCACCCTGGCTTCGAACGACAATATCGACGTCTCCCGTCAGCACATCGATGATTTTGCCTTTGCCTTCGTCACCCCATTGGGAACCTACAAGAATAGTGTTGGACATGTTTTTTACGCAAAAAAAGGCCGGACTCAGTCCAGCCGAGTGGATAAAAATCGCCAGTTAAGAAAAAAAGGGCAAGAAAATAACGGCCCGGCGAGTAACAGAGTAAAACTAGGGAAGAGCAAGGGACTGCGTTTTCTGAAGCCTGAAATGACGCCCCATCCAAGCAATCAGCCAAAAAGCGGGAGTTCGGATGTGGGATCCGGAGCTCCGGGCATTTTGCGTCGTGTTCCAGCAAGTTTTGGCCGGCCCTCGGCATTGAGTTCGGCTTTTTCCAGATTGGTCAGGATTTCACGGGCCCGATCAACAACCACATCGGGGAGCCCTGCCAAGCGCGCCACCTGGATGCCATAGCTCCTGTCGGCGGCACCCTCGACGATCTTGCGGAGAAAGACGATCCGGTCATTCTGCTCGCGGACGGCCACATTCAGGTTTCTCACGCCGGCCCGTGTGCGCGAAAGGTCGGGCAGTTCATGATAATGGGTTGCAAAGAACGTTCTGGAGCCGGTGATGTCATGCAGATACTCGGCGACGCTCCAGGCGATGGAGAGTCCGTCAAAGGTGGCCGTTCCACGTCCGATCTCGTCCAGAAGAACCAGACTGCGGGAACTGGCATTATGAAGGATATTCGCCGTCTCGTTCATCTCGACCATGAAGGTCGAGTGCCCCTTGGAGAGATCGTCACTGGCTCCTACCCTCGTGAAGATCCGATCGGTCACTCCGACATGGGCGGACTCGGCGGGAATCCAGCTTCCCATCTGGGCCATCACGGTGAGCAAGCCGACCTGACGCAGGTAGGTCGATTTTCCGGCCATGTTCGGCCCTGTGATAATCCCCATCCGGTGAGCGGAGGCATCCAGATCGGTATCGTTGGGAACGAAGGCTTCGCCGCCCGGACGTTGATCAAGGACCGGGTGACGACCGGTCCGGATATGAAGGAGGGGGGAGTCATCGACCAAAGGCTTGGAATATCCGTAGAGCCTTGCCGTCTCGGCAAGGGAGGCAAGCGCGTCCAGTGCCCCCGCCGCGGTGGCCGTTTCCTGAATAGGGCTTACCTGTTCGAGGACGGATAGCCGAAGCCGTTGGAAAATCTCTATCTCAAGGGCTTTGGCCCTCTCCTCAGCTCCGAGGATCTTCCCCTCCATCTCCTTGAGTTCCGGAGTGATGAAGCGCTCGCCTCCGGCGGTCGTCTGCTTGCGCGTGTAGTCGCTGGGAACGCTGCCCAGATTGGCCGTGGTGATCTCAATGAAGTAGCCGAATACTGCGTTGAAACGAACCTTCAGCGACTTGATCCCGGTGCGTCGGATCTCCTGTTCCTGGAGTGCGGCGATCCACTCCTTACCCTCGGAGGAGGCTCTCCTGAGTTCATCCAGAGCCTCGTCGAAACCAGGACGGATCATTCCCCCCTCCCGGATCGTTGGAGGGGGTTCCTCAACAAGGGCCGACTCAAGAAGCCGAGTCAGTTCGTGAAGGGGATGAAGGGTTGAGGCGATCCCGGGAAGAAGCCCGTGATCGCTGAACGAGAGCCTTTCGCGGATGGGAGGCACCGCTTTGAGCGAAGCGGCCAGCACCGAAAGATCCCTCGCCGTTCCAGAGCTCTGACTGAGCCGGGAGACGGCCCGTTCGATATCCCTGATCCCTCGGAGAAGCTCCCGCACATCACCGAGTTTCAGTGGGGAGGCCACATAAAGTCCGATGGCATCCTGGCGCAAGGAAATGACGTTCGGATCGATGAGAGGTCTGAGGATCCAGTCCCGGAGTGTCCGGGCTCCCATCGGGGTCACTGTGCGGTCGAGCGCACCAAGCAGGGTCATGCCTCGTCCTGCACGGGACTGAACAAGTTCCAGATGCCCCTGCGTCGGTGCATCCAGAAGAAGGTGGTCTGCCTGACGGTAAGCACGGAGGGAGCGAAGGTGCCTGGCATCCCTCCGGAGGATGCGTGTCAGGTAGTGGAGCAGGGCTCCCGCCGCAACCACTCCGCTCGGGAGATCCGATACCCCGAATCCATCAAGCGAGTGAACCTTGAAGTGCGACGTGAGCAGTTCCGTGGAAGCCATCGTATCAAAGAGGTATCTCTCGACCTCCTCGATTTTGGGAAAACCATAGGGAAGACGCTCGGGCAGATCGTGAAGCGCGGATTTCCCGCATTCCGGAATCAGGATCTCGGCGGGAGCGACGCGGACCAGTTCATCAAGCAGGGCATCGAGGCCGGACAATTCCGTGATCCTGAATTCTCCCGTGCTCAGGTCGGCGCAGGCAAATCCGAAGACTCCGCCCTCTTTGTCGGGAGGGAGCACCGCCACGGTGAAATTGTGGCTTGTATCCTCAAGACCTGCATCCTCAAGGGTTCCCGGGCTCAGGATCCGCGAGATCTCGCGGCGGACGAGTTTTCCGGCCTGGACCTCCCCGACCTGTTCGCAGAGGGCCACACGCCGGCCCACAGCCAGCAATTTCTCCATATACCCCCGCGCGGCATGGTAGGGGACGCCGCACATCGGTATGTCACCCCTCTTGGTAAGGGCCACATTGAGGATCGCCGAGGCCTCCCGGGCATCCTCGAAAAACATCTCGTAGAAATCCCCTAGCCGGAAAAGCAGGAATGTGCCGGGAGGAAGTTCACGCCTCATGGCGTGATACTGCTTCATCATCGGTGTCGCCTCGGTTGCCATAAATCAGGGATGTCGTCGAAGATCCGTGAGTTTGGAGGTCGTGAACCCGGGGAGCATCCCAACCTGTCGTTAGCTCTTCAGAAAAGCGGTCAGCGGACTTGTCGGGAGGGCATGATCCGCCCTCATGGGGAGTCCTGCGGCATAAGCCTCCGAGGCTCCCTCAACGGCAAGGCGGAACGCCCGCGCCATACGCACGGGATCAGCTGCCACGGCAATCGCAGTGTTCACCAGGACGGCATCTGCCCCGAGTTCCAAGGCCTCTGCGGCATGACTCGGCGCACCGATCCCGGCATCCACCACGACCGGCACGGTGGCCTGCTCGATGATGATCGAGATCTGGTGACGTGTTTCAAGTCCCCGGTTGCTACCGATCGGCGACCCAAGCGGCATAACGGTTGCGGCCCCCGCCTCCTGAAGGCGCTTGGCAAGAACGGGATCTGCATTGATGTAGGGCAGCACGGTGAATCCATCCGCCGCAAGGATTTCGGTCGCCTTCAGCGTCTCGATTGGATCGGGAAGGAGATACCGGGGATCCGGATGGATCTCCAGCTTGACCCATTTCGGAAGACCTGCCGCAACGGCAAGTCTTGCCAACCGGACAGCCTCCCCGGCCGTGTTTGCCCCGCTGGTGTTGGGAAGCAGGAGGTAGCGCTCAGCATCAATGAACTCCAGGATGTTGGCGAAAGGGTCCGACGCACCCCCCTTGCGTTCCAGATCGGCCCTCCGCAGGGCCACCGTCACGATCTGCGTGCCGCTCGCCTCCAGGGCTTGGGCCATCGAGGGGCCTGAAGAGAACTTTCCGGTTCCAAGAAAGAGCCTCGAAGAGAACTCTCTACCGGCGATGATCAAGGGCGATGCTGCTGACATGGCAGGAGGTTAATGGTCAGGGTCAATCCCTGCAAGACACGCCGTGCCGGAAGTTTTTATTCAGGAAATCGAGGAACCCAATGCTACGAGGGCCTCGTCCCGATTGTGGCAAACCGGATAGGCTGTCTGAAATTGGGCAATGTCAAAGATCCGCTGGACGGCCGGTTGTAGGGAACAGACCGCCAATCCACCCCCCAAGCGCTGAAGCTGACGACCCAACAGGAAAAACTCTCGGAAACCCGCACTGCTCACGTATTCCAGTGAGGCCAGATCGAAAACAACGCCCTTGCATCCACTCGATTCGATCTCGTTGCCCACGGATTCGCGGATCATATTGTGCTCGGCCGCATCAAGCCTTCCCTGAAGGGTCACCACAAGAACCGGGCCTGATTTTTCAAATTGAATCTTCATGGAGTCTCACTAATGAAGATGCTTGGCGTCGGAGAGTCAACAATCGTCGTTTTTTTCGGCTTTTCAATCATAAGAGCCCGATCACAACACTTGGCATCGTCCCCGGCTTCCCTTATCGCTGAGAGGCTCCCATGGCTTTCTTTCCCCCCTTCAGAACGTTTCTGATGCCCCGCTCCATCGGCCAGAGGTTTGCCTTGGCCATTGGGTCGGGAGCGGGAGCGATCCTGATCGTCCTCGCCGTGGCGAACTACATCAGCGGCAGGGAACTTCTGCTCGAGCAGACATCGAGCGAGGCTCTCAAGGAGGTCCATGATGAAATGGCGAACTGGGATGACCTTGTGGACCGGATCGCCATGTTTCCGGTCGTGATCGGGGCCACGGAGATCGCTTCACAAGGGGCCCCGAAAAACTCCGGCGTGACCACCCCTTGGTTGGCATCGCTTCTGGAGCATTCCCCGATCGAGTCGGTCTACGGACTTTATATGGCCCGTGAGGCCTTTGATTGGAGAGAGTCTGAGTCCGACATCTGGGTCGACCGCAAAAGTTGGCCGCATGCGGCGCACCTCAATTATGATTTCCACGATCCCGCACAGGACTGGTATCGAGGGGCGCGTGAGACGAAGGGAACTCATGTGACACTCCCCTACTATGACGAGGGGGGATCGGACATCGAGATGATCAGCATCACGAGGGCGGTCTACGACAGTCAGGGCGGTTTGCTCGGAGTTGCCGGTGCCGATGTCGCCCTGACGGAGATGAGAAAGATCGTGCGAAAAATGCATGTCCGGAACTTTTTAAAGAACAGCACGGGAGAAAAAGGGAATGCTCCCCAATCCCACGCTCCATCCCAAGCCGAACAACCCCCGGAGATCATGAGGGAGTCCTCCTACATGATCTCAAAGACAGGAGTCGTCATCATCGGTCCCGCCGCAACGGCGGTCAAAAGGGTGCCGTGTCTCGGTGAGAAAGATTTCAACAAGCTTCTCGGCGACTTACCCAGCCATGGCCTTGCCATCCGAAAAACTGATCTGGAGACGCTCCTCGCCCGTGATAGCGGATGGCTTCGGCTGGATGGAAACCGGGACGTTTTCATCTACTGGTCGACCAGCCGGATCACCGGATGGAAGCTCATCCTGGAGGTCCCCTATCGGTTGATCATCTCGCCGGCCCACGTGCTTGCGGAGCAGTCGGCCATCATCGGACTCGGAGGGCTTGTCCTCCTGTTGGGAGTGGTCTTCGTGGTGGCGCGCAGAGTCTCCGAGCCGATCAAGACACTGGAAACCGTAGCCTCGGACCTGGCACGCGGATCCCTCGGAAAGGGGGGTGATGTGCTCCAGAAGATTGCTCGCCGTCAGGACGAATTGGGGCGCTTTGCCGGGAGCTTCTCCGCCATGGCAAAGGAGATCCTTCTCAGGGAAAAACGCCTCTCTGAGTGGAACGCCAACCTTGAAAAAACCATCGAGGACCGCACCCACGACCTCGCGGCGGCCATGGACAAGGTGGAAAAAACCAACCGAGACATGAGGGCGGAGATCGCTGAGGCGGCCGCCTACTCGAGAGCCGTTCTCCCGGCGAAAATGAACGGTTCCGTGGAGACCGATTGGGTCTTCGAGACCTCCTCCCAGTTGGGGGGGGATTCCTTCGGCTATCACTGGATCGATAAGAACAACCTGGCCCTCTATCTCCTGGACGTCTGCGGCCACGGTGTCGGAGCCGCATTGCTCTCGGTGAGCGTCGTCAACATGCTCCGCACGACCTCGCTGCCCGGCACTGATTTTCATGACCCCTCCGCCGTGCTCACCCAACTGAACACCTCCTTCCCAATGGAGAACCACAATGACATGTATTTTACGGCATGGTATGGGGTCTATTCAACTTCCACGCGCCAGCTGAGATATGCCTGCGGAGGCCACCCTCCAGCCGTACTGATCGCAAGCGATGGGGCCATCTCCCTCCTCGCCGCACGTGGGCCGGTCCTGGGGGCGTTCCCCAACGGCGTCTTTGAGACCGTGACCGCATCCATTCCCCTGGCCACTTCCGACTCTCCATCCAAGCTCTATCTCTTCAGTGACGGAGCCTATGAGATCGATCGCCCCGGCCGGGACATGATGAGCTATGAGGAGTTTGTGAAGATTCTCTCCAAATCCCGGGGGGATGAGAATGTCTCCTCAATCCTGGGGAGACTTCGCGAGGAGAACGGCGGCGATCTCTTTGCGGATGATCTCTCTCTGGTTGAATTCCGTTTTTGCGGCCCAAAAGCCGGCGACCATCCTGACTTGGTCTCTCCCGTTCAAAAATCCCAACTCTCCCGAACTCACTCCCTCACGATCGACAACGCCCTGCCCGAACTGCAGCGCCTCCTTCGCTTCACCCGTGAAGTCGCCTCTCTCGAAGGGATCCTCGGGGCGGACCTCATGGATCTCGATGTCATCCTCGAGGAAGTTGTTACCAATATCCTCAAATATGGCGGACTCAAACCGGATGCCGAGGCCTGCACTGTCGAACTGACCCGTGAGAAAAATCTTCTGAAGATAAGGATCTCTGATCAAGGGACTCCCTTTGACCCTCTTCTAATGCCTGAGATCGACACCAATCTGGGCATTGAGGATCGTCCCATCGGGGGACTGGGTATCCATTTCGTTAAAAACCTTACCGAATCCCAGCACTATGAGTATCACGAGGGCATGAATGTGCTCACACTCACCAAGAAACTCACCCAACCGATTGACTTCGAAGTGTAGAGGAATCTGCTCTTACACGGAGGAGCGAGATCAATGGGATGGTTAGAGAGGGACTGTTATCTTGCGTCAAAGTCCCAGCAGAGGTTTTAGCCACGGCAGCCTTCGGCGGGGCACATAAAGCACAAGAGGTCAAAAGGCGGAGGTCAGGGGCCGCGTTGTGACAGATTGATGATTGTTTATTCCTGAGGTTTTCAGAGGTCTGCAATCAGCAATTAACAACCAGAGGGCAGAGGTTATTGTGGCATCAGGAATCTGATCTCAAAGGGAGGAACGAGATTAAGGGGATGTGGGTGGAAATGTTATTCCCCGTTCGTGCTTTTTGTGAATTTCGTGGTGCTACCCACTTCATAATTGATGTCATTCGCCTCCTAGGGGACGGTATCACCCTTTGGGTCACGCTTCGCGTGATCTACCGCGTCCGATCTCTCGGACTTGGTTCATCCTTTCCGCAACCTCT
>CAIKFI010000097.1 GCA_903826635.1 uncultured Spartobacteria bacterium | reverse complement strand
CCGCATTTCTTCACCGAAATTCCTCCGTTCTCGACCTTTTTATGGATGGTGGGCGTGGTCATCCCCCTCACTCCGTTGATTTTAGATCTCAACGGATATTACGAGAATCCCGTCATAAACTCCATTCAGAGTTTGATACCCCGCCTGCTGAAATCATTTTTCTGGATGGCGTTGATCATCACCTTGAGTTCTATCCTTGTCAGGATAGATGTGCCGAGTCGTTCAGTTCTGGTCATTTTTTTCCTCATCGCTCCTTTGTTTTTGATCTTACGGCTGGGCATCTTCAGAAAATCCCTGATTGAGAGATACAAGAGGGGTGAATTGGGAGAAGAGAGCGCTGTTGTAGGGAAGAACGAGGACATAGAGGGCTTCCTCAAAAAACTGAGTCCTTTCGAACTTCTCACCTTGCGGATCAAACATCGCTTTGACATTGATACTCTAGACATAGAATCCATCCGCCGGAGTCTCCGTGAACATCCCCTCGGGAGGGTTATCTTCGTCACCTCTGAGTCGGAAAAAAACCAAGATCTCCCCATCGATTGTGAATCCGAGGGAATGGAAGTTTGGATTTTAACGAATCAGATCAATGGAATTATGGGGGCGCCCCGGGTCTCGACGGTCGGTGCAAGTCGAGTCCTGATTTTTCACCGAACCAAGAGCGACTTATGGTATCATTTAGCTAAAAGAATTACCGACATCGCAGGTTCCCTGCTTGGTCTCATTCTACTCTCCCCCATCCTTTTGGCCACCTGCATCGCCATTAAGTTAACCTCGCCCGGACCGGTTATTTTCAAACAAGTGCGCAGTGGAAAAAGGGGCAAGCGCTTCACGATTTTCAAGTTCCGCTCCATGGTGGATAATGCTACGGAACTTCACCACGCCCTTCATCATCAAAATGAAATGGAAGGACCTGTCTTTAAAATTTCCAAAGATCCTAGGGTGACACCCGTGGGAGCCTTCATAAGACGGACAAGCTTGGATGAATTTCCTCAATTGTGGAATGTTTTCCTAGGCGATATGAGCTTGGTCGGCCCACGCCCCTTGCCCGATTACGAGACAAAAAATATTGAGGTAAGCGAGCATCGCCGTCGCCTCAGTGTGAAACCTGGTCTGACCTGTCTGTGGCAGATCCAAGGCAGAAGCACAATCACAAGCTTCGAGCAGTGGGTTCAACTGGATCTGCAGTATATTGACAACGCCTCTTACGCGTTGGATCTTTGGATCATTATCAGGACAATTCCAGCCGTGCTGTTCCGAAGCGGGGCTCACTAATACCCAACGGTTTAGGCATTCTTTTTTGATGTCGGGAGCTTTATCGCTTCCATCTTCTTGCTGGATAAGAGTGGGGGTTTCCATTAAGTTCAAAGCTTCTCTTTGCCCCCGATGACTCACAAAAAGACTCTCCCTTTCTCTTTCTCCGGGGTAAAATTATTCCTCCTGATTGCTCTATTTCTCCCATTCTCGATGGTTCGTGCTGAACTGAACACCGAATTTCAGATCAAGAAAATATCTCCGTCAATAATCACGACTCCCACTCTGAATTATGTCACTGGACCAGTGAAGCCTTCTCGCTCAAAAAACTGGATGGAGTTGGAGGTTGCCTTTGAGTGGCATCCCCTTTCATCGTCGGAAAAATTCGCGGACGACGTGATTGTAAATTACTATGTTCTAATGGCTGATAAGTCATCGACCTCCCCTCACTCGACTTTGTTAACGGGCCAGGTAGCTCTTATTTCCGTGCCAGCGAAAACAAATTCCCCGAAGCGGACAGTGATGTACCTGAGTCACCGAACCATGCAGCGCTTTTCGGGGGGGAAGGACCATTACAGCCCCCAATCCGTCCTGAACAATGTCGGCGTATCCATCTCCTACCATGGCAAGGTTGTTGCCGAGAAAAGCCTGAGTGGCGCTGGGGAGTGGTGGAAAAATTATCAACCTGTCAGCGGTTACCTTGTCTCTAAGGAGATGAGCCCTTTCGCCCCTCTCTATTGCGATTACTACGAAGATATCAAAAAACAGTAATCCCCCCAAGGATCAGACGCTAATCATCCCTTCCTAACAGATACATGGCAAAACCAAAAAAGATCCTGGTTCTTGACCTCGGCATGCAGTCCCTGCGACTTGCGGAGTTCTCGATTGATAAGAACGGCGAGTTGACTCTCTCACGCGGTGCAAGCAGGGAATTCCTTTTGGATCCCTCCATGGAGCAATCGCGCCCCGAACAGATCAAACTCTCCGTTCAGGAGATCCTGAAAGACTGGGGGCTTAAAAGCGCCGATGTCTGCTGCATTCTTCCCGCTCACTCCGTCTTCACAAGGGTGGTCCCCCTGGACATCCCGGGAGGATCAGGAGGCTTGAAAGACCGGATTGAAGAGGTCATTCAATTTGAAGCCCAGCAAAACATCCCCTTTCCGTTGGACGAGGTGGCTTGGGATTATGTCACGATGGGTGAGACCGCATCGGGCGCTGTCAATGTTGTCTTTGTGGCGGTCAAATCAGACCTCCTCGAGTCAATTTGCCAATCGCTGAGAGCGGCCGGCCTGATCGTGGTTTCCGTCACTGCGGCACCATTGGCTCTCTATGACGCCTTCCGCAACACCTACCCCGAGAGCTCGGACACGACGACGCTCCTGCTTGACATGGGGTCGCGGACGACCAACCTGCTGATTGCCGGACCGGGAACGTTTTTTGCCCGGAGCATACCATCCGGAGGACTTGCCTTGACGGCAGCCATAGCCAAGGAACTGAACGCAGAACTTGAAGCCGCTGAGCAGCTCAAGATCACCCATGGAAGCGTCTCCTCCGGATCCGCCACTGAAAAACCGGCCGATCACCTGGATGCCGGTCTCGCCCTGATTATCCGGAGGGTGATGCTCAAAACGCAGTCGGACATCAGTCGTTCGTTAAGTTTCTATCTTTCCAGCCAAGGCGGTCAGGGACCTTCCCGGATTTTATTGACCGGCGGCATGGCCAGTCTGCCGGGTCTGAGGGAGTTCCTATCCGAGAAGTTCCTGCGTGACGTTCAGCTCTTTGACCCCTTGAGAACCCTCACGATCAGGGAACAATCCTCCACAGTCTCTTCCTTCATCGAATCCCATTCCAATAATTTGGGCGAGCTCATCGGTGGTGCACTCACCCTATCCGGTGAAAGCTCTTTTACAAAAGTCGAACTCCTTCCCCGATCCTTGATGAAGAGGCGGGAGTTTTTCAAAAGACTCCCCTTCCTTTCCGGAGCAGCGGCCCTTTTCCTAATTAACTTGGCCACCTGGTCCGGATATTTTTCCTATGTGAACGGCGTCACCAAAGCCCAGACGTCGGTTCTCTCGGGAACCATGGATAAAGAGACCCGCCTTGCTTCAGGAATCCGGCAAGTCACTGAAAAGACTGATACTGTCCAAAAAACAGCCTCGGAACTCCTGTCGCTGATCGAACTTCGCTCAGCCTATCCGAATTTGATCGCGGATCTGAGCGCGAAGATTCCCGATCGCTACCTCTGGATCACGGAGATCCAACCGGTGGGAGATGCCCCACAAAAAAATGTGTCCAGCGCGACCGGCACAAACAAGATCAGCGCTCCGACCGTCATCAGGGCCTTGATCGTCAAAGGGCTCTATCTGGAGAATCCCCGTCAGGCAGCGGTCATCGATGACTTTGTGAACTCACTTCAGTCCTCGGATCTCTTTTCCGTGAATGAGAATGAGAAATCCAAGATCATCACCCAGAGAGGCAGCCCGAACGGGGATCAATGGGCTTATCCCTTCGCGCTCAAAATACCGCTCCGCAACTCCCTGACTTTCCTTCCATGACACGGTTTAATTTCAACGCTTGGTTCGCTGAAAACAAGCCCACAGCGATACTCGGGGCTGTCGTCCTCTCGGCAACAATCATCATGGGATGCATGACCTGGAGCGCCTGGGAAGGCTACGTAACGTCCGTTCAGGAGCAGGAGTCGATAATCTCGAAACTCACGGCTCTTGCCAAACCCGATAAACCGTTCCCTAACGATGAAAATTTAAAGAAGCTCACCGAGGCGCTTACAGGGTATCAATCGGATTTGAAAAAACTCCAGACCAACCTTCAAAAGTATCAAGTGCCGGTATTCGGGGATTTGGAAAATGCCAAACCACAGGATCGCTCGCAACTTTTCCAGGATGAGCT
>CAIKFI010000096.1 GCA_903826635.1 uncultured Spartobacteria bacterium | reverse complement strand
CTGATTGCGTATCGTCGGAAGAAGGCGGCTTGAAGCGAAGAGTCAACGCGCCAGAGGCGCTTGAATTCAACGAAACAGAAGAAATCAGGAACTCAGGAAAGGAACCAAAACTCGGACCTTTCCATTCTTGAGTTCCTAATGCAAAGGCCAAGTAAGCAATTTCATAGTAATTCTTTCAGCCTTCAGTCTAACAGTCTAACAGTCTGATCCCAATGAAGCCTGTTCCCGAATACTCCACGGTTCGTCCCGGTCTCTTTCACTGGCAGGGGTATGAGCCGGCAGTGAAGTGCGATTGCTCCTCGACGGCGATCGTGACTCCTGCGGGATTGATCTTCATCGATCCGATTCCTCTGGCTGAGGAGGCGCTGAAGGATCTGGTGGCAGAGTCTTTCTCCGCTCCCGCGGCCGTGGTGCTGACCAGCGGGAATCATCAGAGGGAGAGCCTGTCGCTGGCAAAGCGATGCGGGATCCCTGTCTATGCTCCTTCGGATGCAGGTGACGATATTATCGCGGATCAACGGTTCCGCTCCGGCGATCCGGTGGCCGGGATGGAATCAATAGCCCTGCCAGGATTCGGTCCCGGGGAGACGGCCTTTCAACACGATGGAATACTGATTTTTGGAGATTCCCTGATCAACCTTGAACCGGAGGGATTGCGATTGCTCCCCGAAAAATACCGTGGGGAGAAGATGCGTTCACTCAAGTCCTTGGCCGCGCTTACGGGGTTAAAACCTCAGATTCTACTCGTTGCCCATGGGCATCCGATTGTTCAGGATGCGAACCTCAGCCTGGCCTGTCTGATTGAGAGAGCATCAACGGCCTAAAAAAGAAAACTGCGCGGAAGTGCCGAAAAACGGACCTCCCGCGCAGTGGCTGTCAGAATGGGCCCCCCGACCCATCCGTGACAAATCTTTTAAAAATTACTTGGCCGGGCTTGGAGCCGGGGCGCTGGTGCAACCCCCTCCTCCTCCCCCTGAGGGAGCCTTGGCTCCTTTTTCAGAGGCCTTTGCGTAGGATTTTTTGCCACCTCCGCAGCAACCGCCCGAGGAGGCCTTGTCCGAGGCTTTGTCGTCTGCGCGAAGGGATTGGGAGCCGAGCGCGAGAACTGCCAAGGCAGCTCCGGCAATGGATAATCTTAAGACGGATTGGTGTTTCATGGTGAGTTTGCTTAGTTGTTCGTGTGGGTGGTGGTTCGATGCCCGCAATGGGCGGTTATTTATTTGACCCCCGTGCAGCAAGTTCGTTCAAAGTTTTTTATAAATTTCAAAACAATAGATTTTGCATCCGGGTTGTCCTGAGGGGAAAGCTGTGGAAGAATGTAATCCATGAACCGGCTCTTTCTCCCCATGATCGGGGGTTTCGCCCTGCTCTTTTCGGGCTGTGCCAGCGTGAGTTCGACGGCCGTCTTCTACCAACCGACGACCCCGGTCATCTACCCGCCGAAGGCGAAGGATGCAGTCATCCCGATCATGAATGCGGCTCCGAAGTTTCCCTATTCCGAGATCGGCCGCTTCGCTTTCCAAACGCAGCTCGGATACCCCTTTCTCCAGCGGGCGATGATCTACAATGCGCAAAGGGTGGGTGCCGATGCTGTGATCATCAAGGATTACAAAAACTGGTCCCTTCCTTCCTGGTATTCAGTCCCTCCCACGGTCGGTTTTATCCCTGTGGGGTATGGATGGGGGGGGTATGGCGGCGGATGGTATGGAGGTGGGGTCGTGCCGGTGACCTACCCCGGCTATGCAGGTGTGACCTACCAGAATTTCAGCGGTGTCGATGCCCGCATGATTGTCTTCAAGCGCTGAGGTCCGATGACGATGTCTTCCGAATACCAACGGCCGGAACTTCTTCCTCCAGGCGGGGAGAAGCGGGTGATGTTGCACTCCTGTTGCGCCCCTTGTTCCGGAGAGGTGATTGAGGCGATGGTGGCTTCGGGTCTGGAACTCGAAATATTCTTTTACAACCCGAACATCCATCCCCGGGAGGAGTATGAACTTCGCAAGGTCGAGAATATCCGGTTTGCCGAGGATCATGGGATCCCCTTCACCGATGCCGACTACGACACGGACAATTGGTTCGCCCGAGTGAAGGGACTGGAGTGGGCTCCCGAGCGGGGGGAGCGCTGCACGGCATGCTTCGATATGCGCTTTGAGAGGACGGCTCTTCACGCTTATGAAAAGGGATTCAAAGTGATCACGAGTTGTCTCGGGATCTCGCGATGGAAGGACATGAACCAAATCAACGGGGCGGGTGAACGTGCCGCTGCCCGCTGGCCCGGTATGATCTACTGGACCCACAACTGGCGCAAAGGTGGCGGAGCGGCCCGGATGATCGAGATCTCAAAGAGGGAGGAGTTCTATGCCCAGCAGTATTGCGGATGCATCTACTCCCTACGCGATACGAACAAGTGGCGCCTGGCTCAGGGGCGTCCCAAGGTGGAGATCGGGAAAGATTTTTACGGCAACGACGAGGAGCAGGCCAACGCGACGTCGGAGGGGATCGCGTGACGGGGATCAGGTGTGCCGTATTGCTCTTGCTGGCGATTCTGCCGACGGTGGCCCTGCGAGCTGAATTGCCTCCTCCGAGGCCCGATTCCACACCTTCCAATTCCGTCGTTTTTTTTGCGCTTGATCAGCAGGCGATGGGTCCCGGAATGACTCCTCGCTTCCCTTTGGTCTCGCGGATGGTCGAGGGTTTGGTCTGCGCCGTGACCGGAAAATCCAATCCGAAGGCGGCTTGGCTCTCCCTGGTAAAGCCCGGTGAAAAGATCGGGATCAAGGTCTCCGCTCAGCCCGGACCGGTCGGCGGGACTCATCCGGCTGTTGCCCAAGCCGTGGTCGAAGGATTGATCTCTGCCGGAATTGCTCCTTCCGACATCATGGTCTGGGACCGCAGTTGGGATGACCTTCAGCGCTGTGGCTATGACGAGACCCCGGGGCTGAATCTACGATGGGTTGAAAAAGGCGCCGGATACGATCCCAGGGCCGTGGTCACCACTCCTGCCATCGGGCAACTCGTTTACGGAGACCTCTCCTTCAAAGAGACGCGGAGTTCTTTGGATGACATTCTTGGGCCGAAGGCGCAACTCAGTAACGAGAGCCACCTGCCGGTTCTGCTGGCCCGGCAGATCGATCGAGTGATCAACATCCCGTCTCTCTGCGACAGTTACTTCACGGGGGTGCATGGAGCCTTGGCCTGCATGACGGTGGGGATTCTCGATAACTGGAGGCGCTTCAGCAAGGGGGATGGTTACGGGGACTCGGCGCTTGCCGAGGTTTATGCCGATGAGAGGATCCAAAAAAAAGTGGTCCTGACCCTGATGGACGGAATGGTGCTTCAATATGCGGGTGGACCATATCCCAGTCCCGTGAATTGCACGTCCTACGCCTCCCTTTTTGCCTCCAAGGATCCCGTGGCGATCGACGCCACGGCACTTCGTCTGATCGACGAACAACGCCTCCTCTCCAAGATGCCGAAAGCTTCCGACGACGGGGGCCATGTCGAACAGGCCGCCTCGATGGGACTCGGTAATAATGAGGAGAGGATGATCCTCTTGAGGCGCATTGGAACTGGCGGAAGCGAACGTCGATCCATGGTTTTAAGCACCGTGAAACCGCACTCTTCGCCGGTGACTTCGCCTCCTAACGGCACGCGATAATGAGTTCATCGGCCGAAGAGAGGCTGATCTGCCGACTGCTCGACGAGAACGCCAGGACATTATCCCTTACGCTGCGGTTTCTTCCCCGTGTACTGCGCGATCCGCTGGGGCTTGCCTATTTGCT
>CAIKFI010000095.1 GCA_903826635.1 uncultured Spartobacteria bacterium | reverse complement strand
TCCCATCCCTCTGACCTCCCCCCAATGACCACGACCCTCCGGGAACTCACCCCACTCGCGATTCAGAAGTTGGGGGCCCTTGCCGCCTTTTACAACGACAAGGAAGTCCAACAGGGATGGGGAAGCTCCGGCTATCGCAGGATACTGGCCCGTTATTACAACTTGATGATCCCACCCGGGTCGTCGGTCTTGGAGATCGGATGCGGTAACGGGGGCCTGCTTGCGCAGATCCGGGCGGAGAGGCGCGTTGGCCTTGATCTCTCCGAGCGTCGCATCGAGCTGGCGCGCGGGTCTGCGCCTGACTGTGAGTTCCATGTCGGGAGCGGCGAGTTACTGGGGCAGTTTCTGGACCTGAAGGAGAAGTTCGACGTCATCATCCTCTCGGAGACGATCAACGAGGCAGCCGATGTGCAGGTGCTCATGCAGGAACTCCTCAAGGTGAGCCATCCGCAGACCCGACTCCTGCTCAATTTTTTCAATAACCTCTTCCAACCCCTCTCCGCACTTGCCACCCTGCTCGGAGCCAGGGGACATCACCTGCCTGCGAACTGGCTCTCCACATCCGACGTGAAAGGACTCCTTGGTATCTCAGGATGGGAGACCGTGACGACGAATCACCGGATCCTCTTTCCGTTCCAGGTGCCCGGAGTCGACTTCCTGCTGAACCGTTGCCTTGCCCCGCTCTGCGCGCCGCTCGGCATCACCATCTTCTGCACCGCCCGCCCCAACCCGACTTCATCGGACTCGTCGCCGAAGCCACTCTCCGTCTCGGTCATCATCCCCGCTCGTAACGAGGAGGGGAACATCGAGGACGCCGTTCTCAGGACTCCCGACTTGGGCTCGGGCACCGAGTTGATCTTTGTTGAGGGCCATTCCTCCGACGGGACCTGGGCTGAGATCCAGCGCGTGGCCACGGCCTATCCGGAGAAGAGGATCACCTACCTCCGCCAGCGCGGGGAGGGGAAGGGGGATGCCGTCCGCGCGGGATTCGCCGCCGCTTCGGGTGACATCCTCATGATCCTCGACGCCGACCTCACCGTCCAGCCCGAGGAGTTGCCGAAGTTCTATGACGCCATCGCCTCGGGCCAATCCGAGTTCGTCAACGGGGTGAGGCTTGTCTACCCGATGGAGAGGGAGTCGATGCGCTTCCTCAACCTCTGCGCCAACAAGGCCTTCGGACTCATCTTCTCCTGGATGCTGGGCCAACCGGTGAAGGATACCCTTTGCGGCACCAAGGCCCTGCTCAGGAGCGACTACCTCAGGCTCGCCGCCGGGAGGAGCTACTTCGGGGAGTTTGACCCCTTCGGTGACTTTGACCTGCTCTTCGGTGCCGGGAAACTCGGCCTCCGCATCACCGAGATCCCCATCCGCTACCGGGAGCGCACCTACGGCTCCACGAATATCCGCCGATGGCACCACGGGACCCTGCTCCTGCGCATGGTCGTCGTGGCAGCTAGAAAGCTGAAATTCATCTGACCTGCCCAAGTTATCAAAGTTGATAAATGGAGTATTTGAATCGTTAGTGTAAGGAACCGCTACGGAGCGGCACAGACCGCCGAAAAGGTCTGTAGCCAAGCTTTGAGTGTGAGGCTGAGATCCTTTGTACACGCTTTTGGAAAACTCTCCGTTGCTTGATCAAAAATCCTTGATATCCATGTAAAACAATATGAAGACTATGGATATGCAAGGATCTATCCCAAGATTGCGCCTTCAGGAGGAAATTAAGGTGAAGTTGAAAGAGTCTCCCGTAGTCGCCCTTCTGGGAGCGCGGCAAGTGGGGAAAACAACCTTGGCGCGCAAAATTTCTGAATCCTTGGAGGAGGAGGTTACTTTCTTTGATCTGGAAAGTCCATCAGGGCGTGCACCTTTGATCGAGACCCCAGAATTGGCTCTCCGGTCCTG
>CAIKFI010000094.1 GCA_903826635.1 uncultured Spartobacteria bacterium | reverse complement strand
TGCTCCAAGTGCTGTTGATCTTGATGCTCCCTCCGGAGTGATTGATGCGGGTGATGCCGGCATCCGCTCTTCTGGAAATCTCCACCTTGCCGCCACGGCCATCCTGAATGCTGCCAACATTCAGGTGAGCGGACTTTCCGTCGGAGTGCCTCCTCCAGCCGCAAGTTCTGCTCCGGCGGCAGCACCAGCGCCAGCACCAGCACCTGCATCAGCTCCCTCCAGTGCGAGTACGGCCGCAGCCGCAGCAAGCAGTTCTGCTGACAAGGCTGCTGATAAAACAGCCGCCAATCAGGCCGATGAAACCCCCTCCCTCATTTCGATCGATATCATGGGCTACGGTGGTGGGGATGGGGATGGGGGCGAGGGGTCAGATGATCAGCACAAGAAGGCGGAAAATTCCTCCAGTGCACCGATCCAAGCATCGCTTTGAGTCTTAGGATGTTCTCTTTGAGGTGCTTGCATTGCCAAAACCCTCCTAATCGTAATTGATCCAGCCTATCAGCAGATTAAAAGATTGATGCAGATGAATTGATGTGTTAGCATCTGATGCATGAGAACAACTTTGGACATTGAAGAGGATGTTCTCCAAGCGGCTAAAGAACTAGCCCAACTTGAGGGAAGTACAGCAGGTCGGATCCTTTCTTTACTCGCCCGGCGTGGATTAACGGTTCCTAAACAGAAACCAACCAATTTTCCGGCTAGTAGGGAGGGGGTACCCTTAGTGCGCTCACGTGGAGAGGTGGTGACATTGGCTCGTGTTCGTCAACTTATGGATGAAGAAGGGGTCTAAAGCGATGCGAGCCCTATTGGATATCAATGTGATCATTGCGCTCCTTGATCCCGATCATGCATTTCATGAGAGATCCCATGCGTGGTGGGCTCAGAATCACCATAATGGATGGGCCACTTGCCCTATCACAGAAAATGGTGTTGTTCGCATCATGAGCAGTATCGGCTACGGTCGGGAGTACCGGTTCACGCCCGGGGAGTTGATCGGACAACTCCGGCGTTTTTCGGAACAGACTGATCATGAGTTCTGGGAGGATTCCATTTCGCTGAGGAGTGAAGCGATCTTCTCCGAGAATCTCATCCACAACTCGCGCCAGATCACGGATCTCTATTTGCTGGCCTTGGCTGTTACTCGAGACGGAAGGTTGGCAACATTCGACGAAAAAATCACGCTGTCTCCCGTACTCGGTGCCAAAGAAAAAAACCTTTGTTTAATCCATTAATACGACAAGCGTCGTAATTGGTGGGTTGTTGCTAATTTGATCCGCATCACACCCAAATGAAAGCCATTTTCCCCCGTAAGTGCTTGTCCGATGCTCTCCTCGGGACAATTGCGGTATTTTTCCTGCTGACTCCATCGATCCATCTCCGAGCGGAGATGTCACCCGAGGGACAGCCTCTCTCCGTCTCGCCTGATGGGATGTTCGAATTGCGGAGGTTGCCTGCGGCCCCGGGTGAGAGGGGGGAGGCCCGTAAGGAACTGGAAATCACCCTGCAAGGGAGGGTGATCTACCAGTGGACATCTGCAATTGGAGCCGCATCGATTCTCTGGAGTCCGGATTCAAAATACCTCGCGGTCAACGAGGCCCCCGGGGATCAGGGAGATCAACTCAGGCTATTCGCTCTGGATTCGGTGAAACCGGAGGTGACACCGCTCCGGGAGCCAAATGGTAGCAAACTGCGTTCAGAGGTGGAGTCCCGTCATGGGAACTTCCTGAGTCGGGTCGATAGGGTCTCGCTCCGTGCAATGGACTGGAGGGAGGGGCGTCTCTGGTGCAAACTCAGCGGCATCTTCACACCCAAGCGGCAATCCGGGGTGCATGTCCCGTTTCATCATCTCTGGGTCTTTCAGGTCAATGGGGCCTCGGATCCACTCTTGAGCGAGGAGTGGCCCTTGACTGATCCCAAGGACCAGGCTTATCGGGATCCCGCTCCCCAGTGAGCCAGAAATTACAGAAAACCGCTAAATAGCGCCCGGCTGTTTCCTTGGTTGTAGAAACTGCATTCCGAAATTGTTGTGGCGAAATTGTTACAGGATCGTGACAAATAAACATTCAAGGCAAAGGGCGTTCTCTGATAATGTTTGGGTCAATTTTGCACAGTTCACAATCGGACTCATGCTTCCCAATTCCCATCGTTTCAAGCAGACTAAAAACACCTTTCACCTTCCGGAAGGTCAGGGTATTGCGTCTGTCTCCGATTATGAGAGGGTCGTGAGCTTTTTGGTCATTAGCTTTTGGGCCCCATGCATCCTCGCTGCAGGACTCATTCTGATCACGAGCTTCACGGGGTGGTCTGCAGAAGAGGGAATGGACTCACCCCCGCCGGTGCCGACTGTCACATCGTGCCCTCAGGATCCGTCGAAATCGACGAACGCCGCTTCGGCTGAAAAACTCTACATCAAGGAGTTTCGTGTCCTCGGATCCCACCAACTCAGCAGGGCTGAAATCGAGAAGGCGGTCTATCCGTATATGGGCCCCGAGCGGACTCCCGATGATGTGGAGAAGGCCCGCACCGCACTTGAAAAAGCCTTTCAAGACAAGGGGTTCCAAACCGTTAATGTGCAGATTCCCCAGCAGACCGGCAAGAGGGGCATTGTTTTCCTGCAAGTCACGGAGGCCAAGATAGGGAGGCTCAATGTCGAGGGATCCCGGTTTTTCTCGGTCGGTGGGATCAAGAAAAAGGTGCCCTCTCTCGCCCCTGGAACGGTGCCGGATTTCAATAAGGTCTCCAGTGAGATCCTCGCCCTCAACCAGTGGAGCGACCGCCAGGTCATTCCCACGCTTACTGCCGGATTTGAACCGGGGACCGTGGATGTGAACCTAAACGTGAAGGATACCCTTCCATGGCATGGATCGGCCGAATACAACAATCGCTACAGTTACGGTACGCCGATGTATCGCGCCAACTTCGCTTCCAGTTATGACAATCTCTGGCAACGCGGCGACTCGATCGGGGGTTCCTATCAGACCTCTCCCGAGCAACCTTCCGCTGTGCAGAACTACAACGGATTCTACACGGCCCGCATCCCGGCGGTCGACTGGCTCCGACTCAATGTTTCCTATGGCTATCAGAATAGCACCTCGACGCTGCCATCCAGCGGTTCGAGCAGCGGGGCTTCCTTAGGCAATGGGTATACTGCGGGATTCCGCCTGCTAGCCGCCTTACCCTCTGCAAAAGATTTCAGCCAATCCTTCAGCGGGGGGATCGACTTCAAACACAACAACCAGATCACTTCATTGACTCCTGTTTCAGCGGGGGCCAACCTGAATACTCAGCAACCGCTCGACTATTGGCCGATTCGGTTGAATTACAACGCGGTGCTGGCTCCGAGCAACTCGGTCACGATTTTCGACGCGGGTCTTACCTTTGGCATTCGTGGAGCAGTGCTTCAGTTTGGACCCTACAACCGCTACGGCAATGAATCCGAGATTGCCGCATCCAAAGCTGGTGCAGATGGAGGTTTCTTTGTTCTTAAATCTGATCTCTCGCACACGCACGATCTTCCCGGTGGTTTTCAGATCTATGGAAAAGTGCAGGGGCAAGTTTCACCGGAGACCCTTATCTACACCGAGCAGTATGCGGCGGGCGGACTCGATACCTGCCGCGGCTATCTGGAGGGAACCGT
>CAIKFI010000093.1 GCA_903826635.1 uncultured Spartobacteria bacterium | reverse complement strand
TGGCCTTGAGTGCCCTGCTGACACCCCTGGTGGTTCTCCTTGCGTATTCTGCAGTCTGGTTGAGGTGGATCATTTCGGCTACTGGCCTGACCGCCGCCGCCCTGAGTGGGCTTCTCCTGCTCAGCCCTTTGCTGATCCCGGATGGATTTCCCTCCCCACTGGGTGTCGGGGGAGTCCAATCTCTGGCTACTACCTTGTCATCGCTTCGTGACGGGAGACTCGATGCGAATGGTGGGAAGCCCATACTCATCGCCTCCACTCCCGGACTGGCTGCACTGATGGGGAGCATGATTTCCATCGACTATCCGGAGCGTCCCGGAGCTCCCTCGGTTTTCGTGGCGGAGTCGCCCAGCCTCAACAGCTCCTTTGCCCTTTGGCCGGGATACGCGGATGCCGTCGCGGCTGGGGTAAAGGATCCGCTCTATACCGAGGAGAAATCGGTCAGTCCCTTTCTTGGCAGGAATGCCCTCTACATCACCACCGAGTCCAGGGAGGAACTTCCCCAGACCATCACCGCTGCCTTCAACGCCGTGGCGCTGCTGAAAGAAGTCCCGATCACCATGAATGGTAAGGAGCAGGTGATCCGCATTTATCAGTGCGAGGCATATCGCACCCTCTCCCTATAAGTGGATGGAGGCTCGCGATCTTGTCGGATAGCAGTGTTGTTGTTCGCTCGCCGCAGGACTACTGCAAATGCAGGCCAACGTGGCTATGCACCGATATCCCGAGTCTACTCCCGCCGACGAATGGTGATGCGCTTGATCTTATCCATCCCCTCCGGGCTCTCGGTTGTGAGTTCTGGATCCTCGTGGTAGGCATTGTGGACGAGGCGTCGGTCGTAGGAGTTGAGGGGTTCGGTCTCGACGGAGCGTCCATGTTCACGGACAGCCTCGGCCAGCAGGGCAATGCGCTCTAGGAAGGCCCCGTCCCTCATGCTTCGGTGGAACTCGATATCGACAATGACCCGTGGAGTCTTCTGTTCCGGAGTGCTCTGTGCCAGCAGGATCCGGTTGAGCAGGAACTGGAGGCTCTCCAGATTCTCATCCCTCCGGCCGATTAAATGCTCCGGATCCTTGGTCCTGATCTGGAGAATGAGGTGCCCGTCACGCATCTCCTCCTCAATCTCTACAAAAAAACCGAGGTGACCGAGCAGGATCTCAAGAATTTCGCGGGGGGACTGGCTCATCTTTCGGTGAGTTGGGGAGGGGGAAAAAGGGGGAAATCTCAGCTCTTCTTCGTGAAGTTGGATCCTCCGTTTCCCTTCTTTTTGGGTTTGGCCTTCGGTGCGATAACTTGCAGTTTGGGGGCTTCCTGATTCCTTGTCCAGTAGAGTTGGACGATAGAGAAGATGTTCTGGGTCGTCCAGTAGAGGGCGAGGCCGGAGGCATAGTTGTAGGCAAACGTCAGGAAGATCACCGGCATGAAATACATCATCCGCTGCTGGGCGGCGTCTCCACTCTTGGGTGAGATCATCATCTGCCAGACCATGGTGCCGGCCATGATGAGAGGAAGGAGATTGATCGGGAATCCCATGATGTGGGTCAGGGTGTCGGGTTGGGAGAGATCGTGAATCCAGAGGAAGTGGCTGTTGCGAAGCTCGATTGCGCTTCCCAGCATCGAGTAGAAGCCGAAGAAAATCGGAATCTGTACCAGCATCGGGAGACAGCCGCCGAAGGGGTTCACCCCATACTGCTTGTAGAGCTTCATCAACTCCTCGTTCATCTTCGTCGGGTCATCCTTATACTTCTCCCGGAGTTCGGTCATCTTGGGCGAGAGCTGCTGCATCCTCTTCATGGAGGCAGTGGCCTTGTTCTGAAGAGGCCAGAGGGCGGACTTGATCAGGATCGTAAGGATGATGATCGCGGCGGCAAAGCTGTGGGTGAATTTCTCAAGTGCGTTCATCGCCCAGAGCAGGAACTCGGAGACAAGGTGGAACATTCCGAAATTCATGATTTTCTGCTGCTCCCCACCCAGCTTCCCGAGGGAGAAGAAATCCTTCGGTCCGGCATAGATGGTGTAGGTGCGGGTGATGGTCTGACCGGGGGCCAGCGTGATGGGGCCCGTGCCAAGACCGCCCGTGATCCCGTAAACCGGTTGACCATTGGAGGATTGCTCAGAGTTCTGGGCGAGGTAGCGGCGGGCCCAGACACCGCTGCCGGGCTGATCCTTCGGTGCCGTGACGATCGTGCAGAAATACTGACTGGTGACGGCCGCCCACCAGACTACGGAATCCGTCGAGGTGTAGAGATTGCGCGCGGGGTGGGTCTCGATGCCGACCAGGGGAATCTTGCCGGCCTCAAACCAGTTGACGTCGATCGGCGAGGGCATCGTGCCTGCGTCGATCTTTCCGTCGATGAGTTTGCCATCCTTATACCAATCAAAGCAGGTGTAGGTCGGTAGATCCTTGATATGAATCGGGGCCTCGCCGCCGGCTGCAATGCTGAAGCCGGGAAGGGTGAGCGTATTCGTGCCGTTATTGCTGAAGGCCAGATCCATCTTGATCACGTATTCCTCGGGCGAGCCGACGGTCTCGGGCAGCATAAAAGTCTTGGTGATGGCAAGGCCACTCGGAGCCGTGAGGCTGAATCGTGTGAAATCCTTCTCCTTGTCGGCATCCATGGTGAAGCCACCGATGGGAGTCCCACTGGCATCGCAGAGGGCTCCGATGGGGAGACCCGAGTCCTTGTTCAGATAGAGGCTCTGCTCGTTGGCCCCGAGGTGAAGAAAAAGGGTGACGCACTCAATGCCGCCGGTGTTGTTGGCAAAGAGATACTCGCCGCGCGGTGTGTCGAGGGTTGCGCGCTTGGACGAAATCTCGGGAATGGTCGGAACATTCGTTCCTGCCGCTGGAGTGCCACCCAGGACAGGGGTCGCTGTCCCCGTCGCCTGCCCGGATCCCTGTGAAGTAAGCGCTGAGATCGGCAGGATCGAGGCTCCTGGAGTCGCGGTGGGGAGGGGTTTTGAAGTGGGATTAGCCCCGGCCTTCTGCTTGGCGAGGCGTTGAGTCTCAGCCTGCTGGGCGAGGTAGGGGCCGTAGGTCTTCGTGTAGTAGAACTGCCACCCGACGAGTCCGGCAACGGAGAGGGCAAGGGCGATCCAAGTGGTGCGGTCAAACATAAGAGAGAGTGATTAAAAAAAGGGGATATCGACGCTGAAGGCTAAAGGTTGCGGGCCGAAGGGCGAGCATGATTTCTTAAAGATTCCACGACAGGCACCCGAACCGGGACGGGATCGATGCCTCCAGCTCCCCACGGGTGGCAACGCGCAAGCCTCTTAAGAGTCAGCAGGGAACCCCTTGCGGCACCGTGATCCCGCAGGGCCTGCAAGGCATAGACCGAGCAGCTCGGGTGGAAGCGGCATCCACATCCCATGCCACTGCCGGTACTGCTCCCGGCAAGGGCATGCAGGAACGGTGAGACAATCCAGCGGTAGAGGTGGATCGGGATGCGTAGCAGGTAGGACATCATGGAGTGAGTGTCAGCACTCGGAGAAAATAGAGAGACGTTTTCCAAGACGCAACCATTCGGAGCGCAGGGTGAACAGTGATGCCGTAGCGGCGGATGGTTTCGCGGTCACGACCAGCCAGAGTCCCGGTTTCAGGCTTGGTAGGGCGTGGCGGTAGATCTCCCGGAGACGACGCTTCACCTTGTTCCGTGCCACCGCTGGACCGACGCGTTTCGAGACGACAACGGCACCTTGGGTGCAGCTGACTTCTTCCGACCGATCGCACTGGATCTCCAAGAGTCCCATCCTGATCAGACTCCCGTGGTAGGAAAGGCCCTCCGCTCGGACCTTTGCATGCTGGTATCCGGATCGCAGCCGCGAGGAACGCGGAAGCCGGATCCTAGGCTTGGGTGTGGCGTGCGTAATGGACTTCAACGCCCTTCGGCAGGAGACGCTTGCGTCCTCGCTGACGACGGCGGCTCAGGATGGCGCGACCGCCTTTGGTCTGCATGCGTGCACGGAAGCCGAATTGGCGTTTGCGCGTGCGCTTGGAAGGTTGGTAGGTGCGCTTCATGTCTTAGAAATCTTTTAGAATCGGGTCGGAGAGAATGGACCCTGGAGTCTGTGGTGTCAATGGATGTTTTAAAAACACTGCTCTTTTTTTGAGAAATCATGTTGCCCGTGGGGAGGATTCCTCCTACCTTCACACCTCCGTCGGAGCCGATGCCTTGGCATCGGCTTCCGCCGGAACGCTTGGGGTCATAGCTCAGTTGGTAGAGCGCCTCAATGGCATTGAGGAGGTCTGGGGTTCGAATCCCCATGGCTCCACCAAGCGTTTTATCCTGATGGAAAGAGTCTCTATAGGTATGGGGACTTTTCATGAAACGGTCTGATGAAGGGTTGGTGCCTTTAAGGTGCCCTTAAAATCCGAAGGACTTCCAAGGTGGTGAAGGCTTTGGTCAAGGTCTCATGAATAGACCAGACGACTTTTAGATCCCAGCCATAGAGGGTCAATGGACCTACCATACTCGTTCCTTGATGGTTTCTATCGTCTCCCTCGGATTGAACCGCTGTAGGTACTTTGAGGTTGTAGCAATTCCTGAGTGACCAAGGGAGATCTGGATGTGCTGAAGACCGATGCCCTCGTTCAAAAGGTCATGAGCGAATGAATGACGAAAATTGTGAGGATTCATCCTCTTTTCGATTCCAGCCTTTTTTCCAAGAAGCTTGAGGAGGTTCCGTACATAGACCGTTTGGAGGTGTTGTCCAAAATTCTGTTTGGAGATACCGCAGAAGATCGGAGGGTTTCCCTTACCGTTAATCCCAAGTTCCTTTCGCTTGAGCATCCAAAGGTCGAGATTCATTTGCGTCTGCGAGTCCAGACCAACCACTCGCATCTTGTTCCCTTTACCAATCACTCGGAGCGTCCCTTCCTGCTGGTTGTAGTCACTGGTACGAATGCCCAAGACTTCGCTTACACGAAGACCGCATCGGTATAGGACGATTATGAGAACCTTGTTACGAAGTCCAGAGGCTCCCTTATTGCACTGGTCTACAAGAAGCATTACCTCCTCCTTGGTGTAGATCTCCGTATGGAATTTGCGTCCCTTGGTGGTGATTGTGTGATTGAGAGCTTGGTTTTTCATGGATAGTATCGCTTTTACTTAGAAGTGATACTATTTTGCCTGTTTTTAAGCCATGGTCAACCACAAATATTAAAAACGATACTATTTTACTAAAAATCACCTACATCCAAGGACAGGCATTGATATTGAAAATGTTGCAACCTGTGAGGTTGGTACTGGAAGTAGTGGGTGAAGCTGTT
>CAIKFI010000092.1 GCA_903826635.1 uncultured Spartobacteria bacterium | reverse complement strand
TCTTGGCGCTCTCATGCTGGAATTGCCTTGTTATTCTATTTTCCTCCTGATTCGTCAGCGCTTTTTCCCGACTCGTTATAAAAGCCTTGGGGTCTTATGTAGTTGATGGGGTGCTGATGGTATAACCCCCTGATCAGCAATGAAGAACAGACATTCAAAAGGTGCGCATGCCACTTCATAGTTCATAATTTTGACTTCATCCTTCACTCTTAAGATTTGATGTCATCCACCTCCCGGCGGACGGAGACCTCCCGGGTCATGCTTCCGTTGTTGTCTTCCCCTTAGTGCCACGTGACTAGATGACTAGATGACTAGATGACTAGATGACTAGAAGCGAATTTTCCGGAGCCGTAGTGAGTTCGCGATCACCGAGACGGAGCTGAGGCTCATGGCGGCCGCCGAGATCATGGGGCTAAGGAGGATCCCGAAGAAAGGGTAGAGGATCCCCGCAGCGATGGGGATGCCAAGGATATTGTAGGCGAAGGCGAAGAAGAGATTCTCCCGGATGACTTTCAAAATGGCCCTGCTGAGCTGGATCGAGGAGACGATGCCTTCCAGCGAGGGGTTGAGCAGGATAATCCCGGCAGTCTCCTTTGCAATGTCCGACCCCGCCCCCATCGCGATGGCGGTGCCGGCGACCGCAAGGGCGGGTGCATCGTTAATCCCGTCACCAGCCATGGCCGTATGATATCCCTCGGCATTCCACTTTTTGAACTGATCTGCCTTGCCCGCCGGGGAGAGCTCCGCATGGCATTCGTCGATACCCAACTCACCGGCAACCACCATCGCCGTGCTGGTGCGATCCCCCGTGAGCATCGCCACGCGCACCCCGAGCCGTTTGAGCTCCAAGATCAGTTTGCCAGCCGATGGACGGATGGTGTCCCGGAAAAGAAAGGCCCCGGCGGCAACTCCCTCGGCCGCCATGGCGACGAGTCCCTCGCCCGACTGAAGCGGAATCGAGTCCAGTGACCCGGTTGTCACACCGTGACCAGAGAGGAATTTGGTCGTTCCGATCAGCACTCGGATGCCATCGACCACTGCAGAAATCCCTCCGCCCGGGAACGCTTCAAAGGAGGCTGCCTTTGGAATCGGAATGCCCTTCGCTTGTGCATGGAGCATCAAGGATCTGGCCAGCGGATGTTCGCTGCCTTGTTCTGCACCCACGGCGAGGGTCAGAAGCTTCTCTTCAGAAAGTGGACCGACCGGATGGATTGAGACGACCTTGGGAGTTCCTTCGGTGAGGGTGCCTGTCTTGTCGAGGGCGAGGAGATCTGTGGTTGCAAGATTCTGGAGCGCCGAGGCCGATCGGACCAGAATGCCATTTCCGGCAGCTCTCCCGATCCCCACAATCAATGCCATGGGCGTGGCAAGTCCGAGGGCACATGGGCAGGCGATTATGATCACGGCAACGGAGGCCGTGAGTGCATGGAAGACGCGCGGTTCCGAACCTGCTATCATCCAGACCAAAAAGGTCACGACACTGATGCCGATCACAATCGGCACGAAGATGGAGGCGACGTGATCGGCAAGCTGCTGGATAGGAGCCTGGCTTCGCTGGGCCTGAGCCACGAGGCTTATGATCTGGGAAAGGGCGGTGCCCGCTCCCGTTCCCGTGACGCGGATCACAAGGCTGCCCGAGGAGTTCATGGTGCCCGCCGAAACGGTCGACCCCGTGGACTTCTCTACCGGCAGCGGCTCTCCGGTCAGCATCGACTCGTTGATGGAGCTTTCTCCCTCAAGAACCACCCCGTCGGCGGGGATCTTACCCCCCGGGAGAATCCTGAGCCGATCCCCGGACTGAACTTCCGCAACGGGAACCTCGCGGTCGGCCTCCCCGTCCTTGCCCACAAGCAGGGCGGTCGCCGGGGTGAGGTCGAGCAGCTCGCGAAGCGCCGTGCCGGCCTTTGCACGTCCTCTGGACTCGAGCCATTGTCCCATGAGCACAAGAGCCATGATGACCGTTGCGGCTTCAAAATAATAATCACCGGAGGGAGCGTCCGGAACGAGCACCCCCCCGAACACCAGCATCGTGATGCTGTAAAGGAAGGCGACACCCGTCCCGAGGGTGATGAGCGAAAACATGTTCAGGTTTCGCGATGCAAAAGACCGAAAGCCTTTTAACCAGACCGAGGCTCCGCACCAGAACACGACTGGGATGGAAAGCAGCAACTCCACCCAACCGGTCCACGGACCCTCAAGGAGAGTGACCCCGAGCATCGGGGCCATGGCCAGCACCACGACGGGACTTCCCAGGGCGACCGAGAGCCAGAATCTTCGGGCCAGAGTGGTCGACTCGGAGTCATCGTCACTGGGAATCAGTGGTTCCAAGGCCATGCCACATTTCGGACAATCACCCGGCTTGTCCCGCAGAATCTCGGGATGCATCGGGCAGGTGTAGAGCGAGCCTTCGGGAGCATTTCCTGCTGACGGGGAGGTCTTCGTAGGGCCGGAATGATCGTGGTGACAGCAGTCGCTCATGAGGGAAGGTGGAAGGCTATTCCGTTGTAGGCTGTTAGCATTGATGGATGGAGCGGATCAGAGATTGGATTTTTCTTTGGGGACTTGTTCAGGGCGCCAGAACTTGGTGTCGGCTCCCTCGTATTTCAGCACGGTGAACATGCCGGAATCTCCATGATAGAGGATGTGGCAATGGAAGGGCCAAATAACGGGATTGAGCGCATCAAAAGCAATTTTTATGGTCTCATGCGGAGGCACCTCGATGGTATCCCGTTGGGCCCCGGAGACCGGCTTACCATGGATCTCCACCACCTGAAAAGCACCGTCATGCAGGTGCATTGGGTGACCCATGGGGGAGTTGTTGGTGATGATAATCTCTGGAGCATGACCTCCTTCTATGCTGATGGCGGACCGGTTTACAAGGGACTCCTGCCGGGTCGAAAAAAAGACAAGCTGGGACTGGCCTTCGCCTATGCCCAGATGAGTCCTTCGATGCTCTCCCAAGCCTCCGCTGCGGGTCTTAACGGGGGTTCGTTTGAATCGGTTGCGGAGCTCTCCTATTCCTGCGTCATCACTCCCTCGGTGGCGTTACAACCTGATCTGTAGTATGTGATTCACCCAAACGGAACCGAGCAGTATGGAAATGCCCTTGTGGTGGGTCTCCGTGCCGTGGTGAATTTCTAAAACAGGCCGCTTCTTCGCAATTGTCGGACTTGGCAGAGTTCACGACCCTCCCTTCCCTCGAAGGCAGGGGTCGGGACCCATTCCTCAAGGAGCTCCAAATCCGGATCAAAAAGCCCGCTGATTTCCTCCCGGGTTGTTCCGTGCGGAGGGCCCGTCGGAGCCTTGGGATTTATGTAAAAAATGGCGAAGTAGCGGCCTCCCGGTTTGAGGAGGTCAGCAAGGGCCCTGACATACTGACTCCGTGCCGGGGTGGGGATGGCGCAGAAGCAGGTGTGCTCCACGATCCAGTCGAACCTTGCGTTCCATGTGTCTGAAAGTTGAAAGAGATTACCAAGTTCATACTGTTCCCCTCCAGCTTTGGGATAAGATCGTGCAAGTTCAATGGCCGTGGGAGAGAGGTCGAGTCCCGTGACCTTGGCTCCGTGGATTGCCAGCGCACGAACATCGTGGCCCGGTCCTGATCCCGGCACGAGCACCTCTCCGCGGATGGGGTGGTGAACCAGAAATTCCGTGAGGGCGGGCGCTGCGTATCCTTCATCCCACGGGGTGTCGCCCGCCAGGTAATGTGCATCCCAGTTGACCGGATCCGGCAGACTATCAGAGTCGGATCCAGGTGGTCCCGAGGGCGATGCCGAGTTGGTATTTGCGTTCATGCTCCCGTATCAGGAATGGCAGATCGAGGCGCCGATGCAACCTGAACTCTCCGCCAAGTCGCTTCATCAGTTCCGCTTCACTCCGTCGATCCGGATCGATGCCCCCGATCCAGCGTTCCTTCGGAGTGTATTCCTCAAGCCATGTAAAGGGTGTCGTTAGCAGGAGTTGTCCTCCCGGTTTGACAAGATCCCCCAAGCGGTTGAGAAAAGCCTCCGGATCGGGCAAACGGCAGATCAGATTCGCCGCCAAGACCACGTCGTAAGGTCCGATCCCTTCCGGAAGTTGGGTGGCATCCTGCACTGAAAAACTGACCCTGCTCCGGTCGATATCGACAGGGACCATAGCCTCGAAGGGAGCAGAAAGGAATCCCTCAACGGTCTGCAAGGCGGGATGGTTTCCCTCGGCTTGAAGTCTCTGCGCGGCGGTGATGAAGGACTCGGAATAATCGCTTCCCTCAACACGAACGCAGGAGCGTGCCAACTCAAAGGATGAGGCTCCGACCGCACAGCCTACCTCGAGCGCTGTGGTCTCCTCCGGGAGTGAGGGAAGCAGATCCGGATCGAGCAACCCGCGCACGCATCGCACAGGAAAGGGAATGCTTGTGATGGAGGGGTCAACAGGAAGAGAGGGATGCCGTAGCGCCTCTTCTCCGGCATAATGAAGATGGAGATACTCGCCGAGAAGTTTGCGCGACTCGTAGAGCGAGGGCATGATCGGGGACCTATTCGGTTTGGTTTTTCGGCTGCGCTAGAGCCGTTTCTGAAGCAGGATCCGCCTGATGTACTGGTAGAGGAAGTGTTTCGTGGGTCGGGGATTCGCTTGATGCGTGGGTCGTCACGGCATCCTCATGAGCAGCAGAAGAGACGGGCGCTTCAGGTTCCTGCACGCCGGATTCATCGGATGGGACCGGCGACACAGCTAGCTGAGGGCTCTCCTCCGAAATGGTCTCAATGGAGGCAATGGAGGATTCAGGGGCCGTGGTTTCAGGAGACACCGCCGTGGCAGGGGATTCGTTTTTAGGCGGGGTTTTGGGAACCGGGCGCGTCGCGGCCTGAAGATTCCCCATGGCGAAATCAATCACGTGCCCCTGGTGGAGGAGCCACAGGAGGTCGGTGCCCAGGGCCTGCTCCCGTCGCCTGAGGGTTTCCTCATCGGGCGCGGGTTGGGTCGTGCTGGCCGGAGTGGATTCTCCCTCCGAAGGAAGGAGTTCGGCCACCCGCTGGTCGAGATGAGAAACGGTCTCCGTGCGCAAAGCCAGAAGAGAGGCCCACTGTTTGTCCCGGTGCTGTTTGGGATGAGCCTCCAGGTATTCGAGGATGGCGCGGCAGGCTTCCGAGACTGCGGTCACCTCGCGATCGAGGTAGCGGGGTCTGGCCACCGAGACATTGATGATTTTTTTATGCGATTTGAAAAGCTGGAGACCCCTGCTGGTAAGCTCCTTTCCAAGGACTTGAGCCAGAGGAAGGGGAAAGCGGTCCATCTCCTGCAGGTTTTTCAACAGCAGTTCGCGCAGGAGAGGGGTTGATGCGTGGAGAGCGACGGCCCCCTTCACGGTGAGGTCACGTCCTGCCGAAATCACCTCTGTTTCGGCATGGTGTTCCTGGAAATGAGCCGTCGCCTCGGCGAGGGAGAGGCCTTCAACGGGAGCCTTCTCGGATTTGGATTCCTCCGCTTCCGCAGTGTCGCCACCGTCCATAGCCTCTGCGGGTTCGTCGCTCGTGGCCTCAGGGGTGCTCTCCACTTCCGGAGTCACTGGGGTCTCTGCAACCTGAGGCTCCGGCTCCGTGATGCTCTCCACGGCGACTGCAACTTCAGAGTCAAGAGACTCGGTGGCCTCCGGAACCTGAGACGTGGGATCGGCGGGAGTCGTGATCTCCTCTGCCTGCATCACAAGTTCCCCGATCTTGACCGGGATGTAGACGGTTTTGGTCGATTGTTCTGTCTTCCACTGATCGATGAGAGCCTCGTCACGCATCATGCGAATCCGGGATTTATAGACTTCAAAGGGAAGGTTCTTAAAACGTGACGCATGGAGCGCGATCACGCGGGACGTGTATTCGTGGTGATTGGGAGGTCCCAGAACAACCCCGCTCATACCGCATTGAGCCACGACGGAAAAAGCTCCTTTGGGAGCCTCCGTTGTCACCGAGGATTGCTGATAGAATTTGCCGATATGCTTTGAGAGAAGGTGGTTGACCGCCTCCTTCCGGGTGGTCCAAAGGGAGCCATCCAATTTTGCGAGAAAGAGCACGGGAGTCTCCTCCGAATCGGCAGTCAGCTTGACCGTGTATCGGTCCGAGAGTTGCACGATCAATCGCGCAAGTTCAAAGAGGGGATAGGCCTTTGCTCGGGATCGGATCTGCTTGGCAATGCCCTCGATTGCGGAGGCCTCGGGGAGCAACTGCAATTTCCATCCCTCCAAGAAGGCTTTAGGCTCCGGTTCCCTGCGTTGTTCACGTTCGTCACGCTGGCCTCTGCGGCTCGGGCGATCCCCTCCGCCTGGAGAGGCGTCCCGCTTTGGTCCATTGCCTCTGTCTCCCTGTTTTGGTCCCCTTCCCTGGCCCTGATCCTCGCGACGACCTCCCGGGCGTGCGGATCCGAAACCTTGGGAAGCTCCTCCACCGCGACCTGCCGCACCACGATCGGGACGTGGGCCTCGGGAATCCCTGCCACGTTCCCCTCCGCGACCCTCGTTGCGTTGCGGACGGTCTCCTTCGTCAAATTGTCTCGCCAGATCCGCACTGGAATCTCCGGTTTCCGTAGTCCACGCAGGACGGAACATCTGGGTTAGATCGATCCCGAAGCCTGATAGATCTGCTGGTGCTGTTGATTCGTCGCTCATGGAGTCAGGAAGCTAGCATGATAGGGATGGTGATGGGGAAGCACGAAAGATGAAAGTCGTGATTCGAATCATGCCGGGCTCCCTCGAAGCCGCGGGTGCCGCCGCGGTCATCTGGCGAGGAATGGGGTGAGTGTTTCACGGAAACGTTCCGGCACGGTCGCACGAATGCGGCTGTGTTCCTCCTCAAACTCGGTCCGGTGGACCACTCCCTCACGATGAAGTCGTGCCACAAGATCGGCTCGATCGTGGGGAATGAGGACTTCGATCTCGCCGCTTCCACTTCCGACAAGCTCGCAAAGACGCCCTACAAGTAGATCGAGTCCTTCGCCGGAATGAACCGAAATGAAGAGCGCGTCGGGATGCGCATTCATGAGCATCGCCCGGGTCACCGTATCGTCCATCCTGTCGATCTTGTTGAAAACGGTGATGGCTTTCTTGTCATCCGCCCCAAGTTCGTGGAGCACCTTCATGGTGGTTCCGTAAAATTCGAGGACTCGGGGGTGGGATGCATCCAGCAGATGAATGAGGAAGTCGGCCATGACGGCCTCTTCAAGCGTGGCGTTGAAGGATTCCACAAGCTGGTGAGGAAGCTTCCTGATGAAGCCGACCGTATCCGTCAGGAGCAGGGGTTGCTTGTTTGGCAGGTCGATCTTGCGGGTCGTCGTGTCGAGGGTGGCGAAGAGGGCATCCTCGACAAGGACATCAGCTCCCGTGAGTTTGCGAAGCAGGGAGGATTTGCCGGCGTTCGTATAGCCCACGATCGCGACATTGGGAACCGGCGTGCGTTTACGATCCTTGCGCTGGTTGGCCCTGTTGCGCCGCACTTCGACGAGATCTCGCTTGAGTCGGTCCATCTGTCCCCGGATCTTGCGTTTGTCCTGCTCGAGTTGACTTTCGCCCTCACCCTTCGAGCCAATGCCTCCGCCCTGCTTGCCAAGGTGACTCCAGGCGCGTGTGAGTCGGGGAAGGGAGTAGGACATTCGGGCAAGGTCCACCTGAATCTTGGCCTCGCGCGTCTGGGCGCGTGAGGCGAAGATGTCGAGGATGATCTCCTGACGGTCGATGACGGTGATCTTGGCAAGTTCCTCCCAGTTGCGCTGTTGGGCCGGGGTGAGCTGGTTGTCGAAAATGATGACATCACAAGCCAGCTCACGGGCCCGCTCGCAAACTTCCTCGGCCTTGCCTGATCCGACGAAGAGCCTTGCCTGGGATTCGCGATTGTAGATGAGCAGCTTCTCAGCAATTGGCACGCCGAGTGTGCGGACCAGTTCCCCGAGTTCCTGGAGGAGATCCTCGGCATCCGCCTTCTCCTCGTTACTGCCGTAGGCACCCACCAACAGGGCGCGCTCGACCATCTTGTCACGGCGTTTGATTTCGAACATTGGAGAAAGGCTGGGGACTAAGGAATTTTAGACGGATAGGTCGGGAAGTTTGAGTGATGGTGGAAAATCATCGCCCAAGATCAGTCGGTTGGCATCTCTTGAATTCAGGAATTTCGGCGTCTTACAGTCCAATCGTTTTCAGCCTAAAAGTCTTGCCGTGACGGCGCGAGCGTCATCTCCTCCCCATGATCCAGATGCTCCCTGCAAAGAGCGAAGAAATCTTCCCTTGTCCCCACGCGCCGTATGGCATGAAGGAATTCCTGACCAACGCCCTCGCCGATGAAGTTCGCGTATTTCTTGATCTTCTGAACCCCTTTTGGCTCCGGAACCGAGGGATCGCAAACCGTGCCGTATAGGTCATGGATGTAAGCAAGGACCTCGCGTCCCGTGGGAAGGGTGACGGGTTTGCCCGCCAAATGCTCCCGGATTTGGGAAAAGATCCACGGGTTGCGCACGGCGCCCCGTCCGATCATCAGTCCCCGGGCACCGGTTTCTCGCAGGACGGTTTGCGCATCACTTGGTGAGGAGATGTTGCCGTTCGCAAGCACGGGGCAGGTGAGACTCTCAACCGCAATCCGGATCAGGTCGTGACGGATGCCACCGCGATACATCTGCAGCACCGTTCGTCCATGGATCGTGACCAGGTCGACGGAGTGCCTTGCAAAGAGCGGAAGGAGTGCAGAGAGGGTGTTTTCGTCATCAAAGCCAAGTCGTGTTTTGACCGTGAATCGCCCAGGAATTGCGTCGCGCAAAGCGCCAAGGATGCTGTCAATCCTGGGCAGATCGCGCAGCAGTCCTCCCCCAGCGCACTTGCGGTAGACCACGGGCGCGGGGCAACCCAGATTAAGATCGATCGCAGCGATCGGATAATGCCCCAATTCCGCAGCCGTTCGGACGAGCGAAGGAATATCGTTGCCGATCATCTGGGCGATGACTGGACGTCCCGTTGGATTCTCGGTGATGGAGGCCAGGATCTGCCGGTCGATGCGTGATGTTGCAGTGACCCTGAAATACTCCGTGTAGTAGAGGTCTGCTCCGCCATAATGGGCCATCAGTCTCCAGAAGGGCAGGTCGGTCACATCCTGCATCGGGGCCAACGCAAGGACGGGGCCGGTCGATGCGAGCAACGTGTCGAGGCGTGGAATCATTGTGATTGATGGAGTCGAATGTTTGCAACAATAGGGCCTCTGCACTACAATGGAAATCCAACCCAGCATTTTTCCTCCCAACAGGAATCCACTATGACCACTGAATCCCTGTGCCCCTATTCGGGCAATGCCGCGAAAAAAGCCATCTCAGGAGCCTCCATGAACGCAGCCTGGTGGCCTGATCAACTCAATCTGAAGTTGCTCAACCAGAATTCCCCGCTCTTTGACCCCATGGACAAAGCGTTTGATTACGCTCAGGAGTTCAAGAGCCTGGATCTGGAAGCCGTGAAGAAGGATCTTCAGACACTCATGCTGGATTCGCAGGAGTGGTGGCCCGCTGATTTCGGCCACTACGGGCCGCTTTTCATTCGGATGGCGTGGCACAGCGCCGGAACCTATCGCATAGCCGACGGTAGGGGTGGTGGAGGAAACGGCAGCCAACGCTTCGCACCCCTGAACAGCTGGCCCGATAACGTCAATCTCGACAAGGCCCGCCGCCTGCTCTGGCCGATCAAGCAGAAGTATGGAAAGAAGCTCTCCTGGGCGGATCTCATGATCCTCACGGGGAACGTAGCTTTGGAGTCGATGGGTTTCAAGACCTTCGGTTTCGCCGGAGGTCGTGAAGATATCTGGGAACCCGAGGAGATCTACTGGGGTGCGGAAAAAGAGTGGCTCGCCGATCAGCGCTACAGCGGCGACCGTGATCTTGAGAATCCTCTTGCTGCAGTGCAGATGGGTCTGATCTATGTGAATCCCGAGGGTCCCAACGGAAACCCCGACCCGGTTGCCGCCGCCCGCGATATCCGGGAGACCTTTGCCCGCATGGCGATGAACGACGAGGAGACGGTTGCCCTGATCGCCGGCGGCCACACCTTCGGCAAGACCCACGGAGCAGGTCCGGCCAGTCATGTCGGGCCCGAGCCCGAGGCCGCCCCGATCGAGGAGCAGGGATTCGGCTGGATAAGCGACTTCCGCACCGGGAAAGGGCCCGATGCGATTTCCAGCGGACTGGAGGTTACCTGGACGCAGACCCCGACCAAGTGGAACAATTACTATTTCGAG
>CAIKFI010000091.1 GCA_903826635.1 uncultured Spartobacteria bacterium | reverse complement strand
TGGATCGGACTCATTAGTTACCCGCTCTACCTTTTCCACTGGCCGGCTCTTTCCTTCGTCCACATCGTCAAGGGCGAGAATCCGAAACCGGTGTATCTCATCGACGCACTGGCAGTCGGTTTTATTCTGACGGTGTTCACCTACTACTTCATCGAGAAGAGGAGCCGTCATCACAAATCCCGGTGGATAATCCCGATGTTGGTGGCCGCTTTCCTAGCGGTAGGGGGTATGGGGCTAATGGCGGGCTTTGAATGGATCCCTTCGCGTTATTCAAACCCTCAGATGAAAAAGATCAATCAGGTGATTCAAGAGCGGAATATGCTTTCGGGTTGGGAACAAGTGAAGTTTAAGAATGGGTTCTGTATGAACCGGTTCGGTGGCAATGGTCTGCAAACAGTGTTTTTTGGGGACAGCAACATGCAGCAGTATTCGCCCCGGCTTCGGGAATTGTTAAAAGGAAACCATTCGGATGAGAGAGGTGTGATTTCCATCGGCGAGGGGGGCATCCTTCCTATTCGCAATGTATCGCTCAATCAGTCTCCCGAATGTGGCAAGATGTTTGAGGCCTTCGATGAGCAACTAGTATCTAATCCCAACATTGACCGCGTCGTCATCGCGGCACGGTGGAGTTTCTATTTTCAAAAGGGATCCAATTGGAAAATCGATGGCCAGGATTCCATCGGACAAAATCCAGGAAAACAAAAGGCCCTGGATGAAATTGAAAAAACATTCAGAGTGCTTCGCAAGCTTGGTAAAAAAGTGACTCTTGTGTTAACGATTCCTACTGGCCAAGCGCTGGATCCCAAAAGTAACTTCACTCGCGGATTCATGGGAATCAGCAAAAGAGACAGGGGTGTGCTTACCAAGGAGGCTTTCTTAAAGGAAAATGGAGCGATTCTTGAGGAGATTACTTCCATTGCAAAAAGGAATGGGGTGGAAGTGATCGACCCGATGGACTATCTGTGTTCGGACGGGATTTGCATCGCGGAGGATGAATATGGATATCCAATCCACTATGATGAGGCTCATCTTCGTCCCGGTTATGTCCGGGAGTCTGTGAAGTATCTCGATAGTACCGTTCAGCCTTGAGGCAATTTCTTATGAGTCATCTGAAATACCGCAAGGACATTGATGGATTAAGGGCTGTTGCGGTGCTTGGGGTGGTGATCTATCACGCCTTTCCTTTCTTGATTCCAGGAGGTTTTATCGGAGTGGATATCTTTTTTGTGATCAGCGGCTACCTGATCAGCGGGATTCTGTATAAAGGACATAAAGCCGGGAACCTCAGCCCATTCAGCTTTCGGGAGTTCTATGCACGGCGTATCAGGAGGCTCTTCCCCGCACTCATCACCATGTTGGCGCTGACGTTGGTCTACGGGTGGTTGATCCTGCTTCCCGATGAGTTTGAACAACTCTGCAAGCATGCGGCCTCGGGCACTCTTTTTATTCAGAACATCGTGTTCTGGCAGGAGAGCGGATATTTTGACACGGCGGCGAATCTCAAACCCTTGTTGCATCTCTGGTCGCTTGCAGTGGAGGAGCAGTTTTACATCTTCTTCCCTCTCTTGCTGCTCCTCCTTTGGAAGAGGCCCAAGTTCCTTGCTCCGGCCATGGTTTTGATACTTATCGCCACTTTGATCCTAAATGTGGTCATGTCGGTTCAGAACAGCATCAGCGACTTCTTTCTTACTCCCTATAGAGCCTGGGAGTTTTTGGGGGGGAGTCTGCTAGCCTGGTGGCATTACGATAAAGGGCATGAGGAAGAGGTGCCCTACTATCAGCAAGCGCTTTCTGGTTGCGGGCTATTGCTTTTGGGCCTCGGGATGGCCTTCATCCACACTGGGGATCCGTATCCCGGATGGAGGGCACTGTTGCCAGTGACTGGAACCTTGATGCTGATGGAAGGCGGGCGATCGGCATGGGTGAACCGGGTGATCCTCTCCCATCCTGCGGTGGTCTGGGTGGGACTGATCAGCTACCCGCTTTATCTCTTCCACTGGCCAGCTCTTTCCTTCGTGCACATCGTCAAGGGGAAGGATGCAAAGATAGAGTTCATTTTTGCTGCACTGGGAATTGCACTGCTTCTCACCCTTCTTACCTACTATTTCATTGAGAAGAAGATCCGTCCTAGTAAATCCCGATGGACGGTGCCTGTCTTGTCCGTGACCTTCCTGTGTTTAGGAATTTCTGCTTGCCTTGGAAGTTATGGCCTTATCAGTCGTTTCAAGAGCGATCCGGTGATTAAAAAACTAACAATTGCAATTAAAGACAGAGAAACATTTGATAAAAAAAAGATATTTAACGTTACTGACGGATATTTTGTTTATCGGATGGGTGGCCATGGAAATAAGACCCTCTTTATAGGTGACAGCAACATGATGCAATACCAGTGCCGCATGGAAAAAATCTTGAGCGGAAAGACTGGAAATGATCGCGGAGCGCTTTTTATCACCAAATATGGAGTCCCCCCGATTCCAAATCTCGTGAATACCGACAGCCCGACTTACAAGAATCTTCCTAATCTTGTGGACGAACAATTGAAATTAGACCCCAAGATTGATCGAG
>CAIKFI010000090.1 GCA_903826635.1 uncultured Spartobacteria bacterium | reverse complement strand
TCAGCACTTGGTCTCGGGTATTACAAAAATGCCTTTCAAATGATCTTGGAGAGAGTTCAAGATCCTAAATTTTATGTCTTCTCGGATGATATCGACTATGCAAGGACATGCGGAATTTGTCCCAAAGACTCCGTTTTTGTGGATTGCGTGGAGCACTGGCATGCCTATGACAAGATCCGCCTGATGAGTCTCTGTAAGAACTTTATCATTTCTAATAGTACCTTTGCCTGGTGGGGCGCATGGTTATCCGAAGCCAAGGACAAGTCGGTGATTTACCCTGATCCTTGGTTTGCCAATATGCCACAAAACGATTCGAGCGATTTGTGTCCTGCAAGCTGGTTGCCAGTTACGCGTTAAGCTGGCCCGCAGATTTCCTGATGTCCCTACTTTGAGAATCGCCTTAATTTCCAGTGAGTTCAGCGGCCTGCCCGGAAGCGGTGGGATCGGCACCTACTTTTTGGAGTTGGCATCGTGCCTTGTTGCGGCAGGGCAGGAGGTCGAGGTCTTCACCTCGGGAAAGGAAGGAGATTTGGCAGGCATTCCCGGAGTTCGATTTCATTATTTGGGTTCCAATCAATCCCCGGGATTTGCTTTTCTGGCGGCACGCGCACTGGAGAAGCGGCACACCGAGGCTCCTTTCGATGTGATTGAAGGGGCAGAGCTTAATGCCGAGGGCATCCTCGCTGCAAAGGCCGTCAGGGAGGCCGCCTTTGTGGTCAGACTCCACTCCCCGTCCGTCATGCTCGATCGCTACCTGGATCTTGCGCCGACGTTCTCCCAAAGGGTGAAGGGGGTCTTCTGGCAACTGGTTGTCACGGTGGGCGCACTTCGCCGAGGGATCCCACTCAAGCCCATCCGATTGGAGCCCTTCACCTTTCCCTGGGTTCCACCTGCGGATATCGAGGAGAGGAATACGGCGGCAACAGCGGATCTGGTGATCGTGATGAACCGTGAGATGCGGGATTTTGCCAAGTATTACTGGTGGATCAAGGAGGAGGCCATCGTTCAGGTTCCGAATCCAATAAGATTGCAATCTTCCAAGGGGCCGCTTCCCTCCAAAAAATCCGCTCCTCCCACGATCGGCTTCTTGGGCCGATTGGAACCCCGTAAAGGAATCATTGAATTGGCGCAGGCCTTGCGCCGTGTGCTGCCAGATTACCCCGAGTGGAGGGTGCAGATCGCCGGACGATCCATGCCTTCCTGTCTCTCCGGATCGGATTCCGGAGAGATCGCAAAATCGATTCTCAAGCCTTTTGCTGACCAGGTGGATTTCATTGGTCCAGTTTCACCGGAAAATGTCCCCGCCTGGCTCACCAAAATCGACATCTGTGTCTTCCCAAGTCTTTGGGAGACATTCTCCTATGTTGTGTTGGAAGCAGCAGCGGCAGGAAGGGCCATCATTGCAACGGAGACGGGCGCCATTCCTGAGATCTTGGATCATGGTAGGGTCGGGGAGATCGTCCCCCCCCGGTCATGTGAAGAGGCTTGAGGAGTCCCTCAGAAAACTCATGGGGAATCCGCAACTCCGGGCTCGATTGGAAATCGAGGTGGAATCCCATGCCCGGAATCATTTTCACCACGATCGGATCACGAAAAAAATCCTAGAAACCTACAGGCTGGCGATAGCAAAGCGAGATCAGCGTCTGGCTTGAAATTGCGTGAGGCTCCCTGCATGAATTCCTTTGAAAAAAAACTCTGGCTTGCAAAGAGCAAACTACTCTTCCTTCTCACACCAAAAGAGAATCGGGTAAGGTTGGAAATTGCCGTTGATGGGCGGCAGTTAACGTATCTCTTGGTCTCACTCCAGGCCCTGGGTTATGCGCTTCATGTGGTGGAGAGTCCGATGCTCTTCAGGGAACTCTTCTGCTTGAAAACTTCCACTCCCATTCCCTTCATCTTTGGAGGCGCCGAGAGGGCTTGCGATCTGGTCATCAGCGATCGGTACGAGGTTGTTGAGAGAGCGACAAAGCAAGGAGTCCGAGCCATCCTGCTGGATTCGGATTTCTTCAGTGAGGGAAGAACGGAATCGCGAATGCCCTATTTCATGCATCCTTCTGTTTACCATGCGGGACTGCATCGCCTTCCGACTTCTCCGATAGAGAAAGAGCGACCCGTCAGGATCGGTTTTTTTGGAACTCGGGATGCGACATTCTATACTGAGAATTTCCATTTCCCGATGATGAACCGAGAGCAGATCCTGAGTTATTTCCTCGGTGAGTTCGGAGAAAAAATCCTGGAAGGGTGTCCGCCTGTCTCCTCTTGGGAGAGACAAAACATCGTCACAGTTGTTGATGAGAGAGGAGGAGATCGAGATCGACAGGCGAAAACATTTCTCCCTCAGAAGGAGTATCTGAATGCGCTTCGAGCCTGCGATTTTTTCCTGAGTCCCCCCGGGGTATCCATGCCCTTATCCCACAATCTGGCGGAAGGAATGGCCGCAGGATCGATTCCCATCTTAAATAGTTGGGAGCATTTCCACCCCTCACTGACTCACAGAGTGAACTGCCTCACTTTTACCGATGAAGCAGGTCTGAAGAGGGTTGTGGAGGAGGCTCTTGCCATGGATGCGGAAAAGATCCGATCGATGCGACGAGCTGTGCGGGAATACTATGACGAGTATCTGGCCCCGGCAAAATGGCTTGGCAGATTCCTTTCCAAGCATTCCCAAGGTGGAGCCACTCTGCTCGTGAATGCGGAGGAAGTGAGTGTTGTAATTGATAAAGAGTCAATGCTCCATAATGACCTAAAGAGTTCTTAGAATTATGGGAGCGTTGCGTCTTCTTTTGGCAATAGCGGTGATTCTGCAGCATTACGGTCCTTCAGGATTTATGATTTCAGGCACGCAGGCTGTTCACATCTTTTTTATTATCAGCGGGTTTTATATGGCCATGATTCTTTCAGAAAAATATGGATTTGATCGAAAGGGATTGAAAGCGTTTTATATCAACAGAATCTTAAGAATCTATCCAACCTATCTCACTGTTTTATTCTGCGCAATAACTTGGCATTTTATATGTTATTATACCACTCATGGGATTTATCCCATTCCAATTGTAAGTTTTGCAACTTTTTTGCCGTTTTGGCAGAGAATAGCTTTTATACTGACCAACTTCACGCTTCTGGGAGTCGACCTTCCATTTCTTTTTTATTATTCCCCCATCCATGGCCTTCACTTTTTCATAAATAATCAGTTTGATGTTTTGGTGGGAAATGTGACTCGGATGTATGGTTTTATGGTTATTCCCCAAGCTTGGTCTATCAGTGCGGAACTTTGCTTTTATGTGATTGCTCCGTTTGCATGTTTGGGAAAAGGAATACGGGCAACTTCATTGGGGGCAATCTCGCTATTTCTCTCTATTTTTATTACAAAACATTATGGATTCTCTGCCTATTGGTTTTGGCCTGCGGCTTTCTATCTCTTCGCAATGGGAATCCTTTCTTATAAAATATGCGATTGGGTTCTCTTTCATTCACGATTTCTCTTAGGAGAGCATAGAGTCTTACTTACATGCCTTTTATCATGGATTTTCCTTCTTTTTGTTCCAGTTTGGTCAAAAGTGCTCCCCGAGTGGATATTTTCTGCAGGCTCAGTCATTTTAGTACCAATACTCTTCAATATTACAAAAAATAATCGAATTGACCGATATTTAGGAAACCTCTCCTACCCACTGTACTGCGTCCATTTTTTAATGGGTGAAATCTCCCGAACCTTCATCGGTAGATTTCATATTTCCTATGCTTTTCTTCCCTGCTTTGTTCTTATAACAAGCATCCTTGCATCAATGGTTCTTCATCATTTTATTGAAGAGAAGGTCGATCTCATTCGAAATGCAATTGCGCTAAAGTTGAAACGGCCATCATCGTGAGGAACTCACATGTCTTTATTTAAGAAACTACAAAGCCGATTTCTAAACTCTTATAAAGATCACAGATTTCTTTTTCAACATGGGTTTCAAAAGGTCCTAGGAAAAAAAAGATCACCTACCAGTCTTCCCTCTCTTCTTGCTCTGCATGACTACGATGATTGGGCGATCGATCATGTCTTTAATCTCTGGTTCGGAGGAGACCCGGGTGTGCGGATCACTCGGGCCAATTGGGATCAATGTGCGACAACCCGTGCCTTTGCCCCGTTTGATTGTGTCCTCTTCGGTTATTACGACATGCTTCTACGCTTCGGATATGCTCCTGAACGCTCCATGGTGGTCATCCACGACCCTTGCGAGATCTTTCCCCAAGCTGCGGATTGGAAAAGACTTCCCCCGTTGGAAGGACGCTTGGAGAAGCTGAAGTCACTTCGGGCCGTGATCGTCATCTCACAAGAGATGGAGGAGATTCTGACGGGACTCGGGGTGCGTTGTTTCAGAATCCCGACAATGAGTCGTCTGGAGGCTCTCCTTCCCGATACCCCCCATCCTATAAAGGACCCATCGGGGGAGGGGATGATGCAATCCATCTCGGTTTACCGCAACTACCCGAGAAAGAATGCCCCGTTGCTCCAAAAATTAAGGCAGCATGGGGTCGCCGGTGGATTATGGAATCTTCAGCTTCAGACCGGAGGGTACTTGGACGCTGCACGGTATACTGAGATGCTGGACCAGTTCCCCGTCTATGTCTGTTCGTCATGGCAGGAGGGAGGACCTCTTCCGGTCATGGATGCACTTGCCCGAGGAGCTCTTCCTGTCATGACAAGGGTGGGGCAGATCCCGGAATTTCTGAGTCATGGCGAAACAGTTTTTTTCTGTGATGGCGAAGCGGAATTTATTGAATCACTCGACTCCTTGGCAAAGAATCCCGAGTTGTTGATCTCCATGAGGACCAAGGCGCACTCTGCATACCTCAGGGCACGGGATCCAAAATCGATCCGTGATCGGGTGCGTTCCGTGTTTCGCGAAATCCTCGGCTAATCATCATGGCGTCCATTACAGTCATTATTCCCGTCTTGAACGGGATGCCCTATCTTTCCGAAATGCTGGCTTCGCTTGAGGCACAGACCCTGCGTGATTTCACCGTTCTCTTCTGGGATAATGGTTCCACAGATGGCACGCTTGAGGAGGTGGCCAAGTGGATTCCATCTCGCTTACCCGGAAGGATCGTCACCGGCGAACCGCTCCCACTCCAGAGGTGTCTGGCTCGGATGGTTGAGATTTCGGAAACGGAGTTCTGCGCCCGGATGGATGGTGATGACATTGCCCTGCCCGAGAGATTCCGTCTCCAGATGGAGTTTCTTCGGAAGCATCCCGAGGTCTCCTTGGTGGGAACTCAGTTCGAGTGCATTGATCCCTCCGGAGTCATCCTACCCAAGGAAGAGTGGGCTCGATGTCCCACGAGGCATGACGATATTGTCAGCCGCCTCATGTATTATTGCCCCTACAGTCACCCCTCCATCTTCTTCCGGCGTGAAGCTGTGCTGGCAGCCGGGAACTATGCAGTCCCAGCACCGGTAGAGGATCTGACTCTTTACCTGAAATTTCTCCCGAAGTTCCGTGGAGCCAATCTTTCCGAAGTGCTGACCCACTACCGGATCCATCCGACAAGCATCTGCGCTGCTGCCAAGCAAGGAAACCGTCAGGCCGACTTGGCGGCAGAGTCTCTGGCCAAGGAATCTCCGGGGATCTTTGGAATTCCCTCCGATAATTTCACCCGGTTGCATGCCAAAAAACATCCCTTCTCTGCCTGGCCGCTTCTTCTCGGCGCATGGCAGCGTTCCGCATACCAGCCCGGTCGATTCTGGAATATGATCACCTCGCCTTGGTTCCTCCAAAGCGCCCGCTGCATGACGGCTCCCGGAGATTTTCCATCCAAGGTCCTCTACAAGATGCTGGAGCTTCTCTAACACCAGAAAGTTTTTTTACCGTTTCCCCCGATGCTCTTCAGTTCCTGGAAATTCCTGTGTCTCTTCCTGCCGCTGACTCTGGCGGTTTTTTTCCTGCTGCCTGCAAGAGTCGGAATGGCCAGGAAAGGAGGACTCTTGCTCGCCTCGTTTGTTTTTTACGGAGCGTGGAAGATCAGCGCCCTTCCTTTGCTCTGCGGATCGATCCTCTTTAACTTCTGGGTCGGTGAGTTTCTGGTGCGCTGGAAGGATCAACCAAGGGCGCGCCTGTTGATCATTTTCGGAGTGCTCTGCAACCTTGGGGTGCTTGGATACTACAAATACGCGGGCTTCACGGTCGGGATCCTGCAGGCCATCACCCAACGCAGTTTCGTGATGCCGCAGATCATCCTGCCCCTAGCGATCTCATTTTTCACCTTTACCCAGATCGCCTACATCATCGACGTCTATCGGGATCATACACGGCACTACCGCTTCTGGGACTACGTGCTCTTTGTGGTCATGTTCCCGCATCTGATCGCCGGACCGATCGTGCGGCACTGGGAGATTATTCCACAGTATGCCGGTAAGGAGATGAGACCCTCGTTGGCCGATTTGCATACCGGAACGATCCTCTTCCTGATGGGACTTTTCAAGAAGGTGCTCATAGCCGATCCCCTTGCCGTCAATGCCAATGCCATCTACGACGCAGCGGCAAACGGGGTCACCCCGACATTCTTTGACGGTTGGTTCGGAACACTCTGCTATGCCCTGCAACTTTACTTTGATTTTTCCGGTTATTCGGACATGGCGATCGGCTTGGCCCGCATGTTCGGAATCAGGTTCCCGTGCAACTTCAATTCCCCCTACCGCTCCCTCTCGATTTCCGAGTTCTGGAGCCGCTGGCACATCACCTTGACCCGATTTCTTCGGGAATATGTCTACTTTCCGCTCGGTGGAAATCGGGTGGGAGAATGGACACATCTTCGCAATATCATGGCTGTGATGCTCTTGAGTGGACTCTGGCATGGAGCAGGTTGGACCTTTGTCTGCTGGGGAGGGCTTCATGGAATCTATCTCGTGATCGCATCCCTCTGGAAGAAGCTCCGTGAATACTCGACCGCGGCCTTCTTTGAGGGAGGGGCCTACAGGTGGGTTTGCGGATCACTGACCTTCCTTGCAGTTCTTCTGGCTTGGGTTCTTTTCCGGGCCAAGGATTTCCCGACAGCTGGACGGATCTATGTCTCCATGTGTGGCGTTCATGGTTTCACCGTTCCCTACAAGGTGGGTGAGGCCAAGTTGGCGATCGGGAAAATCACGAGCCTTCTGGGAGGTGTGATCGTTCCCGACACGATCGGGGGGATCTCCTACCGCTTCACGATTCTTTCGATGCTCGCTCTCCTTCTTGTTGTCTGGGCTTGCCCGAACAGCCAGCAACTGCTCGCCCGATTCCAACCGATCCTAGAAGAGGTCAAGGCACCTTCCAGATGGCAGCCCCGGTTTGGAATCCTTGCCGGCCTGCTTTTCGGGACGGGATTGTTCTTTGTGTTCCGGAGTTTCTTTGCGGCGCAGGAGTCTCCCTTTCTCTATTTCAACTTTTAGTCCTTGAACGTCTTGAAGCCATGAACGATGCACGACGATTCTTTTTCGGCCTTCTTGCAGGGAGCGTTCTCGCGGCATCTCTTTACGCTGCTGCGATCTGGTTTGCCCTCGGCATTCCCGTTCCCTCGACCTTGGTGCCTTGGGGATTCATCAAGTCAAAGGTTGAGATGGCCGCTGCCGTCAGCAGTCCGAAGATCCTCTTTGTCGGAGGCTCCTCGGTGGATAACGGGATCAATGCTAAACATGCCGGGGAAGTGACGGGCCTACCGGCCGTCAATATGGGGTTTTGGGCCGGTCTAGGCCCCGAATACATTCTCGACAAAGTTCGCCAGGTGGCCAAACCCGGCGATCTGGTGGTGCTCATCATGGAGTATGGGCAGTTCAATTGGTCGGGAGAATGCCGATACTGGGTCGGGGAGGAGATGCTGCCATTGGTTCTCTGCCGTGATCCTCAATTCTTTCTCTCCCGACCACTCGAAGAGCAATTTCATTTTGCGATCAGAATGAGCCCTGCATTTCTCGGGGAGTGTCTTCAAGAACGGGTGCATCCGGTCACGTCTGTCTCCCCGGATGGTTTCTTCAAGTCGCACGATTCATGCGGTGATGTGACCAATAATATCACGGCCAACCTCCCCAACCCGCTTCCGATAGGCAACACACCCAAGGATCCGATCTGGCATCTCAGTCATCCGTTGCCAGCAGATGCCAAGGGATTCAGCGTCGTTGCGGATTTCATCGATTGGGCACGGAAATCGGGCGTCACCGTGGTCGCCACCTATCCGAATGTGGCAAGAAATCCTGCCTACGAAAAAGCCGACTCCCAAGTGACGGTGAAGCGTGTTAAGGATTTTTACCGATCGATGAATGTGCCTCTGCTCGGAAGCTTTGAGGCCTCGGAATTTTCTCCCGAATGTTTCTTTGATACCCATTACCACTTGCAGGCTGATTCGGCGGTGAGAAGAACGGAATTGTTGATCCCTCTTCTGGCGCCATATTTGCCGGGACAATCGAAACAATGAGCCCCGGATTTTATCATTGCATCAAGACGTCATGAAAAACTCCCTACTTATCCATCCGGAACTCTTGCTCTATTACCATGGAATCGGTGATGCCCTGCTTTTCAATGCCGTACTCCATGATCTGGGGAAGCAAAACTCGAGGAGATATCTCGTCGGGTCCCCCCATGCCGAGATTTACCGGGGCAATCCCTATGTGATCCACCTCCCTTTCTCCCAGGCCATCAATTACAAAATCGCCCGGGTTTTGAAGCTCCTGGGAATGGGGGGGCTTGTCACGCACGTGAATTATTATCATGAGTCAAAAATCCCGAAGAAGCATATCCTGCAACTCTTGTCCGAGCGGTTCGGACTCCGGAAAATACCGGCTGGACCGCTCTTGATTCTGAGCGATGAGGAAAAGGCCACCCGACTTCTTCCAACTTCAGAAAAGCCCTGGGTGGCGATCCAGTCCATGGGGATGAAAAAATGGACGGATAACAAGAACTGGGGAGTCTCCAACTTTCAAGAGGTGGTTCGCCTGCTGTCCTACAAATACTCCTTCGTGCAACTTGGACCCAAAGGGGATCTCTTGCTTGAGGGCGCGACGGACCTCACGGGGAAACTTTCCCTGAGGCAGGTTGTATCGGTCATGAGGGAGTGCAAATCCTTCATTGGTCAGGAGGGATTTCTGATGCATGCGGCTGCCTCCCAACACGTGCCCTCAGTGATTGTCTATGGAGGGTTTCTTGCTCCATGGCAGTCCGGATTTACCTGGAATGTGAATCTTTTCACCCCGCTGGAGTGCTCTCCCTGCTGGCTTGAGGGTACCTGTCCGTGGGAGAAGAAATGCATGACGATGATCTCGCCCGGCCAAGTCGTTCGGGAACATGAGCGGATGATCGAGAATCCTTCGGTCGAGACTCTGGGAATTGTTCTTCGAAATGAGGATTACCAGAGTGGATCCAAAGCCGTAGCCTGAATTGATCAGGTGAATTTTTGAAAACCATGCGCGCAACCAGGAAACAGGAGGAAAAAAATTTGGAAATCGTCCTGATCTCCCACTGGTTCGGGCACACGCCCTTTTTCATGGCCTGCGTTGTCCCGATCTTTCTTGAGAAAGGATGCACGGTGTATCATCTGACGGACAAGCCCGAGGAGGCCGATCTTTTCTTTCAGGAGTCCCTGGGATGTCAGGAGAGCCGTCTCCATCATCTTGGAATCGAAGAGGTTGATGAGTCCCACACTGAGGGAATTAAGGAGCAGCGGCTTGCGGAGGTGATCCGGCACTGGAAGGGGGTTGGTCTCTCGTTGAGGGCGCTCTTTGCGCGTCTTGGAAGAGAGGTTGGGATCTTTCACACATGGGTCGATCTCTTCAGTCATCCCCTGCTCCGTCGAGAAGTGATCGAGGACGGAATGCCGGCTCCCTGGACGGGGCTCTATGTGCATCCCGCCCAGTTCAGGATTACCAAATCCCGGAAGCGTCAACTGCTCGAGACATTCCAAGGCCTGATAAAG
>CAIKFI010000089.1 GCA_903826635.1 uncultured Spartobacteria bacterium | reverse complement strand
TTTGCAAAATCAAATGCCGCTGATCGCGGCATGCCAGTCGAACAGGAGTTCTCATCCGTGCCATCTCCACGAACTAAAGTTCATGGAGCCGGCTGTCGGATTATCCCAGCTAAGGGCTGGGCTCTGGAGAGAGGATTTGCAAAATCAAATGCCGCTGATCGCGGCATGCCAGTCGAACAGGAGTTCTCATCCGTGCCATCTCCACGAACTAAAGTTCATGGAGCCGGCTGTCGGATTCGAACCGACGACCGCCTGATTACAAATCAGGTGCTCTACCAACTGAGCTAAGCCGGCGTCTGAACCAAGAATTTGTCACGAAGCGTGCCGTTCGGCAAGCCCGACGCTTCTCAAAGTTGCGACTGGATCCATTTGATGGAGGGACCGATCAGCGGTACATAATCCCAGACGCCTTGAGCCGAGTCCCAGAAATCCTGATGCAGGATGACCCGTCCCCGGGGATCGAAACGGATGAGGGTGACGCCGATCGTGCGGACGGTCTTTCCCTTGGCGAGGTGCTTCATTTGGGTCTCCATGGTCCACCGGAAGTAGTAGTTATGGCCGGAGGTGGCGATATCATCGAAGACGACGGACATGCTATCGAGTCCCTGGGCCGTCTTGATGAAATAGTCGCGGATCGCCGCAGATCCGTGAAGGGTCTTGAGGGTATCATTCAAAAAGGCATCCGTCGCATAGACCTTCTCGGTCTCCTCCCGTGCCGTCTTCTCATCGAGATGAGCGAGGAAGTTCTCGAAGCGACTGATCGCGGACTGTTCCGAGGTGCTCCCGCGAGGAGGGCCCTGGACCGAAGCTGTGGAAGCCATGGCCTGCTGAAATGCGCTGACGGCGTTCGTGGCCAGCGATGCGGAAGTTACCGGAGATGCCTGCAGGGTAGGGATTGTCTCCGAGGCGAGACTCAGTGCACAAGCCAGGCCGATAAAGAGAGGGCAACGTGAGGGATGAGAGGGGCCGGGGAGATGCATTGGGTCACCATTCCTCCTGGGAATGCCCCAAGTCAATCTCCCTGATCTTGTCATCAGCAGCCATCGGGGTGATAAATGAGGAATGGGACGCAATGAGCAGAGTTTTCTGATGGAGATCGCAGGGCCCAAGATCGAGGTGCCGGATCTCCTGAAGTTTGAGACGGCACGAAATCACAGCCTCTCGAACAAGATCATGAGCAGGCTCAAGGATCTGGAGCGCGAATACAACGAACTGAGGGAGCTCTACCGCTGGAATGAGTTTGTCGAGGGGTTCAAGATCGGATTTCAGACACGTCTGAATCAAGACTACTATCTCTATGAGTCCTGCAGTGAGTCTGAGGGGGGTGGCGGGGGTAGGAAGTTCCTCTCGCTCATCAGCCCTGATGAGATGGGAGATGCCTATACCTTCCATGGGAAGACCCGACTCCATAGCGAGGGATACTTTGTAAAGGTGATTGAGGAGAGTGCCGTCGCAAAAACCGCTTAACAGATCCCTAGACGATGCCACTTTGGATCCGATGGCTGATGATGGCGGTGATGGTCCTCCTGGCGGGGGCGGTGGTTTGGAAGGAATGCGGAGAGCGGGGTGGGCATGGATTCATAAGAGCCGAGGTGTTCGGTGGGTTTGAGGAACCAAAGATCACCCCGCCCCGGAAGGGTGAGGCGCCCGTCTTTCAAGAAGAGATCATCAACAAGAATCAGAATCTTCCCTTCGTCCATGTCTGCTCAATTGTAGAGTTGGCGGGTGGTGATCTCGGAGCGCTCTGGTATGGCGGTCCCTACGAATACTGCCATGAAAACCGCATCTACTTTTCCACTCTGAAGGATGGCGCTTGGACAGCCCCTCTTGTCATCATGACGCCGGAAAAGGTCGAGAGGGATCTTGGACGACCGATCCGGTGTCTGGGCAACCCTCTCCTGATTCAAAGCAGCGATGGCTCGCTGAGGCTCCTCTTTGTGACAATCGCCATGGGGCGTTGGTCGGGCGCCCAGATCAATACGTGTCTCTCCAAGGATCGCGGGAGGAACTGGTCGCGTGTCGAGCGCCTGACCCTGAGTCCCCTCTGCAACTTCAGCGAACTTGTGCGCAACCGACCCATTCCGCTTACTCCTCCAAGTGCCCGGGGAGGGGAGGGTTGGTGCGTTCCCCTCTATCAGGAACTGATCGGCAAGTTTCCAGAACTCCTTTGGTTAAAGCAAGTTGATGGACGCTTGATTGCTGAAAAGTCGCGGATGGCCGGGGGGTGCGCAACGCTCCAACCCTCGCTGATCCCGATCAACAAGGAGAGCGCCGTGGCGCTTCTTCGGGACTGGACGCAGGCCAAGAGAGTCTTCATGAGTCGCACGAAGGATGGGGGACAGACCTGGAGCAGGCCGGTGCCGACCAATCTGCCCAACCCCGATGCCGGAATCTCGGGGCTGCTCCTGTCGGATGGGAGGTTGATCCTCGCTTTCAACGACTCCATCATCCTGCGTGAAAAACTCTCGCTGGCACTCAGCGATGACCTGGGGGCGAGTTGGAAGAATCTCTTCCTTCTGGAACATGATGCCGATGCGGTCTCCTCCTATCCCTTCATGAAAAGAACTTCAGACGGACTGATCCGGATGGTCTACACCCATGAAGGGGATGATATCAAGATGCTCACGATCAACGAATCCTGGATCGCCGCACAGCCGGAAGGGAAGCTGGAGCCCTCCGTGAGATAGGGAAACCTTGAATGTGCTCATGAGTCTCCAGACCCTCCATCACCTCTATGCGGCGCTCGCCCCATGGAGCGCACTCTCGCTCCTGCTTCTGGGGAGAGGGCCCTACCTCTCACGCGTCCGGATTGTCGGCTCACTCTTCTTGGCTCTCTTTGTTCTCCGCATTCCGATCGCGGGGTGGACATGTTTTCAATGGGTAATGTCACTGGAGCCGAATCCCAGCTTCACGCTGACTGCATTGCTGGCTGTCGCTCTCCTCCAGCGGGTGGGTCGGGTGCAGCTTTTCTCTCCAGAGGACTGGAAGGCGGCTTGGTTCTTCGGGGCGCTGGCCTCCTTGATTCTCTACCCGATGGGATTGGGGCTGACCTCGATGGATCCCTATGTTCTGGGATGGAGGTTCGTGTTGCCGGTAGCGGTTGCCGTGGTGGCGATCGTCCTGATCCTAAGGGGAAACCGCTTTGGGCTGATCCTTCTCCTGCCGTTTATCGGATTCCTACTGGGGTTACAGGAATCGCAGAATTTCTGGGATGCGGTGATCGACCCTTTCTACGGAGGGGGCGCGATTTTGATTGCGCTGGGAATTTGCTGGCAGGGTATCCGCCGGAGAAAGAGTCTGAAGAGTCTCTAACTCCCGAGAAACAGAGACGCTCTTCAGCGTGTCTGAACCAGCCAGTCCCAGTGAAAGAGGTGGTGGGTGATGTTGCCCAGGAGGATGTCGCGCGTCTCCGCGGCATTGAAGCGGTCGATCAGGTTGAGGCGTTTGCCAAGGATCACTCCGGCGGGTGAAGGTTGATCAAGGGGCAGGCTGACGACCACGAACTGGGCATCGGTCGGGGGGATCCTCCAGTGTTCATAAGGCTTTACTGAGGCTCCCGGCAGCAGGAATCCATAGCTCTCCTCGCGGGCGTTGAAATTCGAAGGGACCGAGACTTCGCAACCGATCACCGACTCGACTCCCTCACCCTTGAAGAGGCCGGGACCGCGATCAAGAGGCATGGCAAAGAGAAAATAGCCGAGGTAAACCAGCAGGATGGAGGGGGCCAGAAGGGAAAGCGTGAGCTCCGGACGAAAAATCCCGAGGCCAACCACGGCGAACCCTACCGCCAGCGGGATGATCAGCCAGACCGGATAGAGGGCCCCGATTCCGGCGCTGTGCTGAAGCAGGAAACCCATCCCCACAAGGCCGGCCATGATGACGCCCGAGGCGCCGATCGTGATGGTGGCCATCCAGCGTGGAAGGTGGGCGATTCTCAACGCAAGCAGAAGCGCCAGCGCGGGCATCGCCGGGAGGATGTAGCGCTCGTCACGTTGGTTGGGTAAGCAGAAAAAGGCGGCCAGGACCAGCATCCAGGTCCAGAGAAAAATCTCCAACTGGCTGAGATGGAGGCGTCTTTTCCAGGCATCCCAGAAGAGGGCCACGGTCATCAGGGCGAGGAGTCCGGCATCCAGCGGGTAGGAGACGACGATCCTCCAGAGGCTCGACTGGCCCCAGACAAGATTCAGGAAATAATTCTCACCTCCCGTGTTGAACTTCCCGGCATTCTCTCTCCAGACGAAGTCTTGAAGGACAAGCAGGGGATGCGGATCCAGCCAGAACCAGAGGCTGAAAAGCAGCAGGGCCGAGACCACCGTCATGCCGAGGCGCCAGGCATCCTTTTTCAGGAAGGGGCCTGGTTGCCAGCCGCAGGCGCGGAGTTGCCAGAGCGCCATCGTGAGAACGACCGGGATGACGAGGGCAAAGGATTTGTAGAGGAGGGCGATCCCGATCATTCCCCCGCAGATCCAGGGCCAGATGATACCTTTGGGAAATTCGGGCTTCCGATGAAGCAGCAAGAGGGCAAGGGGAGCGAAGAGCCAGAAGGTCTCCGGGGCGCTTGTCAGAAAGACCCGTCCATAGCGGTAGGTGCTGAAGAAGCAGAGGAAAAAAAGCGCTGCCGAGATGCCCAGCAACGGGTTGCGGGTGCGCCGGATCCCGATCAACACGAGAAGCCCCGCCGTCAGCAGGGTGTAGAGAACATTCGGGGCGCGAAGGCGGGCCAAGGTCCACTTGTTACCCCAGTTCGTCGAGGCGATGCCCTGCCAGAAAAGGAGGGGCGGTTTGGTATTGCGCAGACGGTCATAAGAAGACTGAAGGGGAAGCAGTTCCCCCGTTTGGGCCGTGAGGCGCGTGATCTGGGCGTAGAGAAGTTCGTCGCCGTTGGTTGCCAGATGATCACTCCCAAGTCCTGCGCAATAGACGAAGAACGCCAGGAGCAAGGAGGCCAAACCGATCAGCAGGGAGCGATGCCGCTGGAGATGATGATGGGTTATGGAATGGGAATGAAGATGGGGATCGGAAGCGTTCATCGGATGGGGAGGACTCCCTTGTAACGGAGGGAACGCGCCGCTAATAGCCTTTTCACCTTGGCTGCGAGGGCGGGTGGCGCCATCAGGAGCTTGCGCTGGAGTAGTGGTGAAGAGCGGAGTTCCAGAGCAGGCGGGTCGCCCCGACCATGAAGAGCGTGGCCGCCATCAACTCAAGGAGAAGGGGCCAGGGATTCTCGGTGGCGTGAATCAGGATGCGGGAGGGAATGTTCGCGACGATGATCACGGGAATCAGCCAGCTGAAGACCAGTTTGAAGGCTCCCCTGTAGATTGTGTCGGGGTAGCGTCCGATATTGAAGAGGCTGTAGTAGCCGTAGATGAGACCTTGGGAGCGAACCATCCAGAAGCTCGCGACGGAAAAGACAAGCATGATGCTGTAATGGATCAGAATGCCGCAGACCACGGCGACCATGTAGAGCAGGATCTGGGAGAGTGTGGGAAGAACGGAAAGCTTCCAGAGAGAGAAGATGACAAAGCCCGCCCCGACCAGGGCGTTGACGACGTTATCCATGCCGAATTGCTTCATGGAAACCATGAACTGGGTATCCACGGGAAGCAGGAGCATAAAGTCCATTTTCCCCGTCCGTACCAACTCCGGTAGATTCGCCAGATTCATGTAGAAGAAGGCCTGGAAAAGTTGGCCGATCAGTTGATGGGTGCCGATCAGGAGCACCACCTCCCACTTTGACCATCCCCCGATGCCCCCGACGTAGGAAAAGACCACCTCGATGAAGACAATCTGACCCATGAACCAAAGGACCTCGACCAGCATCCAAAGGAGAAAGTTCAGCTTGAAACTCATCTCCCTGATGAGCGAGTTGCGGAACATGATCCCATAGATCTCCCACAAATGAAAAAGGCCACGATCGGGGAATCGCGGCCTGTTCATGATTCGTTCCGAGCGGCTTACGTAGCTGCCCTATGGTAGAGGCGGTAGCGGCTTTGGGAGGGAAAGGAGCTCCTAGAGCGGAGGCTGCTGGGCAGCGGCCTGGGAGACCATATCGGCCACCGATCCGGCCACGACCGCCACGGCGGCTCCGGACTCGAGGATGACACCCGGAAGAACGTCGCGCTCCTCGACAATGTCAGCTGAGACACGGCGCTTGGCGCGGCGCTCTTCGGAGATGCGGACGACGCTCTTGATCAAGCCCAACTTTTCCAAGGCTCCGATGATGTAGGCCGAGGGATCGATCTGCCACCAGTGCATCCCGTGATTTGCAGAACGAGGGAAGGCGTGGTGGTTGTTGTGCCATCCCTCACCCATGGCAAGGAGGCCGATCACGAGGTTATTACGACTCTGATCCGTCGTGACGAATTCGCGGTTGCCATACGTGTGGCAGATCGAGTTGACGGCCCAGGTCACGTGATGGTTCAGGAACATCCGCACGGCACCACCCCAGAGGAGACCATACCAACCACCAATCAGGTAGGGTATCAGGAGGCTCAGCAGAGCCCAGACCACGAAAGTGTTGCTGATGAAGACCACCAACTTATCCTTGAGGAGGGGACCGGCATAGCGTTGCAAGTCCGGGGAGAAGTCGTCGAGAATCCAACCGACATGGGCATGGAAGAAGCTTTTGACCGGGCTGTGCGGATCCTCGTCCTCATCGGAGTTGGCATGGTGCTGGATGTGAGTGGCCGCCCAGTTGAGGGCAGGTCCCTGGAAGGCCATCGAACCGCAGATCAGGAAGAAGGCACGGATCCAATCCGGGGCTTCAAACCCTTTGTGGGTGAGCATTCTGTGGTATCCGACCGTGATGCCCAAGGCACAGAGGGTGTAACCGACCAACAGCAGGATGAGATCCTTGGAGGTGATGAAACGACCCCAGAGGGAATAAATAGCGAAGACGGTGGCCAAAAGGGGAACCCAGACCAAGAGTTGGAGAATGATCTTGGCTTTGTAGGAGACTGGTTTACTCGACATAGAACAAACAATCTACCCTCCCGACCGCTTCTTGCAAGAAGAGATCCCCTCCCACCAGGCTGACACCCACCCTGGAAACCTTGGAGAGGGAGGAGCGAAGGGGCTTAACGAAACACCTCACACAGGGCCGAATCCACGTCCTTAAAGCGATAGGCAAATTCCTGTTCTTGAAAGCGTTTTGGAAGAATGCGCTGGCTGTCGAGCAGCAGGTGGGAGAGGTCTCCAAGGCCTAGTCGCAGGGCGAAGGAGGGGGCCGGAAAAAGAGCCGGACGGTGGGCGGCCTTGGCCGCTGCTTTAGTAAAGTCCGCATTGGTCACCGGTGAAGGCATCACCGCATTCAGGGGGCCGCTGAGAGAGACGTTGTGAAGAGCCTCCACCGCCATGGAGGCCAGATCGTCGACTTCAATGCAGGACATCCACTGACGGCCAGATCCAAGTCTGCCCCCGAGTCCGGCCTTGAAGACCGGCTTAATGAGTTGCATGGCACCCCCGTCACGTCCCAGGACAAATCCGATCCGCAGGAGCACGACCCTGATTCCCAAGCTCTCCGCTTTCAGGGCTTCCGATTCCCAGGCCTGGGCAACCTCCGCCAGGAATCCCGTGCCCGCGGGGGAGTCTTCGTCGGCAATCGTATCTCCGGTATTCCCATAATAGCCGATGGCCGAGGCGCTCACGAGCACCTTGGGCCTCTCGGTCGCCGCCGCGATCCCCTCCACCAGGCGCCGAGTTCCCTCAACGCGGCTATCCATGATTTTTCGACGCTTCTCCCGGGTCCACAGACCGATGATCGATTCACCCGCCAGATGCACCAGGCCTTCGCATCCTGAGACGTCCAGCGGTTCCGTGAAGGAAAAAGCCCTTCGTTCCTTCCCCGGACGGCGGCTGAAGAGGAGCACGTCGTCCCCGTGTGCAAGCGCCGCACGCTTCACTGCCCCACCGATGAAACCGGTGCCGCCCGTAATGCCGATTTTCATGGATTGTCAGGGGCCTGAGATGTCGGGGAATCAATGGGCATTCCCGAACCTCGCATGAAGCCAGCTGTAAGGAAAGCGGTCTCCGGGGCAGTCGGTGGGCTTTGGGTTGATCTCCTTGTGGGCGTGGACGATGGCCTTGCGCCCCTGAGACTTCCCGACCCGGTCCCGGAGATAGCCGACCAACTCGTCAAGTGCTCCGATCTGCGCCTTGGTGGGCAGGTCACGGTTGAAGTCGCCGACCAGACAAATGCCGAGCGCAATGTCATTGAGGTAGTCGCTCGCGACATGTCCACCGTTGAGTTGAGCCGTCCACCGGTGACCGATCTCGACGGTGCCGTCTCCCGATCCGTGACCGTCACCGATCACGAAGTGGTAGGCGAGGCCATTCTTCATGTGGCGGACCCGGAGGTGGTAGATGTCGAAGATCCGAGCATTCCCCTCCCGTGTGCCGCTGTTGTGGACAACGATGTATTTCCAGCGTCCCCTGCGAACGGCAGCCCGATCGATGGCTGCCCGGACGGAGGGGCTCAGGTAGGTGTAACTTTTCCGCGGGCCGAAGAGCCAGTCCCAGCCGTGGCGAGGGGACTGCTGTGCCGGGACGGGCTCCAGTCCCTGTGCCGTCTCGACTCCGGATTTCTCGATCGTGATCGGTGCCGAAGGATTCGCACCCCGGGGTAATGGGAGTGTGGTGGGAAGAGAGGGTGAGGCGTGGGCGGGCACCGTCTGTGGGATCGACGACTGATGGTTCAGGGCCTGCGAGGAGAGAGTCGTAGGGTTCAGGGTGTCGGCCCGAGGGCCTGAGCCCGAGGCGGAGGCGGAGGCGGAGATCGATGGGGAGGTTTTTTCTGAAGTGCTCTGCGGGTGAGCGTGTTGGGCTTGGCCGGAATGAGGACGATGGTGCGTCTTGGAGTGAGGAGAGGAGTGCTTGGCGGCGTTCTGATCGGAGCCTTTCGACGAACTCGATCCGGGTGAGGATTTTTTCCCTTGGGAAGACTTGGAGGAAGACTTGGGGGGTGGCGTTTTAGAAGGAGTTTTGGATGGGAAGGCCTTGGAATGAGAAGAGTGAGACGATGGAGAGAGATTGGACTCTTTGCCTTTGGATTGGCTGTTGAGAAAGGAGGTCTTTTTCTCCGCATCCGTGAGTTCGGCATGGAGGACTGTTAGCGGCAATAGCATGGCCGCCAGGACAAGAGCTGGAATCAGGGCAAGAGGCGTCGCGTCGATCGGTCCATGCTGAGAGATGCGGATCGGAATGTGCGGCACGCGCATGAGGCTACCATCAGCGTGCGGGGGATCAAGTCGCAGGGAAAGCTTCCCTGCTCTCTCCCCGGATAGGTGATCTGACCGAGACCCCCTTTTTCCCGTAGAGGGCTTTCACAAGATAAAGGCCCTCGGCAGGGGCCATGGCGGGAGTGGGCCATGGCTTGCCGGCCTCGAGGCGCTTTAGGAAAATCTCACGTTCCTCTTTTCCCTGAGCCACACGGATCATACCCCCGACCATCATCCGCACCATCCTGTAGAGAAATCCCTCGCCTTCGAATACAAGGGAAATCCCTGAGCCACGCTCCCGCATGGCAATGCGCCGAATGGTTCGCACCGTGCTCTTGGGTAGCGAGCCCGAGTCGGCACAGAAGCCCCGGAAGTCATGGGTGCCCTCGAGCGCAAGCGCAAGGCGCCGGACTTCCTCCCGGTCAAGATTGCCGAAAAGATGCCATGCCCGCTTGTGCAGATGGGGAGGTAACACCGGACCGTGCCAGAGATCATAACGGTAGACCTTCCCCGTTGCCGAAAAGCGGGCCTCGAAGTCTTTCGCCGCTCTGGAGGCCTTCAGGACACGAAGTTCGGGGGGCAGGGAGGCGTTCAAGGCGGCGACCCAGCGGGAGGATTCGATCAACCGTCCGATTCCTTCAACCTGTGCCGGGGAGAGGGCGAAGGTGACCGTTTGACCGAGGGCATGGACACCGGCATCCGTGCGACCCGAGCCATAGATGACGACACGTTCCCCGACGATCTTGGCGATCACCGCCTCGAGCGTATCTTGCACCGTGTTCCCTCCCGGTTGGCTCTGCCATCCCCGGAAGGCCGTTCCATCGTAGGCCACCAGAAGGCGCAGATTCATCAGGGCTGCGGGATTGGCCGGGATGTCATCACGGCGCGGAGGAGTTGGAATCCAGCCAGTCCTGAAGGATCTGGACTGCGGCCGCCTGATCGATGATCTGCCGTTGGGCGCGGCTATCAAGACCTGCCTCATGGAGGCGACGTGTTGCCGCTGCCGTGGTGAGACGCTCGTCCCAGAGCAGGACCCGGGCTTGGGTGAGCGGCGCGACAGCCTCTGCCAGTGCGCGGCTCTTCTCTGCCGAGGGACCATAGCTTCCATTCATGTTCCTGGGCAGTCCGATCACGATGACGGGGGAATTTTTTTCAGAAGCGACGGCGGCGATTTCCGCCGCGCTCAGGGCGAGGGCCGACACTGCATCCTTGCCCCTGACCGCCAGTGTTTTCAGCGGGTGGGCCATAAACCCCATTTCGTCACTCAGAGCCAATCCAATACGTGCGGATCCGGGATCAACACCAAGGGCGCGGCAAGTCATGTTCACGCCGCCATGACACCCGAGAGCCCGGTGTGTGGCAAGGCGGAGAAGGGGGCGACACAGTGAATTTCGGCAAAAAAGGAGGTGATTCCGAGTTGCACCAAGGCTTCCGGAGGAGTAGTGATGCAGGATATGTCACAGATTTCCCTCAACAAATTTTCAGAGAATCTTCCCGTCAGCGGGACGATCGGTCTTTCACAGGGCGCTGCCGGAGTCGGACTCGGTCTGTTGATTGCAGGCAGGATTTCGGAGGACTCCCGCCGGCGTGTCGGAGGTGTGCTCCTGGTGGCCGGCGTTCTTGTGCTGGCCCCTGTCATTGCCAGCGTGATCTTCAGGGTGCGTAATCGTCCCCATTCCCCCAGTCGCGCCCGTCGCCAACTGGAATCGATCCGCGAGGATGTGGGGTTCCATGATACGGATCATCTGATTTAGAGAACACTGAAAAAAGGACCTCTTCCCCGCCGTTTGGTTCTGGCGTCGGCTTCCCCCCGACGACACCACTTGCTGGTTGCCGCCGGATTCGAGGTGGTGATCTGTCCGGCCGATGTGGAGGAGATCCAAAGCGGGCTTCCGGCGCGTGATCTTGTTCTTTGCAACGCGCTCATGAAGGCCGAGTCGATCGCCTCCGGCAGGCACGGGGAACTGGTGATCGGAGCGGACACCGTCGTGGTTCTGGATGGTGAGGTTCTGGGGAAGCCGGACAATCTCGATCAGGCAGCGGAGATGCTTTCCAAGCTTGGGGGAAGGGTGCATGAGGTGCTCACCGGGGTGTGTCTCATCCGGGGCGGGAACCCGGCGAGGTGTCAATTCGTGGAGTCGACACGCGTCTCCTTCCGCAGTTTGGACGCCGCAACGATCGCCTCCTACGTGAGGGAGATCAACCCTTTGGACAAGGCCGGGAGCTACTCCGCTCAAGAGGATGATGGACGCCTCATCGAGAGGGTTGAGGGGTCGTTTGAGAATGTCATCGGACTTCCCGTCGAGCAGGTGATCAGGGCCATCGAAAACCATTTCACAGAACCGCCAGCAGGATGAATGGTAGCAAGTTGACGGGGGAGGCTGCACGCCTGTGCCTACGCTTCATCGGTGGGAATAGGGCTGCGTGCTTATTCGGCTATACCGGACGTTTTGAGAATGATAATCTCAACGAGATGAGCTGCCCCGGACATCGCGAATATTTTTAAGGCAATAGGGCATTAAGACAGACGCACTCCAATCTCCCCTGTGACTTCCGAGCCGGAAAAAACCGTTTTTTCAGACCCCCGAGGGGTGCGTCGTCGGGCACTGCAGGTTGCTATCATACTTGCCGCCCTCCTGCTGACAGGAGCCACCGCGTATTTCTTCTGGGGACTCCTGATCGCTCCGCAACTAAAGCTTCCGCTGACGCTCCGTAAATTCCACGAGCAATTCAAGGCTCTTCCCAGTGCCAAGATGCCCCTGATCGATGCCAGGGACAATTGGCGTCGATTCCAGTTGCCCGGTGCTAATCCTGGAATTCCCTCCCCCCGAGGGGACCGCTCCCAGGACGCCAAGGTGATGCTCGGGTATGTCTCGCCATGGGATCCGGTGTCGCTGCTTTCCCTGGACCGGCATGCCGATCAACTCACCCATGTCGCCACCGATTGGTTTAGTCTCAAGGGGGTGGAAGGAACCTTGGTGGAAGATCCCGCAGACAAGGCCAGGCTCGCTGCCGTTCGGCGCGGGCTTGGATTCCTGCCGATCCTCAGGAATCTCGACGGAGACAACTGGCAACCCGAAGCTGTCGAGGCGCTGGCAAGATCATCGACCTCGGACCGCTCGGCGTTCCTTGACAAAATGATGGCCCGCCTCCCCCCGGGATCCACGGGACTTCTCTTGGAGTGGAATGAACTCGATCCCACCTACAAGGACGAGACTTCAAGATTGATCAGGGAAATGGCCGATCGCCTGCACTCCGCCGGAAAGCAGCTTTGGTTCACCGTTCCCACGGGGAATGATTTCGATGCGTTCGATCTGGAGGAGATCTCCAAGTCCGCAGACAGGATGGTTGCCGGGCTTTATGACGAGAACTCGGAACCGGATGACCCCGGCCCCCTTGCCGATACGGATTGGTTCGAAGGATGGCTGAAGACCATGATGGTTTATGGTCGACCCGAGCAGTGGGTCATCGGCATGGGAGCCTATGGATATCAGTGGAGAAAGGACAATCATACCGTGGAACCGATCTCTTTCACCGACGCCATGGCAAGGGCTTCTCAGGCCGGCCTTGATCCCGGACAGGTTGATTCCGGGGAGTGGTCCCCCCATTTCAACTACCTCTCCGGCCCCGAACAGACTCAGGATAACGAGGTCTGGTTCCTGGATGCGATCTCTCTATTCAATCAAAGACGAGCGGCCTACCCCTACCATCCCGGGGGATATGCCCTCTACCGTTTGGGGGCCGAGGATCCGGCGGTTTGGAATGTGCTTCGTGAAGATCCCGACAAGGAGCCCTCGGAGAAAGAGCTTC